>JBDTVZ010000001.1:0-516739 GCA_040006935.1 Candidatus Dojkabacteria bacterium | reverse complement strand
AGTAACGTAAGATTCCTAAGGTCACCTCAGGTTGTATGGAAATCAACCGAAGAGTATAAAGGCATAAGGTGGCTTTACTGTAAGACTCACAAGTCGAGCAGTTACGAAAGTAGGGCTTAGTGACCTTTTCGTAGCGCATGGAAGCGCGATTGTTTAAAGGATAAAAGTTACGCTGGGGATAACAGGCTAGTCTTGCCCAAGCGTTCATAGCGACGGCAAGGTTCGGCACCTCGATGTCGGCTCATCACATCCTGGGGGTGTATCAGCTCCCAAGGGTTCGGCTGTTCGCCGATTAAAGTGGTACGCGAGCTGGGTTCAGACCGAAGTAATTCAGGTCGGTCTCTATCCTGTGTGGGCGTTCGAATTTTGAGGAGATTCACTTTTAGTACGCAAGGACCAAGGTGAGGTAACCTCTGGTGCACCAGTTGTTCCACCAGGAGCATAGCTGGGTAGCTACGTTATTATTAGGATAACCACTGAAAGCATCTAAGTGGGAAGCCAACTCCAAGATTAAAATTCGTTATAGGTTCCTGGAAGACTACCAGGTTGATAGGCAACAGATGTACGCACAGTGATGTGTTTAGTCGAGTTGTACTAATAAACCAAAAATTTTCGATTATTTCTTTCAGGTTTTAGGTTATAGGTATTTAAGTCTTTGGACTGAAAGCCTGTAACTTAGACCTGAGAGCTTCTATTCAGTTTCTAGAAATTAAAATAGTTAATAATTAATAGTGAAGAAGTTAAGAATATTAATATTAGCTAGGATTTTTAAAAATTAAATATTGATTCTGTCATTAGACAAATCATTGTTAACTGTTAACTATTAACTCTTAACTATAATTTGTCCGGTGATAGTATCGCTCTGGCACCACACAAACCCATTCCGAACTTGACTGTGAAACAGAGTTGAGCCGAAGATACTTATGGGATACCCTGTCGGGAAAATAGGTAATCGCCGGAATTAAAAAGACCTCAAGAAATTGAGGTTTTTTTACGGCTTTTTCACTCTTTCAAAAATAACTGGAATCTTAGGTTTATTCAGGCGATTATCTGCGCTTTACCTATCAAAAAGGTAAGAGAGAAGAGTTGGTATTAATAGATTTTAATGATAGTGAGATTTAATTCTCTATATCTTGTCACCTCCATTAAAATATCCGTAAGATATCTGATTCCCTTGGACAGCAATCCTAAAATCTACAGTTACTTCTATTTCTTCCGTAGTGTATTCACGAGTATCGGGATTTTTAAGAATTTTTATACCTTTCTTTTCAAATAATTCTTTATTTTCTCTTAAACCTCTGTGTCCTCCTCCAACTACTCCATAATCGAAATCATTTTCTTCTAAAAATTTAATTTGTTCATCGGTTAATTTCCAGGCTCTTGAATGTAGAATGTACAGTTCGTTATCTACGCTTACTAAAGCTCCCATACATGGATTCGCACCCATTGTCCATGTATAGTCACCTTCTACTTTGACCAAACCACCATTTTCTACCAGTTTATCCCACTTGGTTTCTTTATCCATACTTGACTCGACTTTTGCTTTCCACTCAGCATCATCTAAACTTGTAAATTCAGTAATAGTATAACCAGGCAGTTGCTCATTGGAAAAGTTCATGTGAAGGATTAAATGAAATATTTTAGTAATTATATAATATTGTGAAATTGCATGTGATATTATTCAAGTAGTATTTTTCAAAAAACTTTCCTATGGATAAATCACCAGAAACGGCTACAGTAAAAGAAACCACAGAAGTATCTAAATCAGAAGTAACTCCAACAAGTGAAGTTAAAACAGAAAGTAAAACTACAACAGAAACTTCTGAAAAAAAGTCCGGTAAGAATTGGCTTCTAATTTGTGGATGTGGTTGTTTATTACTTTTAGTTTGTTGTGTGGCTGTTTCTGCAGGTTTATTCTTTTTTGCACCTCAAGTACTAACCCAAGTTTTACCAACGGTATTTAAAAATGGTTCTCAAACTGTAACTCCAACTAAAAATATTAGTTCCGATCCAGCAGTAATTAAACAAGAATCAGCAAAAGCTCAAGCTAAATTAGATGATGTACAAGCACAATTAGATTCACTTCCACCTGGCTCTAAAGTAGTATTAAATTTGGCCCCTGATGAACTTGTTTATTTAATTGCTTCTAATTCTGGACAAGATATTAGTAATTATTTGCCATATATTTCTGTTGGTATGGAGGATAATTTACTTACAGCTCAAATTGATGTTGGAGGTTTAATAAATACTGCAAAACAAGATCCAACCTCACAAATTCCTACAAATACACCAATAGATTTATCTTTACTTCAAGGAGTAGTTGCTAAGGTTGAAGTTGTAACATCACCAGATGGTAAAACAGTTGCAATAAAAAGCTTTACAACTGGAAATCCTTTTTTAGATGGCTTTGTAAATGTCCCATCTGTTCTAGATTCTGCAAATCAAGAAATTAATAGTTCACTTAACGATTACACTGACGGTGTGAAAATTGATAGCATTAAGATTACGCAGAACAATATGGCTTTGACACTACAAAATTAATTTTAATTTATGCCCGAAATTAAAGGATTGCTACGAAGACCAGGGCTAATTGATGATGATGTAAAGGAGACTATCCAAGCAGAAGAAGAATTTGAACGTTACCTTAAGACTAATGGTGTTAAAATTCCTAGCGGTATATCATCCAATTTTAAACTGATTCCTTACTCTTCTTCAATTTCAAATAAAAAGTTTAGTGCAGTGCTTGCTGATTTTTTGATTGATACTTGGGGTTTAGGATCTACCGAAGATTCTGAGGAGATGGAGGATTTCCTAGACTATATATCTATCAAAAATTACGATAAGTCAGTCACAGAGGAACAGTTGATGAACGAATTTATTAGCTTTAAAGATTCTAAGAAAGTAGAGAAAAAGACTGCGTAGATTTGTAAATCTAGCACACTCTCTGCTATAATTTCAAAGCCTAACAAGGTATATTTTAATTATGAAAGGGATTTATAGTCTTTCTTGAAAAAGAAAAACCTAAGCTATAGATCAGATACAAACTATGACAAAAAAAATCATGCCTAACGGCAGACAAGCTTCCAAAGCATCAGCTAAACAAGAGATGCAAAAGAAGGTAGAGGATATGCTAGACGGCATGTCAATGCCAAAAACATTCACTAAAGGAGAAATCGTAGAAGGAACAGTAATGAGCGAAACTGAAGGTGAGCTTATAGTAGACCTAGGCGGTAGAGCTGAAGGTATTGTTTCAGGGAGACATTTAAAATTAAACGGAAAAAGAATTAAAAGAAAAGTTGGTGATAAAGTTTTAGTTTTCGTTCTAAGTCCAGAAAACGAAGAAGGACAAATCCAACTATCAGTTGGAAGAACAGGAGCAGAGTTAAGATGGCATGAACTAGAACAAGCTAAATTAAACCAAGTTGTTCTTAACGTTAAAGTTATCGAAGCAAACACTGGAGGAGTTATTGTTGAAATTAACGAAGGACTTAGAGGATTTGTTCCAAGTTCTCAACTTAAAAACAACAGAATTTACACAAACGATTCTTATGCTGGGAAAGGAGATGCAGTTAAAGCACTTCAATCTAAATTAGCAGAAATGATCGGAGAAGAACTTCAAGTAAAAGTAATGGAAATTAATAAAGAAAAGAATAAAGTTATTCTTTCAGAAAAATCCGTTTACTCAGAAACTGATCTTAAACAAAGAAACGAAACTCTTAACGCACTTAAAGTTGGAGATATTCTTAAAGGAGAAGTTACAGGAATTGCACCATTCGGTCTATTCGTTAACGCACAAGGACTTGAAGGACTTGTTCACCTTTCAGAAATTTCTTGGGATAAAGTTACAAATCCAAGCGACTTCTTTAAAGTTGGAGACATTGTTGATGTTCAAGTATTAGGATTACAAGACGCAGGAAAGAGAGTTGCATACTCAATTAAGAGAATGCTTTCAGACCCATGGAAAAACATTGTAAAGAAATACAAAGTTGGACAAATTGTTGATGGAAAAGTTAAATCTGTTGCAGATTACGGAGTATTCGTAAAAATCGAAGATGGATTAAACGGTTTAGTTCATATTTCAGAACTATCAAATAAATTAGTAAAGCACCCATCTCAAGTTGTTAAAGTTGGAGATGAGATTAAAGTAATGATTATCTCAATCTCAAACGATGACAGACATTTAGGTCTTTCATTAAAGAGAGTAACAGCTGCTGGAGAGAAGAAAGAAGGGGAATCAGAAACAGCTTCTGTAGATTCTTCTAGAGAAATGGATGAACTAACTAAATTATTAGGAAGTGCTGAGGAAGCTAAATAATTTAGAGATTCAATAGAAAAGAAAAGAGTCCCGTTGTTACGGGACTCTTTTTAAATTTTAAGGTTTACCGAGCGTATATAAAAGTAAACCAAAGGTTGAAATCATTTGATCTCAACCTTTTCCTCTCACTCTAAAGTGAGAGGATACCGTAGATTGCGAAAAATCCGACTGGGAAGAATCTTGCCAAGAGCAGAAGTACATCTTGCATACTTGGGTTGCTTTTTCTAACCCATCTGATAAACATTATGAAGTACCAGATGATTAATCCTCCCAGCAAAAGAAGCTTCCGCAAGACTTTTAGCTCAGTTTCGGACATAGGTATCTCCTTTTATAGGTTTATCCATCACGATTAATAGTCGTTAACTCCTAATCGTGATGGATAATATACGCTCGGTTTTTAATGTTCATGAACACGAAGTCCATTTTGTACTTAGCGTTAGCATAAATACATCTATATTATATCATATTTTGGAATATTTGTCGCCTCTTGACGGCAGCATGGTTGAGATCTGTCATGTATAAAAGCCTGAGTTTTGCGTAAATTCAGCATTTAGACCAGGCTGTGTTACAGCCTACTACTTTACGTGTCATTGCGAGCGAAGCGAAGCAATCCCGTGACCTGGTTTCCCGACGGGATTGCTTCGTCATTTCATTCCTCGCAATGACATTGCATTTTTGTAGATTTGCAGATTTTGAGATTCGTAGGGGACGCAGATCTGCGTCCCTTTCTAAAGTGCCACTACCAAGAGTAATCCAATTTCATGCAGTAATAAACTGCCAAGAGAGAAAACGGGTGGGCTAAAGCCAACATAAATCTAAAGCTCGTAGACTCGCTAAGATTTATAGCTGTATAGTCATGGTTCGACCTGCCCCCCTTGGTAGAGTTACTTATTTTATACAAGAGGCAGGCGGAGAACCTCACCATGACAACGAGAGTTAAGATTCCCTCTCCTTTTAAGGAGAGGGTTAGGGTGAGGTCTACCGCACCAAAACCAGGATAAGGACTTTGTGCCCTAGGTACAAATCTGCATGTCTTCGAAGCTATGCTTCTCATCCTGCATCTTTGCAGGTCCATATGGTTAGAATCTTCTGTATATAGATCCCGGATCTTCTCCGCAATAAATGCGGGGTTCGTCCGGGACAACAGAAATCTAGGGCTCGCATGCTCGCCAAGATTTCTAGTTGTTTAGCAGGTGACAACTCGACCTGCTATGTTATATAATTTAAAATTAGTTTCTAGTGGACTAGTTCCTGGTTTCTAGTTGAATCTCGAATTTTATTCTAACCAGAAACCCGCAACCAGAAACGAGTAACTATGATCAACCCGTAACTCGCAACTCCTTAACTCTTAACTTTTTTTATGGATAAAGATTTTAACAAAGGAATTAATAGATTAACGCTTAATGCTCGAAAGTATATTAATCGAGGCAGTGAGATTAGTAGAGAGTATAAATATGAGGAATTTGGAGCCTTACAGCTCTTTTTTGCACTAATTTCTGACGGCACTGGGATAGTTTTTGAAGTTTTGAATAGACTTGGTGTAGATATTGAAAGTACCAAGGCTAGAATTCAATCAGAACTTGTAGTTCACTTAGAAATTAATTCAAAAGCAAAATTAAAAAAGCAAATAACTTTCTCAGACGAACTTAAAAATATTATCAATGATAGTTTTGTAGTTTCTTTTGAACTTGGGCATGTTTATGTTGGAAGTGAGCATTTACTACTTTCAATGTTTAAGCTAAATATCGATTTTATCGAAGAATTTAAAAAATTAGGAATCACCTATGATTCTGTCAAGAACACAGTTCTTTCTACAGCAACTTATCCAAACTTGGGTCAAATGCCAAAACAGTCGATGATGGATCAAAGCGTAATGCCTTTCTTTGCAAGGAACATGAACGAACAGGCAGAGTCTATGGAATTTAGTCAAATATCTGGAAGAGATAAAGAAATTGATAGATTAATTCACATTTTAGCTCGAAAAAGTAAAAATAATCCAATCTTGGTTGGAGAGGCTGGAGTAGGTAAAACTGCTGTAGTGGAAGGCTTTGTAAATCGAATTGTAGATAAAAAAGTTCCTGCATCTTTCCTAAATAAAAAGATCTTAAACTTAGACATTGCATCAATTTTATCTGGTGCAAAACTTAGAGGAGATGTAGAAGAAAGAATTACTGGAGTTATTAACGAAGCTATAGCGGAAGGTAATACAATCATTTTCATCGACGAAATTCATATGATTGTTGGTGCTGGAAGTGCAGGAGCTAGAGATTCTTTAGACATTGCAAACATTCTAAAACCTTATTTAACTTCAGGATCTTTAAGTGTAATCGGAGCAACAACTCATGATGAATATACAAAATATTTCGAAACGGATCCAGCATTAACACGAAGGTTTCAGCCGATATATGTAAACGAATTAAGTATTGAAAATGCAAAAGAAGTTATTAGAAAAGTTGTCCCAGAATTTGAGAGTTACCATAATATTAAAATTCAACCTGAAGCGGTGGACACGGCTGTAGAGCTATCTGCAAAATTCATTCAAGATCGTTACCTCCCGGATAAAGCTTTAGACCTTCTAGATGAAGCTTCAGCAAGTGTAAAAATCGGTAGGGAAATTGCTATGGAGCCAGAGTTAAATAAATTAGGAACAGCCCTTCTGGAAGCTCAATCTAAAAAAGAAACTTCACTCAAGAAATCTGACTTTGCAAGTGCAGCGAAATATAAAGAGGAGGAGGAAAAGATTATTGAGCAAATAGAGGGTACAGTAGAGGGGAAGTTTAAAGTAGAAAAAAGAACTTCCAAGACAGTAACTGTAGACTTAATTGAAAGTATTGTAGTGGATTGGACAGGAATCCCTATTGCAGCAAGTGATATTTCGGATAAAAGACTAAAAACTTTGTCAGAAAAAATTAGAAAAAGAATTGTCGGTCAAGATAGAATTGTGGAAAATGTATCATTAGCGATACAGAGATCACATCTGGGATTAGGCGGAGAGAATAAGCCGTTGGCATCTTTCCTCTTCTTAGGGCCAACAGGTGTAGGAAAAACAGAATTGGCTAAATCTTTAGCAAGAGAACTATTTGGATCTGAGAGTTTGATGCATCAAATAAATATGAGCGAGTTTATGGAAATGCATAGTTCTGCAAAGTTAATAGGAGCTCCACCAGGATATATTGGCTACCAAGAAGGAGGCCAGTTAACAACTTTCGTAAAGAGAAAGCCTTATTCTGTAATACTTTTCGATGAAATAGAAAAAGCTCATCCAGATACTCTAAACTTACTTCTTCAGATACTTGATGAGGGGACGCTAACTGATGGTAAGGGTTTAAAAGTTAGTTTAAAAAACTGCATCATCATCATGACTTCGAATATAGGAGCAATGGAAGTTTCAAATGATAACAAGTTAGGTTTTGACATTCAGTTAAGTACTGAAGATAAAGAGGTTATTGATGTAGCGTATCAGGATATGAAAGATAAGATTATGGAAGAGCTAAGACAGGATTTAAGGCCAGAGTTACTAAATAGAATAGACCTGATTGATATATTCAGAGGCTTAAATAAAGAAGATTGTAAGGAAATAACAAAAATTCTCGTAGATGATCTAAAACTTAGATTAGTGAAAACTGGAATAGTATTAGATGTATCTTCAGATATCTTGGATTATATAAACCAAGAAGGCTATAGTAAGGAATATGGAGCTAGAAATTTAAAGAGAAAAGTACAGGAAGTGATAGAAAATAAGCTAGCTGAATTTTTGCTTAATACAAAGCTTCCAAAGAAAAGGAAGTCTTTCTTGAAGCTAAGTGCCCGGATGGATAATCAAAATGTTACGTTTAAGATTTTGTAAGTGGATAAGTCTGAGGAAACCCATTAATTCTACTTTAAGTAGAATTAATGGGTTTGAGCAGGGGAGAAGAAGAGCTACGGGCGATTAGTAAATCCATTGATGTTACTTTTTAAAGATTAATTTTATCATCCAGTCAACATATCCCGTAACTCATCCTCTAAGTTTCTCCACCTCCCACAAAATATTACTATAGGACTTGACTAAATAAGATTATAGGGTATAATAATATTGATCTTTTAAAAAAGTATTGTTTCTTCCCAAAGTCTAGTTCGCGTACAATCTTTACTACGTAAAGATACTTACTGGATTTTAGGAAGAGCTAATATTTTCGCTACGTCAGAATTCTTGTTTAATCCCAGAGTCTGGTTCGCGTACATTTTAGGCCTAGCGTCTAAAAACTTACTGGACTCTTGGATTAGGCAAGAAAATTTATCACTTGCATTAATTTCTCAGACTGTTATACTTCTAATGTTATTCTCTCAACATATATTTTTTCCTTTCCAGTTATACAGATTCTTAATTTCGCTATACCTAAAAATAAGCCAATTAGATACTAGCGGAACAATTTTAAATAAATTTTAGTAAATATTAATAAATTTTTATGGCGACAAACAAAGACACGATTGTGAAGTCAACTAGTATTAAAGACCTAGAAAGCAAAACTTTAGCAGATTTAAGAAAGCTTGCGGCAGACTTAAATATAGTAAATCTTCAAGATTACAAGAAACATGATTTAATTCTCCTTATAGTTGCAGAAGAAACCAAACGAGGTGGGAATATCTTCGCTGAAGGCTTTTTAGAGCTCATTAAAGATACCCATGGGGTACTTAGATCTCCAACGATGCTTCCTGGCGAAAATGACGTCTACATCTCTGGTTCTCAAATTAAAAGATTTAACTTAAGGCAAGGTGACTTCGTTTCAGGACAAGCAAGACCACCAAAGGAAGGCGAGAGATACTTAAGCCTTCTAAAAGTTGAAGCTATTAATGGATTTAGCCCGGACAAAGCTATTGCAAGAATCTCTTTTAGCAGCTTAACTCCAATTTACCCAGATGAGCAAATTAAATTAGAAACAGATCAGCATACACTTTCTACAAGAATTATCGATCTAATTTGTCCAATTGGTAAAGGACAAAGAGGTATGATCGTTGCTCCACCAAAAGTTGGGAAAACTTGGTTACTTAAAGATATTGCTGCAGGAATTGCTGCAAATCACCCAGAAATTCACTTAATAGTTTTACTAGTTGCAGAAAGACCAGAAGAAGTTACTGACTTACAGAGATTTGTAAAAGGAGAGGTTATTGCTGCAAACTTTGACGAGCAACCAGAATTACACGCAAAAATTGCAGAAATGGCTGTTGAAAGAGCAAAAAGATTAGTAGAGTACGGAAAAGATGTTGTTATTTTAATGGATAGTATTACAAGGTTAGCTAGAGCATACAATATCATTGCACCACCATCAGGAAGAACATTATCCGGAGGTTTTGATCCAGTTGCTATTTTCCCACCTAAAAAATTCTTTGGAGCTGCTAGAAATATGGAAAATGGTGGTAGTTTAACTATCATCGCAACTGCTCTTGTAGATACAGGTTCGAAAATGGATGAAGTTATCTTTGAGGAATTCAAAGGTACGGGTAACATGGAAGTTAAATTAGATAGAAGGTTAGCAGAAAGAAGAATTTATCCTTCAATTGATGTTAATTCATCTTATACAAGAAACGAAGATAAATTATTAGCCCCAGATGTCAGAGCTTCCATTTGGAGAGTAGTTAGAATGTTAGATGCAATTAGATCTGAATCCAATACAAACCCAGCTGAGGTTTTAATCGAAAGATTAAAAAAGACTAAAACTAACGAAGAATTCCTAGCAACACTTCACGAGAGTATTTAAGTTTTGTTGTCATTGCGAGCGAAGTGAAGCAATCCCGTCGGGAAACCAGGTCACGGGATTGCTTCACTTCAACAAGCTCCATGTCTGCATGCCAAAGGCAGCCAAGGAGGCAGGCAAGCAGGGCAGGCTACATTACATTCCTCGCAATGACATTATGTTATAATAATAAGTGCAAAATTTGATAAATAAAGTCAAAAATCTAGGCAATAAAATAGATAAAAAGGCCATCCTCTCTATATTTAAGAGATTTTTTGCATTCGTTTACAAGTATATAAAGATTGGTATTAAAAATTTACCCAGAATAGGAGCTTTCCTACTAAAAATACTCAAATTCCTTTTCAAAATCATAATAAGTTTACCGGGTAGGTTTGCCACTGTATTTTCAAGTATAAAATCATTCTTCTTGGTTAGATCTTTCTGGGGAAGAACCAATTTTTATACTAGATATTTCCATGTAACTATAATCTTTTTAACAGTACTGTTTTTCCTAACAGGACTATTAAATAGATTAACATTTGTAGGAGAATCGAATGCACTCTCTGCTAAGTACATTTATGCTAACAATGGGAATGTAGACTCACTTGAACAAGGTGTTGGAATAGCTACTGTAACTTCAAACAATTCAGATATAAATTACAAAGTAACAAAATATACAACTAACAATAACGATAATCTTGATAGTATTGCAGCAGCTTTTGGAGTTAGTAAAGACACAATTAAATGGGCAAATCAATCAAAAATTGATTATTATTCAGAAACTTTCGTAAGCGGAGAAACTTTACAAATTCCTGAAATAAATGGAGTCCTTTATGCTGTACAGTCAGGAGATACGTTAGAGTCTGTTCTCTCAAAAACATCGGGCGATAGATTCCAGGTTATCGAACTAAACCAATTAGGTCCACCTAACTACGATTTACCAGTAAATGGGATAATATTTATACCAAATGGTTCGTTGCCTGCCCCAGCAAGACCACAACCAATATACTATTACGTTAACCCTAACGTCGATTACGGTGCATTAGCTAATATTAGCTTTATAAATCCGATGGTTTGTGGATATTCTATCGCGAGAGGATTCACTGGGCAATATATCTATGGTTTGCATGATGGAATTGATTTCTCAGCTGCTTATGGATGTCCTGTTGTAGCAGCTGCCGCAGGTAGAGTTTACTATGCAGGTTGGGCTGATGGAGGGCAAGGTAATATGGTGGCAATTGACCATGGTAATGGAGTTTATACTCTATACTATCATTCATCTCAGGTGTATGTAACCTCTGGAACTTATGTGAATGCCGGAGATGTAATCATGGCCGTGGGGTGTACAGGAAATTGTACAGGACCTCACTTGCACTTTAGTTTAAGGCTAGGTTCTACAAGCTTTATAGACCCAGCTCCATACGTTCCTCATTAGAAATTGTCATCATTATTTTCTTGACATTACCACCTCATTTCATCGTGTTGCAGTTTTGTCTACTCGAGTTGGATTACTCCTTGGCGTGGCACTTAATGAGGGGACGCAGATCTGCGTCCCCTACAAATAATTCCCTCTCCTTTTAAGGAGAGGGTTAGGGTGAGGTCATACCGCACCCCTTCGACAAGCTCAGGGCAGGCTACACCACATAAAGATTTTGTGCGGTCCTTTTGGTAATGATATAATCCTATCTAATTGACCCCGTAGTTCAACGGATAGAACAGGGCACTCCTAAGGCTCAGATCTAGGTTCGATTCCCAGTGGGGTCAATTTAATATTCTTCATAAAAACAATAGAAATTGATTTCTATAGTACTTTCAGTAATATCATAAGATAATCACAGGTATATTTATTAAATAAATCTATGGATCAATATGATTTTAAACTACAAAGATTAGGAATGGATTACTTGTCTTATGGTTTAGTAGAAGACGAAGATATTCAATTCTTTAACAGGAATATTCGTAATGAAAAAAATTTAGTGGATAGTTATGTAATTCCTTATATTATAACAAGATTAAAATCAGGTGAGGATGTCAAAGGAAGAGAGGTTTATGACTATGCAAAAGAATTCAAATTTATTCTTACTGAGAGTGATTTAGAGTATTATATTTATATCTTAATTTCTAAATATGAATCAGAACGAAATGCCTCATTACCTACAAGTCAAAATCTTGGTTAGTCTTGCTAAAGCAGACAGGCAGAAATTCAGTGAAATAGAAGGTTTCGAAAACATTCCTATGGATCAATTAAATTATCATTTGAAAACCTTAATACGGTTAGGATATATAGATAAGGATAACAGTGGTTATTTTTTAACAACAGAAGGTAAACAATTCGTATCTTTCTTGGATATAGAATCAAATAAAAAAGAAATAACCCCTAAGGTTAGTATTTGGACTCTAATTCGAAATAAAGAAAACTCGGATAAAATTTTAATGTCAAAAAGATTGAAGCATCCTTTTTTAGGTATGTATGGTTTTGTGACTGGTAAAGTTAGGGCAGGTGAAACACTGGAATCAACAATGACGAGAGAGGTGTTCGAAGAAACAGGTCTTGAGGTGACAAAATCTCATTTGATTGGTGTAGCAAGATGGATAGATCTAGAAAAAGGGTCTGGAAAATTCCTTCATGATGCTTTCTTTCATCAATTTGAAGTTTTGGATTACGAAGGAGACCTCTTAGAAAAAACATTAGAATCTGAGAATGTTTGGAAAACAATAAATGAGATAAAATCACTGGGTAACTTATTGCTACCTTCAGTAAAGAAATATTTTGACGAGATTGGAAAAGGTAAGGTGCAAATTAACTTTGAAGAGAATATAACTGATCTAGAAAGATTTTAAAAAAGAGCTGATTTTACTCAGCCTTTTTAAATACATTACAAATCTTAATCTTGTTTCTCCCAAGCGGTATCGTAAAGAATCTTTTCGATTGCTAAGTCATATTCATAAATTTCATCTTTGGTAAACCAAACTTTAATCTCTTGTTCTGCTTCTTCTGGAGTTCCGGATGCATGTACTAGGTTTCTAATTGCTCTTTCACCTTCGTCTGCAATAAAGTAAGAATCGATAGTGTAGTCTGCAGTTATAGAACCTACATCTGCCGCTAGTGGATTTGTTGCTCCTCTAATTTTTCTAACATGTGCAATTGCATGAGCACCTTCAATAACCATTACTACAACAGGTCCAGTTGCTAAGTATTTAAGTAATTTCTTTTGAATATCTCTTGCAATATCCATAGGCTCTTTCCCAAATTCAATGCCTTTTTCTCTATATGCTGCTAATGTTCTTTCTCCTAGAGCCATCATTGCGCTTTCTGGTTGATTGTAATGTTTTTGAGCTTGCTCTAGTGTTGGTAAAACCATTTTCATCGCAACAATCTTAAGTCCTTTCCTTTCGAATCTAGAAATAATTTCTCCTGCTAAACCTCTTTGAATCGAGTCTGGCTTTAATATCACTAATGATCTTTCGTGATGATTTTTCATAATTTTAATTAATAAAAAATATTGTAGTAGTTAATTGTTAGCTAAGTCTTAAATACATCTTCCAGGTTAGACATATCAGGTTCGTTTTTGTAACGTGATTATATCATTATCTTTTAGAACTTGAATTATGTTTTCTAAAACTTCATTAATACTTCCGTTTCCATCAACACGAACCCATTTACAATATATTTGTTTATCTACCATTTTATTAAAGATAGCCTGAAGTTTCTTTTGCTTCTTTAAACTTTTTTCAAACATATCCAAACCTTCATTGTGACCTTCTTCTTTTCTCTTTCTTTCAAAAGCAACTTCTGGATCCGCATCAATAAATATTGCAATGTCAGGTTTTGGTATTTGAAAATCTTCAGAATATTTAATTAACTTATTTAACTTAACTTGTTTCATAAGTAAAGATTGATAAGCTATCGTTGTAGTAAGGTATCCATCGGCTATAAATAAATTATTTTTTGATTTCACGAAAGGTTCAATCTTAGGAGCAACTAATGTTTTATCCAACAGGTAAGATAAAACCCACGAAGGGCCATTCATACTTTTCTCCTCCTGAAGACAAGGATGAATTACATTTGCATAAAATTCATTATGAACAGGGAAACCTTCTGTTTCTAATTCAATCTTAAGATTTTTAGAAAGATATTCGATCAAAACTTCCCTTTGTTTGCCTTTACCTGCACCATCAATAGAATCTAGAACTATGAACATAAAATGGATTTAAGATTTATGAAGTAGGATTTATGCGTAATAAATCTACTGGCTATAATTCTATAAATACTTATAAATTTATGCAATATGATTTATTGTATAATCTCACTATGAAATTAAATCTCGAAATCTTTCAAAAACCCAAATTAGCTGTTGATTTTGGTACAGCTAATTGTGTAATTATTCATAGTAAAAAAGGAATAGTTGTCCGAGAACCAACAGTTGTTGCAATTTCGCCAAGCGAGAAAAAAGTAATAGCAGTAGGGCAAGAAGCTAAAGAAATGCTAGGGAAAGTTCCGGAAGGTTTAGAAGCTAAAAGACCATTAAAGAATGGCGGAATTTCGAACTATAGGCTCGCTGAAGCACTCTTAAGAAAGTTCTTTGACAAAGCACTAGGAAGAGTAAGATTAATCAAACCAGAGGTTATGGTATGTGTTCCAGCTGGAATTAATTCAGTAGAGGAAAGAGCTATTATTCAAGCCCTACATTCTGTAGGAGCTGGGCGAATATATTTATTGCCCGAACCTGTGGCTGCAAGTATTGGAGCAAAATTACCAATCCATACTGCTGCGGGTAATTTAATTGTAAATATTGGCGGCGGTACATCAGAAATAGCTGTGTTGTCCTTAAACGGTATCGTATCTTATGAGTCACAAAAGACTGCGGGAGATGGTATTAACGAAGCTATTATTTCCTATGTAAAAAATAAACATAATCTAATAATCGGTGAGCAAACAGCGGAAAGTATTAAGATAAAATTAGGTTCTGCTATGCAAGTAAGTCCTAAGAATGATTTGGTAATGGAAGTAAGTGGGAAAAATTCTAAAACCGGACAGCCTGAGATAATAGCTTTAAGGACAAATGAACTTGTAGAGCCAATTAGAATAATTTTAAATCAAATTATAGATGCAGTGAAAAGAGTATTGAATAGAACTCCACCAGAAATCATGGCCGATTTAATAGATAGAGGAATGGCTCTTAGCGGTGGGACAGCTATGTTGAGTGGTATTGATGAACTATTTACAAAATCCATAGGAATCCCAGCATTTGTTGTAGAGGATCCACTAACAAGTGTGGCAAATGGTTTAATTTATGTATTGAGTAATATTGATGAGTTTAGGAGGAGTGCTAAAATTAGCTAATCTTCTTTAGAAACAATAATTGTAAAATCTTTTGGATTGTAATCTTGTCTGAATATTATTCTTGAAGAGAGTTCTCTACAAAAATTAATCATATCGTAACCGTCTCTATAAACTACTCGAGAATTCTCTTTCTTCTCTATACTTTTTAAATTAATGGACCCCGTAATATTAAATGCTAAAACTTCTTTTGTTTTAGTAAATAATGTTTTTATTGTATTCTTTAAGTACTCATCATTATCATACAGATTTGAGTTAAATACCCCTGAGACTATAATAATGTCAAAGTCTGAGAATTCTTCTACCTCATTAATAATATCCTTTACCTCAAAATGATAATTTCCATCAGGGTATCTTTTTCTAGCTTCCTCAATGAAATTTGAATTAATATCGTATCCATTATATTCAAAATTTTCTGCTTTTGATTTTATAAATGGAATAATGTCTCCAAAACCACAACCTAAATCCAATAGAGATTTACCTTCAAAATTTATAGTTTGAATTAATGCTTTGTAACGAGCAGCCGCTGAGTTATATCCTTTCCACTGAAGTGATTTTATTCCACCGTTATATTTTTTGAAACTTTCATTGTAACTTTGGAGTCTTTGATTAGAAGTGTTAGTTTCTGGTTCCATTAATTTTATAAAGTAATATAAATAAAATATTTCTATGCTCAGATCCGTTCAGATCATTCATTACTGCATGAGTGATTTCATATTTCGACTCAACTAAGTAATGGGTTTCACTTTTATAAGCATTTAAAACAATTTCTAATAATATTTTTTCATATTTTGATTTTCTATCTAATAGTTTCCAACATACTAATAATTCAATTAATACATCTACTGTAAATGAATCTATAGAAGGCATCATTTTTTCTTCTAAATGCAACAATAACCCTTCACACATATCTGGATTATTTATGGCTAGGTTGCTATACATATCTGAAATATTAATAATGGTATGGGTAACCATATAAGCTAATTGTTTCTTTTCAATATCATCCATTCTATTGAAATCGATATTCTTAACAATGCGAAATATAATATTTAACAATTTTTTCTCTTTATTGAGTTTGAGATATCGATTTGCTTGGAACAAGAAATTAACTGCAACTGAGGAGAGTATCCGTAGAGCATCTGGATCTAATATCAGTTTATTAAAATATGCTAATACTTGAATTTTATTTAAATCTTTATTGATAATTCTAGCTATTTTTATGCCGTAAATTTGTTTTAGAAAGAAATTGAGAAAAAATACTTTATTATATTTAGAAATTTCGGGGTATTCTTGCAAATACTGACTCCTTTTCCCTTCTACTAGAAGATGTCTATCGATGTAATTATTATTTAAAAGTTCTTTTAGGAATTCTTCTAAATTAGTAGGTATTAGATCTGATTTATATAGGTTTAAGAGTTTTTTATATTTAGAATTTCTTGTCGAAAGGTATAGTCTAGATAGTAAATGAAATCTTTTTTCTGGCTTAAGAAGATTTAAATTAGTTAAATAAAAATCTTCAATATTTTTAGCTATTAGTTTTCTATTCAACTATTTCTTTTATAATATTACTAAATAATGCATCCGACTCAACAGTATCGTAAGTAATGCCTGGTGAATGGTTTGCTTCTATAAAGTAAAATTTGTTATCTACATCCGATTGTATTAAGTCCAAACCACATATATTTAAGCCGAAAATAGTACTTAAATTTTCACATTCTTCAATTATATTTTGAGGTAATTGTTCAGGTTTAATAAACTCTTCTATCCCTCCTAAGGAAGCATTATTTCTATGCTCACTCTTATCGATCCTTTGTCTAGTTTCGACGGAACCAATTTTAAAATTTTCCAAGAAAATTCTATAGTCTTTTGAATTTGATATCCACTCCTGACAAATATGGTTTTTGTCTATACTTAATTCCTTGTAGACTCTTGCCCAATCATTCTTATCTTTAATTATAAAATTATTTTTACCTTTATCAGAAGAGGTTCTTTTGATGACAAAAGGTTCTCCTAGAAATTTCACAATTTTTTCATAATTATTTAATAATCTGGCAGTATTAAAATAGACTGTCTTGGGCTGGATAATATTATTAATATTGGCACATATTGATTGAAAAAGCTTATATCCATATTGAGGAGCTGCAAGATAAGAATCACCAAATTTTTTATTATTGTGTTTAAGAAATTTGGCAATGCTGTTTGCTAGTTCTAAGTTCTTCTGAGGGATTCTTAGATAGACATAGTCAAAAGTTAATATGTCTATTCCGTTAATGAAAATATTTGCATTACTTTGGTTATCTACGTATATCTCTACATCTGCATAAGTAGAGAAATTAGATGAAATCCTTTTGTCTAAGAATTTTCTTTGTAAGAATTCCTCAAGAGTTTGGTATGCTTCGCTTTCTTTCTGTGAGATTACTAATATTTTTTTCATTTATTTCTTACTAGGATCAATTAGGAACTTATATAGAGACTTCCTTCCTACAATCATTTTGTAATCTAAGCCGGATCTATCAAAAATATTAGCATAGGTCTCATATTTATAAGTATCTATCTCTATACTCAACTTTACACTTGGTCTTAAACTCATTCCATGGCTAGAGCTGATCAATCTAATATCTGTAAGATAGTCAAACTTAGGTTTTAATTCTTCGTCTAATATCCTCATTCTTTCTTTCCCTTCATCTTTATCAAAATTTTCTGGAATTTGTTTATTTATTAGCTCATCTATAACATCTCCGTAACCTAACCTTCTTGCAAGTTCTGTATCAATACTTGTACTGTCAGCACCGGTATCGATTTTGGCTTTTATAACTTCTGAATATTTACCATCAAGAGAGTAGAGAGTAACGTTTTCTGTAATACCAATCATCTTTTTACCGGATATGGTTTCAATTTCCTCCTCAATTTCTCCTCCAAATAAATCTTTTCCCAATCTAACTCCTTGTTCAACTGTCTTTACTTTAATGCCCTGCGCCTTCTTTAGCCTCCATCTTAAACCATCATTATTAGATAATTGTATGGACAATCCTGGCCGTGCATTAAGTTCAACAATCAGGGGGCCTTTTTCCCTGTCAATTAAGAAGTCAATTGCTCCAAATCCTAATCCTGTGGCCATACTTGCCTCTACAGAATACTTTAGAATTTGGTCCCAATTAGGTATCTTTAAACCTGAAATCCTTAAATTTGTTCCAGGAATGTATTCAACAGGTGTGGCTTTTCCTATTATTGCATTAGTAGTTTTTCCAACTGCCATATCAATACCAGCTCCAATTCCTCCTAAATCTAGATTAGCCTTACCATTAGATTCCTTAGTAGGAAGTCTAATATAGCTCATGATTGGAATTTTATTGTAAACAATCACTCTTACATCGGGAGTCCCTTTGTAAGTGTAGTACTTGAAATCTTTGTGAGCTTTTACTCTTTCTTCTATTAAAACAACATCAGATTGATTAAAAAGAGAGAATTTCCCATCAATTATATCAATACACAAGCCTTTAATATCTGCTAAAGAGGCTTTTGTACCATCGGCTCTAATCCATCGTCCTTCCTTATCTCGGTTATAGAAGATATCAACTCCATTTCCTCTAACACCCATTACCGGCTTTACTACAAAACTGCTGGGTAAAGAATCAAAGTTAAATTTCTCTAAATCTCTTTTTGATTTTATTACAGCTATTTGTTCGGGAACAGGAATATTATTTTTCTTAAGGATTTTTTTAGAAAGCGTTTTGTCATCTGCGATTTTAACGCTACGTCTTTTATTGTTTTGTCTTATAAAGACTAACTGACGTTCGTTTCTTCCTAATACTTTCTTTCTATTTTTAAACAGTAGGCTTAGGTTTCTCATCAGTTTTATAATCTTCTTTATTTAATAGGATGTTTCTAAATCTCCAATACTCATTAAATCGTAACCCAGTAAATCTTCCAATTAAAATGTTCAATAAAATTATGATTATAATTATGTAGGGATAATTGAATACAGCCTTTTGCATAATATCTAGTGATATGATTATGAATGCTATTACCGAAATCAATAATGTTTCGATGCTTATAGAAAGTGTATATGTAAAGTTCTTCTTAGCTAAAACGGCCATAAATTCTTCACTTACAATAATCATCATTACTACTACAAACGGTGCTACATTTAAAAATATATTTCTTTCGAAGTAAATCATCAAAAATATTAGAACTAGAACGCTTGTAGATACACCAGTTAAAACTAACGAAAGTTTTGGAATGTAGTGAAGTCTAAATCTCTGTAGCAATTTGTATACTAGAGTAGAGAATATAAACGTTAAAGTAAATATTACTAATCCATATACTAAACCTCTAAAGAAAACTAATTGATTACTATCTCCCATACGATATCCAATTTCGTAGAAAGCAAAAGTAGTTACTATTGGAACATATACCTTCAAACTTTTAAAGCCAATCACATACCTTGCAATACTTATAATTGTTACAACTATAGATATCATAAACACTACTAGGTAAAGATGCTTTACTTGATCCAAGGAAACTGCATCCAAGCCCGATTGTAATAAGATATTCCAGATTCCGTCCATAATTTTGATATTAACTTATAGTCTACAGTCTTTAAAATATTTTAAAAATTGTATATTACAAATTAGCTAACTAACTTATTATAAGTATTAAATTGATAAATTGTAATAGAAAAAGGCGACCTCACATTTCTTTATATTAAATGATTTTGATCGCCTTTTAATAAGTAGTTTCACTTACTTCACCTCAACTCCAGCTCCTTCAGCTTCAAGTTGTTTTTTAAGCTCTTCAGCTTCTTCTTTTTTAGCACCTTCCTTTATTGGTTTTGGTGATACTGCTGCTGCTTCTACAAGATCTTTAGCTTCTTTTAAGCCTAATCCTGTAATAGCTTTTACAGCTTTAATGATTCCGATTTTCTTATCTGCTGGAACAGCTTTTAAGATAACATCGAATTCAGTTTTTTCTTCAGCTGCTTCAGCTGGAGCTGCACCTGCTGCAGGCATTGCCATACCCATCATAGGTGAGGCTGCTTTTACGTCAAAAGCTTCTTCTAAAGCTTTTTTAAGCTCGAATGCTTCAACAACGCTTAGTTCTTTGATTGAATCAACAATCTTTGTTACTTTGTCAGTTGCCATTTTAAATAAATAATATATAAATTTTAATTTTTAATTTAAAAACAAATGTTCTTAAATTTAAATCCTTATTGTTTATCCTTAAACGCTAAATCTAATATTGTAGCAATAGATCTTGGTGAATCTTCTAGTACATTTACAATTCCGCTCATAGCGTTATCTAAGATTCCAAGAATCATTGCAACACTTGTCTTTGTATCCGGCATTTCTGATAGATCAACAACTTGAGCTTTTGTAAGTACTGAATTTTCTAAATAACCTGTAACTATTGTTAATTTATCTTCTTTTTCCTTAGTTTTAGCTGTTTCAATAAATTTCTTTAAACTTTTAGCTGCGTTTATGTAATTATCACCAAGGAATAGAATAGAATATTCTCCACCTTCAACACCTAATCCTTCAACACCTGCGTCTTTTAGTGCAAGTTTGAATAAGGTATTCTTTACAATATTAAATGATGCACCAAAATCATAAACTTCTTTTCTAAACTCATTAACTTCATTTGGAGTTAATTTGTTTGGTTTTAAAACTATAAAACCTTTAGAAGCTTCAATTTTATTTTGGTACTCTTTCACCAATTTTTTCTTCTGTACTTTATTTTTAGCCATTTCGTTAAATTAAGATCTATTACTAACCCTTTCGGGAAAATTCTTTAATAATTTCGAATAAAAAAAGACACTCGAGAGTGCCTTTAAGTTTTCAGTCTTCAGGTAACAGTTTTCAGAGAATAATCTGATAACTTATAACTGACTACTGAAGTCTGTTAGGTCTCGGCTGGATTTACCTAAATTTCTTTAGTACCTGCTGTCTCCGACTTCCTACTAAGTTAAAACTTCGTAGGATTAAATTCAATTTTTAAACTTACATCTGCTTCATTATATCATTAATATCGAGTTTAATGATAGATCCCATCGTAGGTTTTATTGAAACCTGTTTGAATGGAGTAGCTGTCATTTTTTTTACCTCAGTATTAACTGATTTTAGCAAAGCCAGTACATTTTCTTTTATTTTATCACTATCCATGTTTACCTTAGCAACTTTCATTCTGATTACTCCATGGTCTATTTGAGACTTGAAATTTAATCTTCCTGCTTTGAAACTACCTACGCTTTTAGCGATATCTGTAGTAATCGTTCCATTTTTTGGATTAGGCATTAGACCTTTTGGCCCAAGAACTTTCCCAAGTTTTGCCATCTTAGGCATTGCACTTGGTGTAGCAATTACAATATCAAAATCAACTCCACCTTTCATTACTTCATCTATTAGGTCTTCTAGTCCAGCTTTTGTAGCTCCTGCACTTAACGCATCCTTTAAGTATGCTTCTTCGCAGAATACGATAACTTTCTTTTCTTCACCTAAAGAGTTTGGAAGATTTACGCTTCCTCTTATAGTTTCTTTCTTTTGTTTATCTTTTAAGTTTAAAAGAATATCTACATCTACAGAACCTACAAATTTAGATTTAGAAACCTCTGGAAGTAGCTTTACTGCTTCATCTAGAGTTTTAGTTTCTGTGATCTTTTTTACTTCGTTTTTACTCATACAAATTTAACTTAATATTTTGATTAATCTATTACTTCTACACCTAAGCTTTTAGCAACTCCTGCAACTATATTAATAGCAGAAGGTAGTTTTTTAGTATTAAAGTCAGGTAGTTTTTTTTCTGCAATTTCTTTTAAATCTCCTTTTCTTATCTTTCCAACTTTATCCTTATTAGGTGTTCCAGATCCTTTTTGAATCTTGATTTTCGCTTTAACCATACTTGCAACAGTAGGTTGTTTTAAAGTCATTTTGTAACTTCTATCCTTATATACTGTAATTGAAAAAGGAACTACAACATCTCCCATGCCTGCTGTTTTTGCGTTAAATTCTTGGCAAACTTGTGGAATTGGTAATCCTGCTTGACCTAGTATCGGACCGATAGGAGGAGCTGGGGTAGCCTTCCCTGCTTGAATCTCTAATTTAACAATGTTTGTTATCTCTTTTGCCATATTTATAAATTTAAATTATTAATTTGTTTCAGATAATTTTTCTGCTTGTAGGAAATCGATATTATCAACTGGTGTATCTCTATTGAATAATGAAAGCATAACCTTTAATTGACCTTTCACATCATTAACTGCAACAACTGTCCCAACGAATTCTTTCCAAGGACCATCAGTAATTCTAACAACATTCCCAATTTCAAATTTAGATTTGTATGTAGCTTCAGATTTAACCTGGGTAAAGTTAAGGTCTTTCTCATTTAATGGAGTAGGGTATTTTGACTTTGCAGTCATGCCTAAGAAGCCTTTTACTCCTTCAGTATTCCTAACTAACTGGATGGTATCCTCGTTAGCTTCCATTTTCACAAAGATATATCCTTGATAAATTCTATCTTGAATTGTCTTTTTCTTTCCTCTTTGAATGATTATCTTTTCCTGCATTGGGACAACAACTTCACCTATCACAGATTCCATTCCATTTGCTTTTACTCTCTGCTTAATTAATTTAGCAGTGCTGTTTTCTTTTCCTGAAGATGCAGAAACAATGTACCACTTCATTTTTTCATTCTGTGGTTCTACTACTGCTACTTCTTCTGTTGTATCTGTTTGTTTTTCTTCCATTTATTAAATTGAAAAGCGATTTATGTTAAATCGAAAATAATAAATCTCTTACTTTTAGTAATACGGTATCCACTCCTAGAATGAATAATGTCCCTAGTACTAAAAATCCTAAGACTAATAAAGTGTATGATAGAGTTTTTTTTCTTGATAAATACTCAGTCAACTTTAATTCATTGTAGGAACCTACAATAAAACCCTCTATTCCTCTTGGAATTTTTAAAATATTGTTTAAAATCTTCTTAATCATTTTAAAATATCAATTAAATTTAATCCCGCTATCACTTCGTTCATCGGGATGATAGAAATCTAAGTTTCGTTTCACTCAACAAGATTTTTAAATCATACACGAGTGCTCAGGCTCGAACTGAGAGTTCCGGTTTTGGAGACCGGTGGTTTACCAATTAACCGACACCCGCATTAGTAATTAGAATATCGGTTCATTTTACTAAAAAACCACTCCAGTTTCAATGCTGACTTTATTATCCAAAATCTTTCAATTTTGAGTAATAGCTTGAATACACTTCTTGATTTTTAAATAATTCTGCTTTTGTTTAAATTATAAAAGATCCTTCGCTTTGCTCAGGATGAATAAATCTAAGACTTGTTATGACAAATCATGACTCGTTAAGATTTATTTCACTTTCTTTGTTAACTTAAACTCAGTATGTTTTTTCAATTTTTTACTATATTTCATAACTGGTTTATCTCCGATCTTTTCTACAGCAAGCTTTGAAAGTCTTATTGTATAGTGTTCTCCAGTTTCTGAGTTATAGAATCTAAAAACTCCTTGTTTCTTCTTTTTTGATGATTTAGCCATAATTAATTAACCTAAAATTTGGTGTTAAGAATTATAAACTGTAGGGCTTGTAAATGCAATGGAGAATTTGTGAAATGAGAAAAGAAGAGATTAGTTTTTAGAGTCACTGAACAACCTTTGTGCAAGTATTCCCCTCTTCTTAAGAGGGGTTAGGGGAGTTATGAATATCCAAAAGGACGGCACAGGATCTTTGATGTAGTTTTGGTGTGGTAGACATCCTCCGTCCAGCTAAAGCTGGCCACCTCCTTCAAAGGAGGAATTCTCCCTTTTAAGGGAGTGGCACGAAGTGCCGAGGGATGTTTATGACACAATGAATAGGCTGTAGCACAGCCTGGATCAAATGCTGAAATTACTCAAAACTCAGGCCCTATTTAGAATAAGGGAAAAGATATATCTTTTCCCTACGAATCTCAGGATTATTTAAATTGAGATTCTTTTCATTTTTTCATTCATTCATTCTTTAATTTATCTTTACATCTTTCATACTTTCAAGAGTAGTTATTTCTGCTTTCCCATCCCTTATATTTAATGTAATCCTCCCATCCTTATCAGTTCTGAATATTTTTGAATTTACTTTTTCTAAATTATCAATTACTTCTTCTGTTGGATGCCCATATGTATTATCTTTACCTACACTTATAAATGAATACTCGGGCTTAATTTCCTGTAGAAATTCAAGATTTGTAGAATATTTACTTCCATGATGGCTCACTTTCAAAAAATCTATATCCCGATCTTCCACAGGAAGATTCTTTAACGAAGGTTCTTCGTAATCTGAAGGTAAATCTCCCATTGTCAAAAATTTATAACCTTCGTATTTAATAAGCACACTCGCAGACATATCGTTAGAGTTACTAAAGGTATACGTTTTGGTATGGTCCTGCGGCCAGGTAAAATCAAAGTAAATGCCATCAATCGTAAAGTCATTCTCCATGTCGATTGAGTAATTCTTTATGTTGAATTCTTGGATTTCATCTTTTATTTTAGTTATTACTTCATTCGACTTGTCTGCTTTGTTAAAGAATACTTTGTTCACTTGATAATTTTTAAAAACATCAATAAATCCAGCAATATGATCCGCATCTGGATGGGTCATTATTACAAAGTCTAAATACGTTTTCCCAATGGGTAATACCTGTGAAAGTTCGCCTAGTACTGTAGAATCTCTTCCCCCATCTATTAGTCCAAAATGATTATTCGGAGTCTTGATTAATATAGAATCTCCTTGTCCTATATTTAAAATATCAATTTCCAGGGCACCTTTGCGGGCTTCGGTTGCACTTAGATTTGTCCAAACAAAAAAATTGGAGATTACTAATATTGTTAGAAGTATGTATTTAGTCATTAATAGTATTTCTTATAAAAGCTTTTAAAGTCTGTGAATAAAATTAATCCAAGAAGTAAGCATATCATAATAAATATTATAAATGGATTTGAGCTTATTGCAAAAGGAATACCTGCGAACCATTCTATAATTTTAGTCATTAACTTTAATAAAAATTCAACATTCATAAATATAAGCCTGGTAATGGTTTCTATTTGAAATATCCGTGAAATTTCTCCCAGGAATCCAAGCAGCATAATGAGTGGAACAAACGGAAGAACTAAAATATTAACAACTGGTGCAACCATAGAAATATAACCAAAAGTATTGAGTGTAAAAGGCATTGTTCCAAGAATAGCTGCAAGAGCAGCACTTAGAGGTTCGTTCACTGCTTCGGCTAATTTCAATTTTTTGAAAAAAGACTTTAATTTGTCGGATAAAAAATATAGTCCTAATAAACTTCCAAAAGAAAGTTGTAAACTTAAATTAGTCCAAGATAGTGGATATTCAAGCAGAAATAATGCCAAAGTAAGGCTAACTAAATATAAGTAATTTAGCTTTCTTCCAGCTAAATTCGCAAATATGTAAACAAGTAT
Source organism: Candidatus Dojkabacteria bacterium (assembly GCA_040006935.1). GTDB lineage: Bacteria > Patescibacteriota > Dojkabacteria > J137 > J137 > JBDSRX01. Next base: position 490,894 of record JBDTVZ010000001.1, on the reverse strand, counting down.
CATAATTGTAGCTCTCATTGCAGTGATATTTTCAATGCCAACTAGAAATAAGAAGCCAATTAATATGGGGATAGAAATTATCAAAATCCTTTTCCTTCCAATCCAGGGGCTGAACATTAAGAGAAAGATTAGAATAATTGTAAAGTTAAATCCAGAAACACTTAGGATATGGGATGTTCCAGTATTTCTGAAAATATTATTAATCTCATCTGGAATTTGCGATGTATCTCCTAAAAGAATTCCATTAAAAATTGCTGAGTAGGGTGTGTTTATGTTCTTTTGAGATGTATCAAGTAAGTATTGTTTTACGTCAGCTATTTTACTTAATAACCCGTCATTCTTTCCTGTAGGCACAACTGAGCCTTTAAAAATGTAAAATATTTTGTTACTTCTTAAATAAGCAGGATAGTCAAAATCTTCAAAACTATAAGGCAGGCTTAAATTTCCTCTTATTAAAACATAATCGTAAGTTTTGATTTCAGAATAAATAGTAACTTGAGCAAGTGCTTCTCCTTGGAGGTTATCCAATTTCAACAATATATTCTTTTGAAATCCATTTTCTTCAACCGATAGAACCTGTGCTGTTTCTTCAATATTTTTCTTACCTGTGTAGGAGTTTACCTCGTTATTTATTGTATTATTCCAGGAAGAAAAGAATAATATTCCAAATACACACGATACATAAAATAGAAATTTTCTCTTCCGCAATGGAAAGGCAAGAAGAAGTAATGGAAAAACTAGGAAAATACTTTGTGAAGATATTAGAATGACTCCAATTATAAATCCCAGTGCTAGCTGAAATATTTTTAATCTTTCGAAGTTATATTTAAAAAGAGAGAATTGGTTAAATTTACTCCTGAAGTAATTGTTAAGGCAGGTTTCATTTAACATCAATTAAATCCTTTATCTCATTAAATTTCGAGTCTCCAATTCCCGTAACGTTTAGGAGATCGTCAATAGATTCAAATGGTCGTGCAGCTATTATTTTGTCTGCAGTAGATGGACCAATCCCAGGTAAAGTATCTAATTCTGCAGCAGAAGCAGTATTAATATTTATTTTCCCATCTATCTGTTTAGCAGTGCTGGAAGTATTAGTTCCTGCAACTTCCCGCTCATCAAGCGATGGTATGTAGATGTGCTGTTCATCTTTAATTTTTTCGGAAAGGTTTATATTCTTTGCTAAGTAATCTAAATCAGCTTTATCTGTGAGTCCCTTAGCCTGACTAATAAGGTCAGAAATCCTTGAGTTATCTTCCACTTCGTACACACCAGGGGAGTTAATTTGTCCAGAAATGTATGCTATGTTCTTAAATATATAGTTTTGGTCCGGTTCTTTTTCTATAAATACTAAATTACCTTCGGAATCTGAATTCTCACGAATAGTTAATACGACGCCGATTATAAGTATTACTAAGATAGTAAGTAAAATTAGATAAAAAAATACATTAAAGATTTTTTTTAATTTAGCTTTCATATTACCTTGTATAAACATTTATGCTTTGAAATATAATTGGCTCTACAGGAGTAGGCGTGTTAGAAGTGGGGTTGTTAACATTTGATTTTCCTATTGCATCTACAACATCTGTGCCTGAAATAACTTTCCCGATAATTGTGTATTGCCCATCCAATGATGATAGTCGAGAATCGTCAGATTCTGCAGTAATTATGAAAAATTGCGAACCATTTGTACTTGGTCCACCATTTGCCATCGCGACAGAGTATTTTTGAAATTTTGTTGTTTCTAAATTTGGTTTTGAACTATATCCTAACCCTGTAAGCCTTGTTCTTTGATCCTTACTTAAATCCAATGCATCCCAGTTTGATTCATCTTCAATTAAGTATCCTGGCCTTCCTTTACCATCATCATTAGGATCTGAATTTAAAGTATTTCTATCACCGCCTTGGAATAATAGTCCAGGAACAATTCTATGGAATTTTGTGTCGGTGTAATAACCATTTTGAGCTAAATATACAAAGTTATTTACATTTTGAGGAGCAGTCTTAGGGGAAAGATTGATTGTAAATGATCCTTTATTCGTTTTTACTTCTGCAAAATAGTCGAGGTTATCTTTCAGAGTATAAGTTGGCCGTCTGCTAAATTTTTGGCTTTGGAATAATAATCCAATATTTCCTGATTGTACAATAGGTACTAGAACATTAGCAGATAGAGCAATGAGGACCCCAAAGAAAATTAAAATACCTATTAAGTAAAGCCAAATTTGGTTTTCCTCTTTAAACATAGTGAGAATAAAAATCTTTTATTAAACTTAGTTTGCCTTATAAGCTCAAAAATTACAATAGTTTACAATTTTCTAAGCTAAGAGATAATACCAAATTAGTAAATTTTTGCAACATCAAATTTATAAATTATCTTGTCTAATCTTTTCGTACATTACGATTGAAGCACTTATGGAAACATTTAGCGAGTCAATACCTTTTTTCATTGGGATTGAAATTATTTTGTCACAGCGTTGCGCAATCTCGTTAGTAATTCCTCTTCTTTCTTCTCCTAAAATAATAGCTACAGGACCCTTTAAATCAGTGTTAGAGTAGTTCTCTCCATCCATTTGTAAACATAACGTTTTAATATCTTCACGTTTAAGTTCTTTTAAAGCTTCGAAGATATTCATTTTTATTAAAGGAATCCTGGCAATAGCACCCACAGAGTAATGAATAGAGTCGTCATTAAAAAATTTTTCAGTATCTCCTTGAAAGATTAGTCCATTAACTCCAGCTGCATATGAAGTTCGTGCAATCATTCCAATATTGGTATCAAAATCTACTCGATTAATAAGCAAAAAGAATGGTGTTTCATTTCTATTATTTAAATCGTCAAGAAGGTTCTTCAGATTAGTAAGATTGTTTGGAAGTATGTAGGCAATTAAAACTTCGTGTGTTTCGCCGCTTCTTCTTTTTGCCATCTTATTTAAAGATGTTTGCTCGATCCAAATATTTCTCTTCCTTGCCAGCCCAAGAATTTCCTGTGTTTGTGAATCCTCTTTTAAGTTTTGCACAATGGAAATCTTTTCAAAATTCACCAGCTTATCTTTAAGTAGTTCAAGAATCGCATTCTTGTTTCGGACTTTTAGAGTATTAATGGAACTAGCGTTGTTAAATTTTTTCATTTGTGTAATTTTAGAGTTTTAATTTATTTGAGTCAACGTATATAAAAGAAAACATCCCTGAAAAGGGATGTTTCAAGATTTGAGTTCAGCTTAGTTTAGGCTGCCATTTGAACCTCAGCCATTTTCTTAAGCTTTTTGTAAGCTTTCATAGAGATCTTAACTCTTCTAGAACGGCCGTTGATAGTCAACTTAACTTTTCGTAAGTTTGGTTTCCAAGTTCTATTAGTGTTCTGTGCTTTATGTTGCCAAACTCCTCCTCCTCCTGAAGAACCTCTTCTATGTTTGTGGTTTCCTCCGAAAGATGTTTTTTTTCCTGTTAATTCGCAAACTCGTGCCATAAAATTTTCATAATCAAATTAGACTGAGTGATTTTAATAGATTTAGGCTAACTTTACAAGCTAAAAATATGATATACTTCCAGGGCAGTTATCAGAAGTCAGTAATCAGTTCTCAGTGATTTATTGTCTACAAACGGAAACTGGTAAGGATTTATTGCCGCCTTAGCTCAGCTGGTAGAGCAACTGTTTTGTAAACAGTGGGTCGAGGGTTCGAGTCCCCCAGGCGGCTTATATCCTAAATTCTTAATCTTAATTCTTTTCCTAAGAATTAAGGGAAAGGCAAAGATTAAGAATTAGGCTGAGCACGGGAGATGGCGGAGTGGTCAATCGCAACCGACTGTAAATCGGTAAAATCGGAGGTTCAAATCCTTCTCTCCCGATATAAGTGTGTTTTAAAGTTGAAATGTTGAAATGTTAAAAAGTTGATATGATAAGTTGGTATTTCTAACTTTAGAACTTTGTAACCTTAAAACTTTTCAACTTTTTTAATGCCAAGTTAGCTCAGATGGTAGAGCACACCCATGGTAAGGGTGAGGTCTCGGGTTCGATTCCCGAACTTGGCTTTCTTCAAATTGTTTCTTCAAGTATAATCCTCAGTAATGAATACGAATAACAGAAAATTAAAAGTACTAGTAATCGGAACTGTAAATATCGAAAACCAATTTTTTTTGGATTCAAAAGTACGGATTCATCAAGCGAATGTTTCAGCTAATTATGTTCAGATATTTGGGAGTAAAGCCTTGAACGCTGCACGAGCAATCTGTGCTTTTAAATAGGCTGTAACAGGGCCTAATCTGATTGCTGAGTAACCTCCAAATGTCATCAATTTCAAATTTCCTTAAATAGAATATTTGTTTATGCTATATTTAAAGTATTAATATTCTGAATTTCACTAATAAATATGTCTAAGTTAAATAACTTTATTGATAAATTTTCATCACAAATTGCGATAGACTTAGGTACTGCGAATATCAGAGTACTTGTTGGTGGAGAAAAAGAAGTTATCAAAGAGCCCTCTGTCGTGGCGTTAAATAAAAGTAATAATAAAGTTATGGCTGTTGGGCTGGAAGCTCGTAAGATGATTGGAAGAACTCCTGGGAATATAGTGGCGATTCAGCCTTTGAAGGCGGGTGTAATTTCGGACTTTAACTCATGCGAAGCTATTATTAGCTATTTTATTAAGAAAGTAGGGAAAAGTCTTAAGATAACTTCTAAACTTATAAAGCCCACTGTAATAATTGGAGTTCCCTCGCTCATAACGGAGGTGGAAATTAAAGCTGTAATGGATTCTGCAAAGCAAGCCGGTGCGGGTAGAGTTTATGTGGTTGAGGAGCCAATGGCCGCCGCAATTGGTTCAAATTTAAAGATAGACGAAGCTACAGCCTCTATGATTGTTGATATTGGGGGTGGTACTACTGACATTGCAATAATCTCAATGGGAAGCATTTTAATAGATAATACCGTGAAAAAAGGTGGAGATAATATGGATAGAGCTATAGTTGAATACATTAAGTCGAAGTACAATCTGCTTATTCCAGTGAAAATGGCTGAGGATATAAAAATTTCTAAAGGCACAGCAATAGTTTCTGCTAATAAAGAAAAGATTTCTGTAAGGGGACAGGATTTATTAAGTGGTTTGCCTAATAGCCTTGAGATAACGACGGGCGAGTTGAACGAAGCTATTATGCCTGTAATAGAAGAACTTGTAATGTCTATAAAAGAGGCGATGGAAAAGGCTCCGTCCGAAATAGTTTCGGACTTAATTCTTAACGGAATTTGTTTAACTGGCGGCGGAGCGCTTATTGAAGGGTTAGATAAATTTATTTCATCGAAGCTAAAGGTGCCTGTTTTTGTTCCAGAAGATCCAATTTTCTCTGTAATTAAAGGTTTGAGAAAATTGATTAAACGAAAAGATTTGCTAGATAAAATCCAGATTCAAGATTTTATTTTGAGATGAATCTTAGCTAATTTTTCCCGGATTTGCTAGCCAGATAGAAGCATAAGGAACGATCTAAAGTTATGTCCGAATTGGAATATAAATCATAGCTAGGATTATATAGAATTTACCAGTCTAGGGAACAGGGTTTTCTAATGTATCTTAATAATATCATCGTAAATACAAGTTCTAGTATTAAAAGTAGCAAAGTTAGCTAAATTTTATGAATGAGGGAAATAATAATAAAAGTTATTTTGTGACCGTGGGGGCTTTGGGAATTTTTATTTTGTTCTCAATCTACTCCTTAACTTTGCAACTTTCTGCGCGCGAGTTTGTAACTAAATCTATAGACCTAAACTTAGGAGAAATAGAGTTGAAGCCTAAAAGAGGTAATTTCTATGATAGAAACGGAGTTCCTCTTACTGGTAGTGAGAATATTTACAGTATATCGATTGATAAAACAAATTTTGATGATGAGAAAATAGCAAAGTTAGCTAATTTTATTATTGAGAATAAATTGAATTTTACCTCTAATGATAAGGTGATTGATGATCTTAATAATAAAGATCTTCAAACTGTCACTTTAAATGACTTTACTGAGGCTCAGGAAAAACTATTTAAAGATAACTACGCTGCAGATTCATTTTATAGCGTTTCATTTGATACTCGAAGAACATATAACTATCCATTGCAAACTACTCATTTAATAGGCTACGAAGGCAAAGTGAGCCAAGAAGATATAGATAATGGATATGCCCCAGATGATTTTATAGGTAAATACAAATTAGAAGCACAATATGAAAACGAATTAAAAGGTACAAAGGGTAAAAAATACTACGTTGGAGATGTTGAGGTTCAAGAAAATCCTGAACCAGGAGATGATATAACACTTACTATCGATAATAATTTGCAACAATTACTTTATAGACTACTTCAAAAGCATAACGAAGAGAATAATGCAGCAGGCGGTGGCGGTGTTGTTATTGATGATTCTAACGGAGAGGTAGTGGCTCTAGCAAGCTACCCAGGTATAAATACTAATGATTTCCTAACAGGCATAAGTACAGAGGACTACGATAAGTTAATAACAGATAGAAGTGCACCATTCAATGATAAAGCAATCGGAACTGCCGATGCCCCAGGTTCTATTTTCAAAATAATAACGGCATTTGACTTGCTAGAGAATAAAGTGATTGATAAAGATTCATACTTCTTCTCAAATAGATGCCTAGATTTAGGAGGAGGATACAACTTCTGTGAGTATGGCAAATTGTCTTATGGAAATATGAATGTTGAAAGAGCTTTATATAAATCTAGTAATATGTTCTTCTGCAATTTTTTGTTAGCACAGAATGCAAATAGTGGGTTTACACCTTTTAAAAATTCAGCTAACTTGTTTAGCATTGGCTCTAAAACTAATATTGATTTAATAGGAGAAACAGCAGGAAATATGGATTCTCCGGAATATAGGAAAGACTTCTTAAATCTTACTTGGTTTGATGGTGATACTTGCAATACAGCAATAGGTCAAGGTGCTGTTTTAGTAACTCCTATTCAAATGGCCATGGTAGCTTCTGCGATTGCTAACAAAGGAGTTTACTATCAACCTCACATTCTAAAAGATATACAAGATGTATATAAAAATGTAGTGAAACAGACGGAGCCAATAGTGGCAAAACAAATACCTATAAGCGATGAAACGCTCAGGTTAATAAATAGTGGTATGTCACAGGTTGCTAATAACCCGGAGGGAACTGTTTACTATTTTCTCAATAATTTACCAGGGAATATAAGGGCAAAAACAGGAACTGCAGAAACATATGAGAATATTGACGGCCAAGAGATTTACAGGACACATGGCTGGATTGTAGGTACTTATGATTATAACGGTAAGAGCTATTCCTTTGCATTCCACCTTAGATATGGAGGTGGAGGATTTCTCATTGGGAATTTACTTAAAGAGTACGTTAGGTGTGTTTATGCTAACGATGCTCCAGGATGTGATGCATAGAGTATGGAAGATATAGAAAAGATAAAAAGAATTGTTCTAAATTTAAGATTAAAAGAATGTGTTAAAAATAGCATTATATTAGACAATATAGCTAAATTAACCAATAACGATAATGGCGAATTAGACCTATTAGATAATGACAATAGCATTCTCGACTCTAAATATGATAATAACGATTCTATTGATCAACTCTCTTCGTTAGGAATTAGTTGTACGTTTGTTCTAGAGAATACTTATCCTGAAAGTTTAAAGTCACTAAAATCTCCACCAGCATTAATTTTTTATAAAGGCGAATGGAAAAAAGAATTGTTTAATAAGACAATATCTATAGTTGGAACAAGAACTCCTACTAAATATGGAAGTGAAATGACCAGAAAGCTAGGGATGGAACTTTCATATAATGGATTTACAATAGTGAGTGGCATGGCTTTTGGAATAGATAGAGAAGCACATTTAGCAGCACTGGAATCAGGCGGACCGACAATTGCAGTATTAGCTTCTTCTCCCAACAACCCAACACCTATAAATAATATCGATATCTATAAGTCTATATTAGATAAAGGAGGTTTAGTAATTTCAGATGCGCTACCAAACCAACCTATCTTAAGAAACTCTTTTGCTTCGAGAAATAGAATAGTAGCAGGACTTTCCGAGGCAACACTAATAATAGAAGCGGGTGACAAAAGTGGAACTTTAATTACAGCAGAACATGCTAGAAAATTTAATAAACATGTTTTCGCATTACCAGGAAATATAAATAGCCACTTAAGTTTAGGTACAAATAAGCTAATAAAGGAAGGAAAGGCTAGACTTATTACTTCTGTTGATGATATTCTGAACGCAATGAATATGGTTAATTATCAAGGTTCTGTAAGTACCGTTTTAATTGAAAACTTGACAGATAATGAGAGTAGAACTTACAATGCCATGTTTGATTCAATGTATATTGAAGAAGTAAGTTTGAAAACACAAAGTGATATTTCTGATACTTTAACAACTTTATCTCAACTAGAATTAAAGGGGTTAGTATCAATAACAGAAGAGGGTAAATATAAAAAGTTAGCTAATTTAATTAAATAAAATATGAACTTAGTTGTAGTAGAGTCACCATCAAAATCGAAGACAATCAAGAAATACTTGGGTAGTGAGTATCATGTAATTGCATCTAAAGGCCATGTGGTAGACCTTCCAAAGTCTGAAACAGGTATAGACGTAGAGCATGATTTTAAACCTACTTATGTAATAACAAAAAAAGAAGCATTAGCAGATATTAAGAAAGCTTTTAAAGGTGCAGATAAATTAATAATTGCTTCCGACTTGGATAGAGAAGGAGAAGCTATTGGTTGGCACATTGCAAAAGAGCTTGGTGTAATTGATGAAAACGGAAAACATAAAGGAAAAAGACCAGTTGAAAGAATTGTATTCCACGAAATTACAAAAGAGGCAATTCAAGAAGCAATTGCACATCCTCGAGATATTAATATGGATTTAGTTAATGCTCAACAAGCTAGAAGGTTTCTAGATAGATTAGTAGGTTATAAACTATCTCCACTTCTTTGGAAGAAAATTACATTCGGACTATCTGCAGGTAGAGTTCAATCTGCAGCTTTAAGATTAGTGGTAGAAAAAGAGTTAGAAAGGGAAGCATTCAAATCGGATGAGTACTGGAGTGTTGAGGCCTACGCGGACCATAAAGATACAAAGCCAAACTATAAAATCAACTATAAACTTACTAATAAAGACGAGGAAGAAGAAAAAATTCAAGTTCCAGAAAATTTAATAAAATTTGAACTTTTCAAAATTTCTAAAAAAGCTCCAGAATTAAAGACTCAAAAAGAAGCAACTAAAGTTGTTGAAGATGTAAAAGATGAAAAGTGGGTAATCTCAAATATAGAAAAATCTCAAAGTAAACGTAATCCAAGGCCACCGTTTATTACGAGTACTTTCCAACAAGCAGCCGTGAATGTATTGGGGTACTCTGCAAAAAGAGCAATGTCTATTGCACAAAAACTTTACGAAGCTGGATTTATAACTTACATGAGAACAGATTCTGTAAATATGTCTCAGCCTGCTATTAATGAGGCTATTAAATATATCGAGAAAAATATTGGAAAGAATTACCTTCCAGAAAAATTAAATGTATATGCTTCATCAAATAAATCTGCTCAAGAGGCTCACGAATGTATTAGGCCAACTAGCTTCTTTAAAAAGGCTGCAGATTTGGGGCTAGAAGGTGAGCAGGCGGCAGTATATAACTTAATCTGGGCGAAAGCGCTGTCATCTTTAATGAAACCAGCAGAATTCCTTAATTTGTCATTATACGTAGAAATTGATAAGTACTTATTCAAAGCAAACGGTAAAACAGTAATCTTCGATGGTTACTTAAAAGTGATGAAAGAAAAGCTTAACGAAACCATATTGCCAGAAATGCAAATCGGAGATAAGTTAGGACAAAAAGAGTTTGATGGAATCCAACACTTCACTCAACCACCTGCTAGATATAGCGAAGCAACATTAATCAAAAAGCTTGAGGAGCTAGGGATTGGAAGGCCATCTACCTATGCGAGCATAATATCTACACTATTAGTTAGAAAATATGCCCTTGCAGAAAATAAGTACTTAAGGCCAACAGATACAGGTAGAGTAGTAAATAGCTTGTTAGTTAAGTATTTTGAGCAAATTGTAAATTATGGATTTACAGCTGGAATGGAAGATAACTTAGACAAAGTCGCAGAAGGAAAGCTAGATTGGGTAAAAATGTTAGGAGATTTCTACTTCCCATTTGAAAAAGAAGTAGCAAGACAAGATAAGAATATCCCTCGAAAAGAGTTTACAGAATTAGGAAAAAGCGATGAAAAATGTCCTGAATGCGGAAAACCAATGATAATAAAATTAGGAAGATACGGAAGATTCCTAAGCTGTACTGATTATCCAAAATGTAAGGGAATGAAAAGCTTAGAAGGAGAATCAAACGAAGCAGCAAAACCAATTGACTTAACCCGATACGAGCCTGTTCCAATGACAGAAGATAAAAGAGAATACGTATTAAAAACAGGTCGTTTTGGAAGCTTCTGGGCACACCCAGACTATCCAAAGGTTAAAGATGCAAAACCACTAACTCCAAAAAGAGATCTTCTTATCGAAATGTACGGAGAAATCCCACAAACTAAAGATAAAAGAGATTACCTAATTAAAAAAGGTAAATTCGGTTTCTTCTGGGCTCACCCAGATTATCCGAAAGAGAAGGATATTATTAGAATTAAGAAGAAAAAAGCTCCGACTGCAGAGGAATGAAAGAATGAAAAAATGAAGGAATGAATTGAATCTCAGATTAACCTGGGATTCGTAGGGAAAAGATATATCTTTTCCTTTATTCTAAACAAAAGCCTGAGTTTGGCGTAATTTCAGCAACTAAACCAGGCTGCCCAAAGATACACGACGAACGCAGTGAGGAGATGTAGATTAGCGCCTACTGGTGCCACAGCCTATTCCGTTAGTTGTCATTGCGAGGACGAACGAAGTGAGGACGAAGCAATCCCGTTGGGAAACGGGGTGATGAGATTGCCATCCTTCAACAAGCTCAGGACAGACTTCCTCGCAATGACATCGCATTGGTTGGGACGAAAGACAAGGAGCAGGTTGCAAACCTGCTCCAACAGGGGATAAACCAGGCCGTGCTACAGCCTATTAACTTTAGGTATTCTGACGATATTTTTCGGCGACATTGTAAAATATACACACCTGTAACTGTATTGAAGGTTTGTAAGACTTGACAAATTCCCATTTTAGGTATATATTATATATGTAAATTGTTATGTGAGTCTTAGGACGATCTAACAATTTACAGAAGCTTAAAATCGACAGTTAAGAAGGAGTGAATTATGGCTGGGAGACATGGAACTTCAGATGCTTGGACTAGAGGGTTTTTACACCCCTATGTTCGTAAGCCTAAGGTAGTTTCCATCACAATTGCTAGGATTCGTCCTAGTATAGCTATGCCAAAGAAGCGTAAGTAACTGTCACAAACCTCACGGCGTAACCCGTCGTGAGGACGGACTTAGTGAGTATAAGATGAAAAATTTGTACTTAATAAGTTCGTTCCCACAATCAAAATCACACTGTTGAGGGCACGAAAATTTTAACGACAGTTAATTAAAGGAGATTTCCATGGGTGGTCACCGTTCTACAATGATTGCATTGTCACCGAAGGAGAAGAAAATCGTTCATGATTATCTTGTAGGGCAGGTTGTGGAAAAGATCACAAAGGTTGCGGTCCAACCCAGCGTGGCTCTTCCAAAAAAGCATACCAAGTAACTGTCTCTCGGCGAAAGCCGAAAAAACGCCAAGGCAACCCCTTGGCGTTTAGCATTTATAGAATCAAATCTTAACCCAAAGAGCACGAAAGTGTTCTTTTTTTACGCCTAATTTCTTCGATTAAATATTCGCATTTCTACTATCAGATATAGATAATCGCCAGATTTTATGGTATAATTATATTGGTGAATAAATCACCATTTGACCGATTTTATTTAAGGAGAAAACTATATGGCGACTCAGCCTATAGTGATGCCGGGTGGTAGTGTATTGAAGACTTCAAGCGCTCCTACCATAAAGAAATAGTGTCAAAACCCCTCGTCCTCAAAGGCGAGGGGAAGTACCTTAGAAATCTCAACCTTCACCTTCGTTTTTCAATTTTGTTATTGTAGTAACTAACTCTTCTAGAACTGATTTGCATTCTTGGTCAAATATCTTTTGAACTAAAATGCAGGCTTGGTTTAGTAATTCATCAACTTTTTCGCTCGAAATATCAGTGTAATTTTCTCTAAGAATCTCTATCGTTCTTCTTATATCTTCTAAAAACATACTTCTGCCAATGTCGTAATTCCAAACCTCTCTATATTTTGCAAAATTTACTGGATAGCCAATAGAATAATTGGGTGTAATTACTCTCAGTGCAGATATTTGGTGGTCAATAATGCTGTGAAGCTTTGCTAAATCTAGTGAATTTTGTCTGAGGTTCTCCTCCATAAATAGAATAATTTGGATAAACTTTTCATAATATCATAATGTTTTGTGAATCTCACGGTCCGCAACTGCGATGTCATTGCGAGGAGTCCTGAGAATCAGGACGACGTGGCAATCTCATTCAAAAGAATTTATTTACATCATATTCATTCGTGTGAGATTGCCACGTCCTCTCCGCCAAAGGCGGATCGTCCTCGCAATGACACCTAACGGAATAGGACGTAATACGGCCTGGTTTAGTTGCTGAAATTACGCCAAACTCACGCCTTGATTATTTGAATAAAAGGAACAGGCATGCCTGTTCCCTACGAATCCCAGATTTAATATACTGAGATTCACTTCATTTCTTCATTATTTTAATTCTATTGCTCGACCATTGACTCATCTGATATAATCCAATCATACCAACACGCAGGTATTTTCCTTGGTTTAAAAAACCTCACTTGCGGAAGAGATTTTCTGGCTTAGGTCAGAAATAAATTATTTATTATTTATAAAGGAATATGGCAGACGTTAACATACCTTCAGCAAAGGATTTGCTACAAGCAGGTGTACAATTTGGACACCAAACAAAGAGATGGAACCCAAAAATGGGCAAATACATCTTCGGAGAAAAGAATCACATTCATATCATCGATGCAGACAAAACCATTAAAGGTTTGGAAGATGCTACAAAGTTTCTAACAGAATCCGCTGCTAAAGGTGGAGTATTATTCGTTGGAACAAAAAAACAAGCATCAGATTTAGTTAGAGACGAAGCAGTAAGATCAGGTTCATACTTCATCAATAAAAGATGGGCAGGAGGACTTTTTACTAACTTCTCAAAAATTAAATTGAGCTTAAATAAATTAAGGTCATTAGAAAAATCATTTGAAGAAGGAGTTAAAGACAGAACTAAATACGAAGTAGCTTTAATGAAGAAGGAATGGCAAAAGTTAAACAGACTTTATGCTGGTATGAAAACTTTAGAAGCAAAACCTGTAGCAATGGTAATTTTAGATACTAACTTTGAAAAATCAGCTGTAAAAGAAGCTAAAAAAATCGGAGTTCCAGTAATCGGGATTGTAGATACAAATTGTGATCCAGATTTAATTGATTATGTAATTCCAGCAAACGACGATGCAATGAGATCAATCTCATTGATTTTAAAAACTTTAGCGGATGCTATTTTAGTTGGAAATAAAGGAAATGGAGTAAAGCATGAACTTAAAGATTACTCTAAAGTTGAAGTTAAAATTACTAAAGCAAACGAAGTTGAAGAAGAGCAAAAAGTGATTATCTCTGGTTCAGAAGAAGAGCCAACAGTAATGGTAGAGCAACATGTTTCGACACAATCTAAACACACAACAGCTAAACCCTCTACAAAAACAAACAAAGGTATTTTAGAAAGAGTTAAAGAACAAGAAGAAGAGAAAAAAACACCTAAGAAAGTAAAAGCACCTGTTGCTAAAAAGATTGAAGTTAAAGAAGAAAAGAAAAAAGAGGTTAAGCCAGCGAAGAAAGCTGTAAAAAAAGAAACAGCAAAAAAGTCAACAGAAAAGACAAAATAGGCACAAATATCACACTATTTTTTACTTAAAAATCATGAAGATAACATTAGACCAAATAAAAGAATTAAGAGAAAGAACTGGAGTGGGAGTAAATGCAGTTAGAGAAGCTTTAGAATCATCTGAAGGAGATATGGATAAGGCTGTAAAGTACTTAAGAGAAAAAGGAATGGCAAAAGCAGAGAAGAGAAAGGGAAAAGTAGCAAGCAATGGAATTATTGGAACATATATTCATCCAAATAAAAAAGTTGTTGTTACTGTAGAAGTAGCATGTGAGACAGACTTTGCTGCAAAAAGCGAAGACTTTACAAAATTTGCTAACGATATTGCATTACACATTGCTGCAACTAGCCCTAAATTCATTACTGTAAAATCTATAAATAAAGATATTTTGACAGCAGAATTTAATGCTGCAGAGCAAGGACTTGATGGGAAACCAGAAAAAATTCGAGAAACTATTGTTAATGGTAAATTAGAGAAATTCTATAAAGAAAATGTTCTTTTAAAACAATCTTTATTTACTGATGAATCAAAAACAGTAGAAGATTACTTAAATGAATTAATTGCTAAAACTGGCGAAAAAGTTCAAATTACTCAATTTCATAAGTTCCAAGTAAGCGAGAGTAATCTAGATGCTAACTTAGATGCTGAGGAAGAAGAAGTGATTGAAGAATAATTTCTTGGTAAATATTAGAAGAGCGGAGAGAAATCTCCGCTCTTTTTTTTTTGCTGCGGTGTCATTGCGAGCGAAGTGAAGCAATCCCGTTTTGAAACCAGGTTAATTTTATTCCATCTCAATAACTTCTTTGTATTTAGACTTTCTTTTTGAATACGTATCGGAAATGATTTTGTAAGCTTGGAAAGCCAGTAAAACTAGGATTAAGAAGAGGTCATCAATAATTCCAATTGGACCCAGTAGAGCTTCGGGAATAAAATCAATTGGAGAAATGATGTAAATCAATGATAGTATTAAAATCCAATTTTCTTTTATAAATTTTTTCATAAATATATTCTACGATTTTCTGTCACTTTGAACAAGTTAACAAAATCCTAAATCCTAATTTCTAAATTCTAAACAAATTCTAATTTCCAAATAACAAAATTTAAAATATTTGAATTTTGAGTTTGGAAATTGTTTAGAACTTAGTGCTTAGAGTTTAGAATTTTCCAATTGAGTTACTTGGCTTATTATATTATCATTACTAGATTATTTATTAACCATAAATTATGCTTTTCAATGAAAGCGCTTATACAAAGGAGTTGGATCAAGTAATAGAGAGTTTTACACAAAAGCTTAAAGAACTTAGAACTGGAAAGGCGGGGATGGAAGTGTTTGATACTATTCAAATTGATCAATATGGCACTATGAGTCCACTGTCTTATGCAGCCACTATCTCGTTCCCAACACCAATACAAGCAAATATTAAGCCCTTTAATAAAACGGATATTTCGCAAATAGGAAATGCCATAAGAAATGCTAATATTGGAGGCTCAGTGTCAGAGCAATCTGAGATGGTAATCGTTAACTTCATGCCTTTAACCCAAGAAGATAGAGCTGAGACTGCAAAACAGTTAAATAAAATGCTTGAAGACTTTAGAATTAGATCTAGAGGAATTAGGCAAAACTACAAACAAAAGCTAGATGCACTAGAAGGCGTGTCTGAGGATGAACAGAGAGTAAGTGAAAAAAGAATTCAGGAGTTACTAGATAAGAACGTAGAACAGCTAGAATCCTTAGCAGAAGCCAAAGGTAAAGATATAAATCCAAATGCGAAGTAATCTATTTTAATAACATTTATATAACTTAAAATGACTGATGTAGTGAACTGGATAGTAACAATAATAGCATTTTTCTTTATAATTTCATTACTCGTATTTGTGCATGAACTAGGTCACTTCCTAACTGCAAAGTTCTTCGGAGTGTACGTTCGTGAATTCGCAATTGGCTTTGGAAAGACTATCTGGTCGAAGAAATGGAAGAATACTATTTATGCAATAAGATTAGTTCCACTAGGCGGATTTGTAGAACTAGAGGGCGAAGTGTCGTCAAAAGAAGGCCCAAATGCTTTTCGAAATAAACCAGCTTATCAGAAAATTTTAATATTAGTTGCGGGTGTTGCTATGAATTTAATATTTGCAACATTACTATTTGCCTTATTTTTACCAGGAAATGGCTATAGATTTTCTCTCCCAGCAGTAACAGATTATAACTTTAGCAATACTCAAGAAGCTGTGAAAGCGTTCCCAATTACAGTTGTAAGTGTTAACCCGGACGGACCTTCCGCAGGGCAGTTAAACGAAGGAGAAGTGATAATAGGAATTGATGGAACTAGAGTAGTTTCTTATTCAAATTTTCAACAAATTCTAAAAGACTCTCAAGAAAAAACAGTGCAGTTTGAATTCATAAACATGGATACTTATAAAACTACAACAAGAGATATTAGAGTAGGGAAAGCAAACGATAAAGGTGCAATTTTAGATGTAGGGCTAAACTTTGATAGAACATTACCTTACCCAGTTTACCTTTTGAACTATAATAACAACATCACAGCTGCAGCCTCTTTAACTACAGATACTAGCTTTTTCTTATTTAAATCTTTAGGAAGTCTATTTGGAAATGCATTTCAAAGTGGAAATTATTCTGAGGTTGCTCAAAGTGTAGGTGGTTTACCAACGCTTGCAAACAACGTAGGGCAAGTTGTAGAGGTGAGAGAATTTACATTCCTAATTCCATTGGCAGCATTGATAAGTATTTCTCTAGCAATATTCAATATCCTTCCATTCCCAGCGTTGGATGGAGGGCAAGCGTTTGTTGTTTTATTAGAAAGTTTAACAAGAAGAAAGGTCCCGGATTCAATTTTAAGTAAAATCAACACTTTCGGATTCTTATTTCTAATAGGCTTAGCAATATTAGTAAATTTGAAGGACGTAATTCAATTAGGATGGTTAAATAATATAGGAAATTTCTTTAAAAGCATTGTAGGTAGATAATTCTAAAATTAAGAATTATCAATTAATAATTAAGAGAGGAATATCAAAAAAGATATAAATACTTGTAAAATCGTAGGAAATCAATTAAAATCACTCAGCCTGAATTAGAAGTAAATTTCTTTTAATTCATAATCCTTAATTTATAATTAAATTTAATATGTCAGTAGTTGTACACGATGATATGTCAATAGATTTAGCTCTAAGATTGCTTTGGAGAGAAGCTACACGAGAAGGTGTTTTAGAGAAGAGAGAGGAAAGAAGATTTTTTGTTCCTAAAACTGCTAAAGTACATGCTCAAAAGAAAGTATTTGCTAAGATGAAAAGAAGACGAAGGTCTGCAGCAAGAAGGAATCGAAATAAATAATTGCAAATTAATTTTAAATTTTTTTATATGGATACCTCAGAGCCAAAACTTCTTATAGGTTATGTAAATTAAAGGCAGATAATGGGAAAATGTTATCAATTAATCCAGATGGGTTTGTTGTTGGAATTAACTACTATATGTATGCTAGTAATAACCCTGCGATGTATCAAATAACAGAATTGCTCCCACTTATAAAAGTCATGTTTCCAGATGCAAATGGAATATTATACCCAACTGGAGAAAAGCTTGATATGGAAGGAAACTTGATTGTAAATGAATAATTTAAAATAAGAATTTAAAAGACCCTTTCGG
This sequence comes from Candidatus Dojkabacteria bacterium, assembly GCA_040006935.1. Taxonomy (GTDB): domain Bacteria; phylum Patescibacteriota; class Dojkabacteria; order J137; family J137; genus JBDSRX01. Next base: position 473,245 of record JBDTVZ010000001.1, on the reverse strand, counting down.
GTCTTTTTTTATCGTTGGGAGTTGAAATGTCATTGCGATCCGCCTTGGCGGAGAAGCAATCTCATCTACGTAATACAAAGATATTATGCTATTCATGACAGTACCACCTCATCTTTTGAGCGTGACTGTTTAATACCGCATGAAGTTGGATTACTCTTTGGCGTGGCACTTAACGAGGGACGCATAAATGCGTCCCCTACGAATGAATACCTCTCCTTTTAACCTGTCTATTGTCAGGTAAAGGGAGAATTCCTCCTTTTTAAAGGAGGTGGCCAGTTTTAGCTGGACGGAGGATTTCTACCGCACCAAAACTAAATCAAAGATTTTGTGCGGTCCTTTTTGATATTCATAACTCCTCTAACCCATCCCCGCCTGCCTAAGTAAACTATCTGAAAGTTTTTATTTGGCGGGCAGGTTAAAAAGAGGGGAATACTTGCTAGAAATGACATAAGAATTAGGACGTAACACGGCCTTTTCCTAAGGCTAACTTTAAGCCTAATTAAGGCAAATAAATTATTCTTTTTCTTAAAAAACTAAAATTTAAGGTATAATTTTTAAACTAATAACTTAAACTAAAAACTTTCCATGGCAGAGGTACTTTACCGAAAATACAGAGCAAGGACTTTTGGCGAAATTATTGGCCAAAAAGAAATTGTAGAGACTTTAAAGCAGTCTGTTTTGCAGGATCGTATATCTCACTCATATTTATTCACTGGAGCTCGAGGAACGGGAAAAACTTCTATTGCTAGAATTTATGCCAAGGCAATAAACTGTACTAATTTCTCTAAAAACAATGATGTTTGTAATGAGTGTGTAAATTGTGTCGCGATTGCTTCTATGCAAACTACTGATGTTGTGGAAATGGATGCAGCTTCTAATAGAGGTGTTGATGAAATTAGAGATCTAAAATCAACTGTAGACTTTGTTCCAAGTATGCTTAAGAAAAAAGTCTATATTATCGACGAAGCACACATGCTTACAAAAGAAGCTTTTAATGCACTTTTAAAAACATTAGAAGAACCACCTGAGCATATAGTATTTATGTTTGCTACTACGGAACCGCATAAGTTACCTATTACAATCCTATCTCGTGTTCAGCGATACGACTTTGGCCTAGGGACTTTAGACGAAGTAAAATCCAAACTCAAACTCATTTGTACAAGTGAGGGGGTAGAAATTGGAGACGATGTTCTTGAGGTAATCTATCGGAAGTCCGGTGGGAGTTATAGAGATGCCGAGAGTTTACTTGGAAAAGTATTAGTAATGAATCAGAACAATAGTGTAACGATGGAGAGTGTGTATAAGATTCTTGGATTAATCTCAGATGAAGATATAGCTAGTTTAATGAACTATCTTTTAGATAAAGATTTAGCTAAGAGTTTAGAAATGGCAGAAACTATAATTCAGAATGGTGGTGATTTAAATTTTCTGATAGATCAATTACTGGATAAGCTTAGAGAAGAGCTCTTAAAAAATGCTTCGAATAAATCTGAACTTTTAAAACTGATGCAATTAACAAGTCAGTTAATAATTTCCAAGCGAGAAATGAAAGAATTCCCAAATAAAAAAACAGTATTTGAGATTGCTTTGATAAGAATATGCGAAGCAGGAGATAATCAGCGAGGACAAAATGGTAAAAATGAAAGAAATGAAGTTGATCTACCAATTTCAAAACCAGCAACCAACACACCTGTTCCCGAGGAAGGAGGGCGGGAAGGTAACTTGCAACCCGTAATCAGCAACCAGTCATCAGCAACTATTTCTGATATTAAAAATTATCTGGTAAGTAGAGCAGGTAGCGTTTCTGCTAGATTTAAAGCCTTGTTGAATAGTTCTGAAATAGTAATTGATGGATTTAAGGTTAAAATAATTAATAGTTCAAAATTTAATATTGCTTTTCTAAATAAACCAGATCATGTTAAATTCATTCTGGTTAATTCTAAAGAGGTTTCAAATGAGTTGCAGGAAGTAAAGTTTGTTTTGGATGAGGCAGAAATAAATGAATCGCAAATGCCAAATGCTAATACTCAGGAAGTAGGAAAGAGAATAGAGAATAGTGAAATTGTAGAAATAGATAATTCAGAATTGATTGCTAATTTGTTGTAATAAAATAGAGACTAAGTTCTCTTAACTTGCCTACCGGTTTATCTGCCGAAGGCATGGCAGTCAGGTTTATAATCTTAATTATTAATTTAATAAAAATGGGAATGATAGATCAAGCAAAAATGGTACAAAAAGCAATGCAAGCACGAAACTCTATGTCTGCAGTTAAGGCTGTAGGTAAGGGTGGTTCTTTAGGTGTAATTTTCAATGGACTTTACGCTACAAAAGAAGCAAAAGTAATTAGATCAGAATTAAAAGAAGAATTGGGAATAGAGGATAATAAGTTAATAGAAAAGATCGCAAGGCTAATAGAAAAGAATGTTGTAAATGCAAATGAAGATGCGAGAAAGTCTCTAGAAAAAGAACTCTCTGCTAATACTAGTATGGATAAGATTAAGGAAATGTTATCGGGGAATTAATAAATTTGGTTCAAAGGGTTAGAACGTTTAAACATTAAAACTATATCACGTGGGTTTACCAAAACAAATTCTAAATTTATCGGACAGTTTTGCAAGTTTACCAGGTGTTGGTCCTAAACTGTCTAACCGCTTAGCTCTTTACTTGACAGTAAATGCAAAGCCTTTAGCTAAAAAACTTTCTGTAGCAATTGAGGAATCACTTTCTTCCTTAAGGCAGTGCAGCATTTGCGGAAACATCACAGACTCAGATATTTGCGAGATTTGCTCAAATGAAAAAAGAGATAAATCTGTAATTATGGTTGTTGAGGATTCTTTAGATTTATATAACTTTGAATCTTCGGGCAGTTTTGAGGGAACCTATCATGTTTTAGGAGGGCTCATTTCCCCTATTAATGGGATTAGTGTAAGCGACATTAATATAAGTTCTTTGCTATCCCGGGTTAAGTCCGATGAGTCTATAAAGGAAATAATATTCTCTCTTAACCCAACAATAGAAGGAGATTCTACAAGTATGTATATAAAATCCGAAATCGTAAAAATCAACCCAGCAATAGAGTTTAGTCAACTAGCAAAAGGAATATCAAGTGGTTCTGATATTGAATTTATTTCATCTCAAACGCTAGGAGAGTCTTTAAAAAGTAGAGTGAAGTTTTAAATTCGAAACTCGAAAAACGAAATTCGAAAAGGTCATTCTTTCGATCTTCGTATTTCGAATTTTCTATGAATGGGTTTGTATATTTCCCAGTGTTTAGTGTATAATTCACCTTGTTCGAATATTTTATTAAAGTTACATTTATATATGAAGTACGAATTAGCATTAGTTGTGAAGCCTTTGAGCAACGAAGAAATTAAAGAAAAAGTTGTCCAAAAACTAGAAAAAACAGTAAAAGATTTAGAGGGAAAACTGAGTAAGTTTAATTTCTTAGGAAAAAGACTACTATCTTATTCAATTAAAGGTAATAAGGAAGGTTTTTATATTTTCTCTAAGTTAAATATGAGTCCAAAGAATGTAGCTGCATTAGATAGATATTTAAGCCTAAATACAGATATTTTAAGATTCTTAAGAGTAACAGAAGATTCACTATAAGATTTTTATTTTATTATTGATTACATATGTCAAAGTCTAGATCACTTAATAAGGTAATGTTGATTGGAAACTTAACAAGAAGCCCAGTATTAAAAGAAACATCAGGAGGAGTTCAAATTTGTTCTTTCGGAATTGCTACAAATACAAGTTGGAAAGATAAAGATGGTCAAATTAAAGAGAAAGCAGAATATCATAACTTAATAGCTTTCAATAAATTAGCAGAAATTTGTGCAATGGTATTAGATACAGGAATGTTGATTTATGCTGAAGGAGAATTAAGAAATAGAGTATTTGATGGAGAAGATGGAAAGAAATTCTATAGAACTGAAATAAAATTAAACGATATGTATTTGCTAGATAGCAAAGGAAAGAGAGGAGTAGGGGTAGATGTAGCAAAGAATGGAGAGGAAGCTGTTCATTCAGAGGCAACACATACTGAGGAAGTAGTAACACCAGAAGTTCCTGTAGAAGCGGAAGTAGATGAATTTAAAAGTGAAGATTTATTCTAATATTTAAACAGTAAGATTATTATGAAGAAGAAAGTAAAAAAAAGAATAATAGTTCAAGTAAAACCTACGGATCCATTTAATGGAGATCCAAGTAAGATTGATTATAAAGATGTCCAGACTTTAAAGAAGTATATAACTACTAGAGGAAGAATCCTTCCAACAGAAAAAACTGGAGTTTCTGCAAAGTGCCAAAGAAAACTTGCAGTATCAATCAAAAGAGCTAGATACATTGGATTAATTCCATACGTACAATACGTATAAGTAAATTCTAAAAAACCGAAATTTGAAGTTAGTAGCTTTAAGTTTCGGTTTTCTTATTCCTAATTTTTCATAAAATTTCTACCCACATTTGTATATTGAATCTTGAAGAATTAATATGATAAACTCCGGCTATTATTAAATATTACTAATGGATAATATAGAAAGTATGCCAAGTGGTTTGGCAATTACGAACGCGGAACTAACTCTTAAGTTTATGATAAGAAATACGATAGCCTCAGAAAGTATTAGGGGTTATGTTCATGGGATTATTCATGAGCCAATAAGTGGTAGATTTTTTGGGAGAAATGGACTTTCAACAACCCATAAGGATGGTGCATTTCAATTAAAATTATCCTATACAGGCATGATTCCTTTAAATAGATCACCAATTGAAGTAATTGACCATACTATTGAAGTTAACCAAGGAAGGAGTGAAGACGAAGTAATTACTATTATTTGTGACGAGGCAATTTTAAAATTATTAGAGGAAGCAGAATCAACAATTGCTTGGCATTCAGAAAATAGATTTAGACTGGTTGGAAGACCAGGGGGCCAAATTGATATCTATATATACAGGCATGCATCTGATCATTCAGCACAGGGTGGAGTTGGTGTTACTATATTTGAATAGAACCTTCTTCAGTGTGAACTTTAAGACTGATTTTCTTCACACAAACTTCATATTGAAATATTAATATATTTGAGGTATCTTTATTCTTAGCGTCTTTAAATTTATTCCCATGATTAACGATACAATAGAGGAGTATAAAAAAAATAACTCCAGAATGCATATTCTACCTACCTTGATTACTATTACTTTAGTATTAGGAATAGGAATTGGTGCTTTATTAACTTTAGCAATAACTTCTTCTAGGCAAACACAGAATTATCAATCGAATACTTCAGTAACAGGAGCTTATGATCAGGGGTACATAGATAGCCTTTTAAAAACTATAAAAGATAAATATATTAACGATGTTCCATCTTCCGGAGACTTAACACATGGTATTGCTAAAGGAATAATTTCATCTTTAGGAGACAAATACACTAGTTTTCTCTCACCTGACGAGGCAAAAGCATACAATGATGCTAAAGATCCTTCATTCGAAGGCATTGGTGTTGTTTTAACGTTTAATGAGGGAAATACTGAGGCAGAAACTGTCCTCGCAGGATATCCTGCAGAAAAAGCAGGACTTTTAACTGGAGATATTTTACTAGAGGTAAATGGAGAAAAAGTAGATGGCAAACTCCCCGACGAAGTAGCAACAAAAATACGAGGGAAAGCTGGAACTAGTGTGAAAGTAAAAGTCTTTAGAAAATCTACAACTGAAACGAAGGAATTTGATATTACCAGAGAGAAGATTGCAGTTTCAAATATTTCTTATAAATACGAAGGTGATGGTGTATATAGAATAATAATTACACAATTTATAGATAAAACTCCTGAGGACTTTAATAAAGCTTGGGACGATAATGTAAATAAAATCATGACTTCCACGGATAAGCCTAAATCTATCATAATGGACTTAAGGAATAATCCAGGTGGCTATGTGCTATCCGTTAGATATGTAATGGATGAATTCTTTAAGAAAGAAACTGTTTTGATGATGGAGTCTCAAAAAGGCCTGGATACTGTAGTTTATAAAGATGAACGAACTGGATCTTTTGAGAACTTACCTTTAGTTGTTTTGGTAAACGAAGGAAGCGCATCTGCGTCAGAAATATTTACAGCAGCAGTACAAGATAATGGAAGAGGAAAAGTTGTAGGAAAACCAACTGTGGGAAAAGGAGTAGAGCAGGAACTTTTAGATAACTTCAATGATGGCAGTTTATTAATTTTGGTGTTCCAGAAGTGGTTATCTCCAACAGGAAGACAAGTAACGGCTACAGAGCCAATTAAGCCCGATTTTGAAGTAGATTTTAACCTAGATGAATTCAAAGCTGGCCACGATAAACAGTTGGAGAAAGCATTGGAAGTGATTAAGGCTCCTCAGTAGTAATTCTCTGAATATAGTTCTCGGCGTACCTAATAAGATCATTTTTATCACCATAAGTAACATTTCGAGGTCCTTTTGCTAAGACTTTTATATTACCTTGGTTTCTAGCACTTTGAATAGTAGCCCTAGGGATGTTAATTCCTCTCTCAGAACAATAATCGGTAAGGAATTTATTAATCTCGACAGCTCCTTCAGGAATATTATGATCTCGGTTTCTATGTTTATTTATAAAATTAATAAAATCAGGATGAATAACGTAGTTTCTAATGTATGCACCTCTTGAACCCTCAGCTAAGTTGTTATATCCAAGGTCTTCTGTAGTGCAAAACCATAATTCACTATTTTCAGCTGATTGAATCACATAATTTTCTTTCCCAGCAATTCTACATACAATCCCTTGCTTTATTAATAAGGGAATATAATACTCGAGAATATGGGAAAGTCTTACTGGAGATTCTCCTTTAGAAAAAGTTTCTTCCTGTAATTGTTGAATATCTCTATACCCCAGAGAATTGATAAAAGTTCTCCTTGCCTCATAAAATCTTCTTGTTCCTCGAGTTTGGTATAGATGTCTTTCTTCCATAATTTATTTTAACACTGGTTTATATTTTTGATGCTAATATAAATTTATGTTTAAAACACAAATAGAAATACAAAAAATTCAAGAATTATTACATTCAAAGTTTGATTCGATTTCAGATCTTGAAATTATAACTTCCGGGGAATTCTCTCAAGCATTTTCTTTCAAAGCAGATGACCAGGATTTAATATTAAGGGTTAATAATAAAACTTCTTTAGGGTTTGATAAGGAAGATATTATCCATAGAAAATTCCCGCATATATTAACGCCAAAAATATTATTAAATGGACACTTTGAGGACTATTCCTTTTCAATTTCAAGAAGAGTAGAGGGAGTTCAAATGTCAAAACTAAATGAATCGTCTCAAGAAAGATTAATATCTTCATTAATCGAATCAATGAATTCTATTCATACATCAGAGATATCAACGTCAAGATTCGGGAAATGGAATAAAGATATGATCGCTCCTGATAATTCCTGGATAGATACTCTGGCTGGATATGTAGAAAAAGATTCATGGGATGGTGTTTCAAAAAGTGCTAGTTACTTGAATTTAGATCATTTAAATAACTTACTAAATCAATTTAATAATCTTAAAAAATACCTTCCTAACTCATTTCATTTATTACATGGGGATTTTGGGAAAACTAATATAATTGTAAAAGATGTCAAAATTTCTGGGATTATTGATTGGTCCGAATCAATGTACGGAGATTTCTTGTGGGACTTGGCTTGGATAACTTTCTGGGGGGAAAATGACTTATTGATTCAAAAATATATAGAATTTAATAGCAGTAATTCAAAACTTAATTTAGAAAATTATTATGAAAGAATCAAGGCTTACCATCTAGTAATAGGAATACACACGCTTTTATTCGAAGCTAAAAAGAATAGTGTAGAAGAGTATTTAGATGCTTTAGAGAATATTCATGAGATGTCATTGCGACCTGCCTGACTGCGCACGCAGGCATGGGGAGGAGCTTAAGCGACGACGTGGCAATCACACAAACATAGGATGGGATTGCCTGTCGGCAGACACGGGAGGGGTTAGGGGAGTTATGAATACCAAAAAGGACCGCACAAGATCTTGGCTGTGGTTTTTGGTGCGGTATTAACTCCTCCCGACCTCCTCTTAAAAAGAGGAGGAGGAATAAAAGCAAAAGGCCGTAACACGGCCTTTTCAAAATGTAGAATTTACACCCAAACTCAGGCTTTATTTATTCAAAAAGAATAAGGGGAAAGATAAATCTTTCCCCTACGAATCGCAATGACATCACGATTAATTCCCTCTTAACCCAGTAGAAGTGCTATCAAGAATATCTTCAATTTCACCATCCATAATTGGAGAAATATTAAACCAACTTTTGCCAATTCGATGATCTGTAATTCTTCCTTGTGGAAAGTTATAAGTTCTTATTTTAGAAGACCTATCAGCATCTCCAATAGCATCACCTCTTATTTTGTTTTCCACTTCCTCATTTTTCTTGTCCTCAAGATCTTGTAATTTACTGGCAAGGATAGACATCGCTGTTTCTTTATTTTGAATTTGGGATCTACCATTTTGGCAAGTCACAATAATTTTTGTAGGTAAGTGAGTAATTCTAACTGCAGAGTCTGTTGTATTAACCGATTGACCTCCCGGACCACTGGATCTATAGACATCAATTCTAATATCGCTCGGGTTAATCTTTATATCTTTAGCCTCAAATTTAGGTATTGCAGCAACACTTGCAGTAGAGGTGTGGATTCTTCCTAAAGCCTCTGTTTTAGGAACTCTCTGAACTCTATGCACACCACTTTCAAATCTAAAAACTCCATAACTTCCAGGTTCGTTAATTAAAAAAGTAGCTTCTTTAATTCCACCTTCCTGATTGTAATCCATCGTGAAAATATCGATTTTATAACCTTTTGTAGAACAATATCGTGAATACATTTTAAATAAATCCTCCGCAAACAAACTAGCTTCAACTCCACCAACACCAGGTCTAATTTCAATAATAGCTTTCTTATCATCATTAATGAGAGGTTTTTGAGTAAGTCTCTTAATTGTAACTACAACTTTCTCAAGATCTTCAATAATTCTACCTTTCTCTTCTTTAGCAAAATTACCAAGCTCGCTATCCTGCATCATTTCTTCATTAGATTTAAGTTCAATTTCTAATTTGTCGAGCTCTTTAATTGAGTCAAATAATTCCCTGGCGTCATTAAATTCTTTGATTTTACTTACATATACATCGCTATTATAGTCAGTAATAGTTCCCAACTCCGCAGAAACCTTCTCTAGATTCTGTTCTAGAGTTTCAACATGAAATTTCTCTTTTAACTCTTTTGCTTCATCGTTCATAGTTTCCTAATAAAATGGACCGCCCAAAATCTATATCTTGTTTTTTGGGCGGTATGACCTCACCCTAACCCTCTCCTTAAAAGGAGAGGGAATTTCTTATTAAAGATAACAATAAAGGATCCGTAATACAAATTACAGATCCTTTTTAATTCTAGTTTATTAGAGCCAGATCCTTCGACTTCACTTCGACAAGCTCAGTGTCGCTCAGGATAAGAAAAACCTAAGATTCACTGCGTTCATTAAGGGTTTTACTTAATTGAAGAAAGCATATCTTTTAGAGACAATGGAGCTCCTGGAGCTGCAGATCTATTAGATTTTCTATCTTTCTTTTTAGGAGCTTCTTTAGCAAATTTAGTTGCTAGTTCTTTCTTCTTATTAAATTTCTCAACAAGGTTTTCTCTGTCTACTAAAATCTCCTTGCCTGTATAGAAAGGATGGCAATTAGAGCAAAGTTCAACTTTAAGTTCTTGAGTAGTAGATCCAAGCACATAGACAGTATTGCAACTATTGCAAACTATTTTAGCTTCCTTGTAAAATACTGGGTGAATTCCTTTTTTCATATAAATACCGTTAAATAGTGCTACAATTATATCTGTTAAATGCCAATTAGTAAAGGCTTAATTAATTAAATTTTAAACGTAGATTATGCAAATAGCTAAAAGTAGTGGAAACTTAATTTTAAATACTCAAGATAGTGGAGTTTCTATAGAAGTTTCCAAAAATGCTGAGAATTTAGTCATAGATGTAAAATATGATGTCAAAATTGAAAAGATAGAAAGACCAGGGGAGTTTGAAATAGGTGGTGTAGAAGTTGTGGGTAGAGAATTAGGTGTAGAAGTTAAAAAAGGACTTTTAAATACAGCTTTCTTCAATTTAGATGGAGTAAAAGTTCTTTACGTAAGCAATGTAAATGAAGATTTATATGAATGGGTAAAAACTCTTGCTTTTGTAGACCTTTTAGTTATAACTTTTACCGATAACCTAAAAGAAATCACAAATAAAATTGACCCATCAAAAGTAATTCTTTTTGGAACAGAACTAGACGAAGCTGGAATCAAAAAGATGGGCGTTACTCAAGTTGAGAAAGCAAAACAATTTAAATTTAAAGAGAGTGATTTCGAAACTCTAGAAGACGAAAATAAAACTGCTGAAGTTTTGAGCTTAAACTAAATTAATTAGATGGACAATCTAAGAATCCCTCCACAAAATTTAGATGCGGAAAAAGCTGTTATAGCTTCTGTTCTAATAGACACGGAGGCAATTAACAAAATTTTGGAAATTGTTCGTCCGGAACACTTCTACGACCCAAGGCATCAAATGCTCTTCGAAGTAATTATAAAACTGAACGTTAAAGCCAGACCAATCGATGTAATTACTGTAAACGCAGAGCTTTCGAAAATGAATAAAGTTAGGCAAGCTGGTGGAACAGAGTACATATCTGAAATCGTCTCAACAATCCCTACTGCTGCAAACGTTGAAGAGTATGCAAGAATAGTTAAAGAAACTGCAGTCCGAAGGCATTTGATAACTTATAGTGGAGAATTAGAAAAACTTTCGAGAGACGCAACAAATGAAATCGATGATGTTCTTGATTCAATAGAAAAGAATGTTTTAAGTATTTCCAAAGATAATGCAAAAACAGACTTTCTGGATTCTGCAACGCTTTTAGAAATGCAAATGAAGAGGGCAGATGAATTTGCTAAAAACCCAGATGCATTGCGAGGTATGTCCACTGGATTAAATGCAGTGGATAAAATGTTAGGTGGGCTTCAAAATTCTGATTTAATTATTCTTGCTGCTAGGCCAAGTGTTGGTAAATCTGCTTTCAGTTTTGATATAGCAAGGCATATAGCAGTACATGAAAAAAAGACTATTGCAATATTTTCACTAGAAATGCCTGCGATCCAAGTAATAGAGAGAATGCTAGCCCAACAGATCCAAGTGAATCTTTGGAACTTAAGAATGGGAAAAATGAGTGATGACGATTTTAAAAGATACTCAGAAGGAGCAGGAAAATTAGCAGATGCGAAAATATTTATTGATGATACTCCAGGAATTAATATTATACAGCTTAGAAGCAAAGCAAGAAAATTGATGATGGAGCATGATTTGAACCTTATTATCATTGACTATCTTCAGCTAATGCAAGGAACAGGAAAAATAAGCTCAGATAATAGAGCACAGGAAGTGGGTGAGATCTCAAGATCTTTGAAGATACTAGCGAGAGAGTTGAACATTCCAATCATTGCATTATCTCAATTAAATAGAGCAGTGGAAAACAGGCAGGATAAAATCCCACAATTATCAGACCTTAGGGAATCCGGAAGCATTGAGCAGGACGCAGATTTAGTAATATTCTTAGCAAGAGAATTAAATGAAGAGGTAACAGAACATGAAGCAGAATTCAAAGTGGATATATTTATTGCGAAACATAGAAATGGACCAACGGGAAGATTTAAGTTAAAATTCGTTGGTGCAAAGCAGAAGTATTATGATGTGGAGCAAGATAATTAAGAGAGAATCTCAAGTTGCTATTCTTCTTTTAATTCTTAATTTATAATTGTCGATTTCAGGAGAGTTGGAAAGCAAAGTGTAAGAATTAAGGGGAAGGTTATGTGGAAGATAAAAATGCCGGGGTGGTGGAATGGTAGACACGTCAGACTCAAAATCTGGTGAAGATCAAACTTCGTGAGGGTTCGAGTCCCTCCCTCGGTATGTTGAAACTAAATTAACACTAAAGGGAAGTCCCACTTTCGGTATTTATTATAATCAAAGATGTGAAGGCATTTCTAGAATGGAGTCCTCCTATTTGATTATCTAACGATTTATTCCTCCTAGAGCAATAGACAGTTCTTTAAAAAGAGATATCAAAGTGTCATTTTTTAAATCTGGCATTTCTGCTCCAAAAGGTGTTTTTACAACTCTGGGAAAATCAAAGTTTCTTTCTAATAATATAGTTCTTATAACTTCTCTTGCACGCGTGAATTTACCTTTTGATGAATCATCGGTAATCATTCCTTGGATATATTCTTGTAAAGTAGAGACTGTTATCATAGGTAAATTATCCATAAATGATTGAAGTACTATTCCATATGCTTTTTCACTCTCAGAAGCATTCTCATTTGTGATCAAAGTTGAAAAAAAGGAACGTAAAGCAGGGTCAAAATTGCCTTGTTCAGTTTTTCCTATCTGTGTATATTCTTCTACTCCTAAAACCTCAGCTAGTGTGTGAGACCCGTGACTAGGTTTTAAAATTTGAGGTATATCATCCATTCCAAAATCAGGCATATTCATAAATTTGAACTAAAAAATATTTAACACGATTTTAATACTTAAAATTCTTAAGTCAAGTGGATTTGACAAATCAAAAAGTTTACTTAATTAAGTAATCATTAACTTTAAATTTTCTCCGAAATAGTATATACAAAAATCCATACAAACCTGTTACAATTCTCTAGCTAATTTATACATTATTTCTCAATTTCTAAATCATGGATATTCTAAACACCGTTCTTGCTATCGACTTCCAAAAAATTCTTCTTTTTGTTGGATTATATTTAGCAACACTTTGGGTATTAATTTGTTTATGGGTATACATGGATGCTAGAAAAAGATACAAGAGCAAGCAGTTAGGCATAATATTCTTTCTATTGGTCTTCATATTGAATTTCCCTGCATTACTTTTCTACATAATTATCAGGCCAGAAGTTGAGGATGAACATGTATTCTTTATGCATTCAGAAGATAGTACACAGGATTTAGGTGGTGTAAATGTCCCTATAGTAAATTTTATTGGAGAAGACGGTTTTAAAATATCACTTCAACTTAAAGTAGCAAATCCAAAAGCAGAAAAAGATTCAAACTTAAATATCGATCTAGATTGGAAATCTAATGATGAGAATATGGTCGTAAAAGAAAAAACTCCAGAAGTAAAATTAGCAGAAGTTGTTGAAGTAAAAGAAGTTAAACCCAGTATTGGCAGTAAATTTGGAAATGTAAAAAGTGCAGCTAAAAATAAGATTAATGGAGCAAAAACTAAAGTAACTTTATCCATGAAAAAATTTTCTAGAAAGAAAGAAGGAAAAAAGAATGAAGAAATTAAAGAACTTCTGCCCAAGGCGGATCAGCCTGTGGCTGAAAAAAATGAAGGTAGTGAAGAAAAAAGAAAAGAGAATAGAGAAGAAGTTCCCGCTGAATCTACTCCAGTAGAGAAAAAAAATGAATCTTCAATTGAAAAAGAAGAGGTTACTGTAAATGAATCTGCTTCAGATGATAAAACAATAGAAGAAAAAGGAACAGAAGGTTGAACTTTCAGCTAAATCTCACCGTTTATAATTATCATTCCACATCTATTGGCGTATAATAAATATACGCCTTAATTTTAAGTTGCTTTAGTGACTAAACATAAATCGAATTTAAAAAATAATAGTATTCTAAATAAAATATTTTTTTATTTTAGAAATACTAAAATTTCCAACGCTATAGTTAAGTCCTTACGTTCAATCCGATCAACTCAAAAAAAAGAATTACCAACAGGAAAACTTAAAATACCAAAAATAACTCTTCCAAAAAATACTCGAGGCTTACTAATTCCAACATTCATTCTACTATTAGTAATCCTAATTATTTATAGCTTTACAGTTTACTTTGCAATAAGTCCAAAAGGTTACTTAACTGTGGGTTCGGATAATTATAGAAAGAGAGTATTTGACTCTTCAATAAACATAGCGTATATAGGTTTCGAGAGTAGGCTCAATTCATATAAATATGTAAAATATTTAAATATCGTTTCTGTGGATTCTAAAAATTCGCTTGTCAAAGTATATGGAATAAGTCCGAATTTCAAATTGGAACTTGATGGTGAGGAAGTAACGATAGAAAGTATTTGGAACAATATTCAAACAGATGATAGTATCCCAAAGATTGATTCTGTAATTACAGAAATTCAAAAATATCTTGGTCTTCGACTCGATAGGTACGTTGCATTCGATACTGATAATCTCAAAAACTATATTAATGATAATAAAATAACTGATGTAGCCCGGGATACATTTTCTATCGATGGTAGGCTTTTTACACAAGGAGATATACTCGCAGGTGATGATCTTTTTAACTACCTTTTTGATAAAACTCAGGACAGAGATGTAATTACTATAAGACAAATAAATTTCCAAAAGTCATTTTTGGAGGGAATAAAAGGACCTATTAAAAATATTAGAAATTTAATTTCTTTTAAAGATTTTAGTAATATTTTTAATACCAACTTAACTAGAGAAGAGTACATAGGGTTTCTATCCAACTTAGATGCAAGCGAGATAGTGTTTTCAAATAGTAGATTCCTATCCGATAAATATGGAACGCATCAGGGCGACCCATTAGATAAAAGTGTGGATCCTGACTTTAACCTTATGGATGAGAATATAAGCGCATATTATCGAGATATAGATATTATGAAAGAGCAGGCAGCAATTGAAGTTTATAATGCAACAGATCAACCTGGACTAGCAGGAAATCGAAGAAGATTTTTCCAGAACCTTGGGGCAAATGTTGTTAAATTTGGTAACTATCCTTTAAGTGATGTTCAAACAACTCTGCTTTATGTGCCATCAAAAAACGTGGATTTATATAAAAATAATATTATTATGATTCAGAAAATTTTGAGAGGCAATGTTAAAATCACATTTGAGGATTATAAATATAATTACTCAGGAGATCTAATATTGGTCATGGGTAAGGATTCCGTGGATATTTAATCGATTATGATTCGACCTGCCTGTCGTAAATGTCTGCGACCGACAAGACAAGCTTACCATGGCAAATTGTCATCTGAGCTTGCCGAAGGATCTTTTAATTGATAACTTTTAATTTCTAATTGATTATGGCTGGCCATTCAAAATGGGCAAAGTTAAAACATACAAAAGGTCTTGTGGATGCCAAAAAGGGAGCATTGCTTTCTAAGATATCTAAAGACATCATTACCTCCGTGAAAGTTGGTGGATCTTCGGATCCAAATTTTAATCCAATGCTTAGGCTTGCTATTTCTAAAGCAAAAGAGGCAAATATGACAAATGATAGAATAGAGCGTGCAGTAAAAAGAGGTTTAGGAGGAACTTCGTCAGGAGATGACGTTATTTCTGAAAATACATACGAGGCTTATGGACCAGGTGGTTTTAGCATTCTAATAGATACTGAAAGTGATAATTCCAATCGAACGTTAACAGATATCAAAACAATAATTAATAAAAACGGTGGAAAGATGGCAAATGAAGGCTCTATATCTTGGCAGTTTTCTGAAGTTGGTTTTATAAATATTGAAGGTGACTCTACCAAAATTCAAACTCTCGAAGAGAACCTACTTGATATTCAAGGCATTGAGGATATCGAATCCGAACAAACAGAGGATACTGCCTCTGTAGTATTAATAATAGATAAAAATTTATTTAGAGATGCCTATAGTAAGATTGTTGAGGTTGCATCGAACATGAATGCTAAGATTATGGAAGCGAAGCTTATAATGCAAACTAAGAATTTATTAGAATTAAGGGAAGAAGATTTAAGCAGAGCAGAGAGTTTGATCGAGAAAATAGAAGAAGTATCTGAAGTTACTAATGTCTGGACTAACATCCAATAAATCTTAAATCATCATAATGATAGTAATAGGTATTGATGTAGGTTTTGCAATTTGCGGCTGGTCTATAGTTGAAAAAACAACTATAGGTGAATTAAAGTTAATTGATTGTGGAGTTATAACAACAAAAAGTACGGAAGAGATCTCATATAGGTTAAAGCAGGTTTATGAGGCTTTAAATGAGCTTATAGCTCTTTTTTCACCAGATTGCATGAGTGTAGAGGATCTTTTCTTCTTTAAAAATGAAAAGACGATAATTAAAGTTGGAATGGTTAGAGGAGTTATACTTCTAGCAGGAAATAAGAATAATTTACCAGTTTATAACTATACACCACTACAAGTAAAAACTGCAGTAACAGGTTATGGTAGAGCAGAGAAAGCTCAAGTTCAGAAGATGGTAAAACTTATATTTAAATTAAAAGAAGTTCCAAAGCCTGATGATGCAGCGGATGCTGTAGCAATAGCTGTATGCCATTTAAACAGTATTCACTATAATGAGTTAAAATTAAGTAAGTAGCTTTTATTAATTTACAATGATCTCTTATATAAAAGGAAAGATTCTTACGATAAACGAGAATTCAATTTCAGTTCTAAATGATAATATAGGCTACTTAATAAATCTGCCCTTAAACAAGATAAGTAGTGTAATCCTAACTGAAGGTCAAGAAATTGAAGTCTTTACACAAATGATAGTAAGAGAAAATGATATTAGTCTTTGGGGTTTTCTAGACTCTAATTCTCAAAAAATGTTCAATACACTCTTAGATGTATCCGGAGTAGGCCCACGAACAGCACAAAATATGGTTTTTGAAATTGGAATAGAGCAAATTGTGAGTTCAATTAATATGGGTGATCCATCTAAATTGAAAGTGACGGGCGTTGGGCTCAAAACAGCAGAGAAGATAATAATTGAATTAAAAAATAAAATAAACGATAAGTTTAAAATGTTAGAATCTTCTTCGTCAGCTAAAGTTGTAAATATGAATCAGAATACAAAGGAAGCGATCGCAGCATTAGTTGCTCTTGGCTATAGAGAACAAGATGCTGTGGAGGCAATAAAACATTCGGACATGTCCGAATTGGACTCAACACAAGATATTATAAAGAAAGTTCTTAAACAAATATAATGAGTGATACCAAAAGCCTAATTACATCAACAAAGCCAGTTAATGAGAGTGAAGAGATCCTGGAAACCTCTTTGAGACCTTCGAACTTTAATGAAATTATAGGTAGAGATTTGGAAAAGAAGAGCTTGAATCTAATGATTGAATCAGCACGAATGAGAAAGAAATCGCTAGACCATATACTATTTCATGGCCCCCCAGGTCTTGGTAAAACTAGTTTTGCCTACGTTATTGCCAAGGAGATGGGCACGCAAATATACTCTACAAATGGTTCTGTATTGGATAAAGTAGGGGATTTAGCAGCAATACTTACATCTTTAGAGCCAAATTCAATTTTATTTATCGATGAAATTCACAGGCTTAAAACTCAAATAGAGGAAGTTCTTTACCCTGCAATGGAAGACAAAGTTTTAGATATTATTATTGGTAAAGGACCAAATGCGAAAACTTTGAGAATAGATTTACCAGAATTTACAGTAATTGGTGCAACTACAAAATTATCTATGCTAAGTGCGCCACTAAGAGATAGGTTTGGGATGAGTTTTAGATTAGACTTCTATAGTAATGAGGAATTAACAAATCTAGTAATACAAAAAGCTGGTAAATTAGGTGTAAAGATAAATTCTGATGCTGCAGAAGAAATTGCAAGAAGAGCAAGAATGACTGCTAGGATTGCAATTAGAATATTAAAAAGAGTAAGAGATATGGCTATTGTTAAAGGAATGGATAGAGTAGAAAAAGATATAGTAAGGGAAACCTTAGAGTTATTGGAAGTAGATGAAGATGGTTTAGATAACTTAGATAGGAATTTAATAAAAATAATTTTGTTTGATTTTGGAAATAAGCCAGTAGGACTTTCAACTTTATCTGTATCACTTTCCGAGGAAACAGATACAATAGAAAGTGTTTACGAACCATTTTTAATAAAAAAGGGGTTTCTAAAAAGAACCCCAAGAGGTAGAGTAGTAACAGACAAAGGGATGAAGCTATTTAACTTCGTAAGCACTGATGAGTAAAATCTTCTGATGGACTTTATGATGTTGTTTTTATAAAATTGATAAGTTAATTAAATAAATATGTTTTTTAGAAAACTTGGAACTAGAGGAAGAGCGATTGTAACCACTATAGGTACTTCCGTATTACTTTTTCTAATAGTCAGTCCTATTTATCGTTATGTATATGAGTTAGTTACGCCTCCAAGTAAAGTCGAGAATATTATTGTGATGCAAAAAAATAAAGAAATCTCTTTAACTTGGGATTTAAATAAAGAGGATGATGTTAATAAATATATAGTTTATGTTGATGGACAAGATCCTATAGAAGTAGATAAAACACAGAGTACAGCGTTAATATCTAATATAGATAATGATAAAGATTATAATGTCTCAGTAGTCGCACGAGATCTAGTAAATATAGAGTCGAGCAGGGTGTCCTTTAAAGCAAGAGCGAGTGAGAAGATATCATCCTTTACTGAAAACAAAATCCCAGCACACGACGATAATATATCCTATATTTTGTCTAACAGTTTCTTAATAATTTCCATCCTTTTTGTATTAAATCTCTGGGTATTGTTCTTCAATGTTAAGAAAACCGCAGTTATTACTATTGGTTTATATCCAAGCATTGCAATATTGCCATATTTAATACTAACTCTCTCAATATTATTAACAATCAATAGTGTATTTAATAAAATAATTTTCGCAGCGGGCTTATCTTTTGGGTATGGGATACTGATTTATCTATTAATCCTAACTGCAAATATATTAAACGGTTCTTTGCAAATAACTTTACCTTTAGAACAGGCAGCAAAAGCAACGCAGTTCATATTCTCCTTGATTTCAACGTACTTAATGATGGTATTTATCTTGGGTGCTAACTTACAAATTGCTCTTAGACTTTTGTTTATTATCCCTTTTATAATGTACTTCTCTTACTCAGGAATCTGGTTTTTAAAGGGACTAAGCACAAGCCAAATTTTTCTTAAGGCCATTGGAGTAACATTGGTTATGGCTTTAGCAATTGTAGTCCTTTCAATCTGGCCCATACAAAGCGCATATTCGATATTAGCTGCGGCGGTAATTTATTATATTCTACTTAATATCGCATTAGAAAATAGACCAAAGTTAGGTAAAAATATTTGGTTTGAATATATATTCCTTGCAGCATTAATAGTAATTCTATTGTTTACAAACTCCGTTTGGGGTATTAATGGGACTATAATTTAAGATAAAAAAATATGGCAGACACATCAAAAACGTCCTCAATAGAAGATAGGCCAGCGCGATCAGATATCCAGCAGGACGAGATTCAAGTAGGAGATTTACTTGAAGAAAGATACCTTGTTAAGAAGAAAATTAAGGAAAGTGATCATTCTATAAATGGTATAAGAACCACAATCTGGTTTGTTGAGGATAAAAAACTTCAGAACAACTTCATGGTTAAAGAATATAAATACGAGAATGATGAAGCAAGGAAAGAAACCGAAAGGCTTATCAAACAAATAGCTAGGCAAGAGGATTTATATGGAGATGTAAGAGTAATGGATAGTTTTGAGAGTGGAAATTCTAATTTTGTTGTAATGTATTTTTACGGGACTATTAAACCCTTCCTTGGCATCCTTTCTGATACTTTAGATAATAAAATTTCTGACATAAAATGGAGCTTAAAGGATAGGGTAGAATATCTTGGGCTTCTTGGTCGTAAAATACTTAAAATGGCAAAAAATAGAAAATACCATTTTGACTTAAAGCTGAAGAATATCATTGTTGAGCATAACAAACCTTTGTTTTTAGACGTTGATACAATGGTAGATCTCAGCAGAGAAGACATTGATTATTCTAAAAACCCGGGTGAAGATTATCCTTCTACTCCTAATATCATATCACCAGAACGAATACAGGAAGAGCCAATTATTGACTTCTATAAGAGTGAGGTTTATTCTTTTGGGTTAATTGCATTTGGTTTAATTTTTAAAGACATGCTGATTAGAAAAGATAACTTCTCTAATCAGGAGTTATATTTAAGTTTTATAGTGAACATTGATTTCAATGACAAAGATAATCCTGGCTACGAGAGATTGGAATTATTAGTAGATAGAAGTCCCTTTGCACTTAAACAAAAAGATGAGCTCAAGATATTGTTTAGACAAATTCTTCAAGTTGATCCAAATAAAAGAATAGGTATTCCAGAGTTTTTAGAAAGGTTAGAAGAAATAACACTTAGGGCAGAGTGATTCTCTATAAATAACTCCGGGTGATCTATTCGGACATCAGCAAATTCGGACATTATTGGATCTTTCTTCATTTAGCACATTTCTTATTTTACAGTATCTTAAAAATTAGAGTAGTGGAGTGCTCTGTTCTATCTTTTCTAAAATTTCCAAAATTTAAATTTATTATTCTTAATAATTCTTTAAAACAGAGAATTAGAGAATAAATGTAACTATTAAGTGAAAGGCTTAAGGAAGTTAAAAGTTTGTTTGTAAAAGACTTTCTTGTGGACAATTCGTAGTCTTACTAAACATAAGGTACATTATACTCAGTAAGATCAACTCTTTTCTAACCTCCTCCAAACGCTTTATCACTCTATTCTTTTAAAGTTCTATAATACTTTTATTATTTTGTAAGTATTGTTTATAATTAAATCTATCGCTCTTATAGGAATTTTCATTTTTATTAAAATTATCACTTTTCGCGAATTTACATATAGTCTAAACACTCACCTATAAGCAATATTGACCTCCTCTGCCCTGAAAACAAGCCGGTTAAGGCAAAGTAGTGGTTCGTGATATAATCCAAATTATTTTATAAGAAAAGATTATGATGGAAGAGAATGCAGGTTTTTCTCAAATTACACTACAAGATATTCTTAACGCGGAAACATCGGATCATTATTCTGGGGCGTCCGAATTTGTATGTGAAATTGAGAGATTGAACAAATCTTTGGGTGGATACACTCAAGATGAAATAAGAGGGTTGGATGATAACTTTGTTTACTTTGGGATTACTGCTGAAATTGACGACCTTCCTTTTCCACGTAAAGACAATCAGCATACCCAAGTACGTATATTTATTGCAGGTCCTGAATATCAACTCATCAACAAGGCACTTAGAGAAATAAAAGGGCTAGCGTATAGCTACCAAGTATCTTCTAAGCGTTTGAGCAGTTTGAATGAAGACTTGATAGATTCAGTTAAGGATGAAAATATGAATGTTGAGTGTTATTTTATAGAATTAGAGTTAACTTTTTCAAATATATAACAACAACAAGCTAATCACTTTACTTGTAAATACAAACCAGGGTTTCGCGTTTAAACGCGTTTTAAGGCACAGTTCGTTTTAAGATGATAAAATATACGTTGAAAGATTTCACTTAGGACGGAAGATTACTAGAAATCCTAGAAATTGAAAATTTGGACCTAATTTTTTAAATCTTAATTTATAAAAATGGAAGAAATCTTAAAAGCTGATGAATCAAAGCTTGAAGATATATTTTCTGTAATCTCTAAATGTTCAGCTTGGATGGCTACCGAACATGGAATGAATCATTGGAAAAACTATTATACAAGAGAGGTGGTGAAGGAAAAATTAAAATATGGAGATGTTTATGTTGAGTATTTAGAAGGTGAAGCTGTTGCGACTATGACCTTATCTGAAGAAGCTCCACCTTACTATACTAACAACGAAGATGGTCCGAATGGTGGAACACTAGACTATACTCAGAAATTCCCTTCATCAAAATTAGAAAATACAAAAGCATTGTGGGTAAGTGCTTTAGGTGTTGTACCTGCTCATCAAGGTTCAGGCTTAGCTTCAAAACTTCTTAAACTGGCCGAAATTGAAGCAATAAAACGAGGCTGCAATGCAATCAGATTTGATTCCAGAATATCTTTCACTCAAGTTGTTAATTTCTATATTCATAAAGGATATCAACGAGTCGGTACAATGATGGACGGAGATGATGAATATGGCTTATTTGAAAAAGTAATCACAGGGTAATAACTTACTGAGTATAATTTGAAGGTATTTAAGTTAGACTTTTTCTTCCAATAAATCTTATTAAATTAGAAACTCCCATGGCAGTATCTTTATAAGTTGTTCCTTGATTATCTGCAATTAAAATTTCAAAAGATTTTGCATAGTCATGTATATCTTCAATACTAAAATATCTTTTTTGAATATCTTTGAATCGGTAGAGCCCATCTTCTATTTTATCACTCTCTTTAATCTCTGGGTCTTCATTAGAATTAACTAACAATGCTATCACTCCTCCACCCTTTAGTACTCTATTAATTTCGGAAAAGATTTTTTCTGTAGTTCTTTTGTCAAAGTAATGTATTCCTAAATGACAGTAAACAACATCAAAGCTTCCTTTTTCAAAAGGGAAATCCTTGCTCATATCTAAAGGTTGATTTTTAATATTGGGTAAACCTTTTAGAAGTTCTAAATATTCTAAAGAAGTTTCTGAAAAATCAGTTTGGGTGACACCGTAACCTTTCCCAGCAAAAAATCTACCGTCTTGCCCAACTCCTGAAGCTAATTCTAGGATTTTGCCTATTTCGGGAAAGTATTGAACAGCAAATTCTGCAAATATGGATGGCTTAGCACTCCAGTCTTCTTTTGCATAGTCAATTAATTTTTTATTCCAGTATTCTTTTGAAGAAGACATATCTCTATTTTATTACACAATTGCTACAGCAGCAACTTTATCTCCGTCTTTAACTCTCATCAGAGTTACTCCCGCAGTTTGTCTATTCCTTTCAGGTAAAGCGTTTGTAGGAATTTTTATTGCTTGTCCTTTTGTGCTTAAAATCAGCAATTCCTTATTTGGATGGTCCAAAACTCTTGCAACAACTAGACTACCAGTTTTAGAGTTAACTCTAGCTGCAAATATTCCAGAACCTCCTCTTTTTTGAAGAGTAAATTGTGATAATTGAGTCATTTTTCCAAATCCATGCTCAGATATTGTAAGCATCATATCTTCTTGCTTTCTAACAATATCCATAGATATGACTTCATCTTCAGATTTTAGTCTAATTCCTCTTACACCTTGAGAAGATCGACCTGTTTCACGAACATCCTCTTCATGAAAGTGAATAGACTTAGCCAACTTAGATACTAAGATAATTTCATCTTTACCATCTGTTGGCTTGACCCAGATTAATTCATCGCCCTCAGTTAAAGTCAAAGCTATTAAACCATTGGATCTAATACTTGCAAAGTCCTCGAGTGTTGTTTTCTTCACTACTCCCTTCTTTGTAGCCATGAATAAGAATTTATAATCCTTTCCTAGTTTTTCTTTCTTTTCCTCATCTTCTTGTGCCACATCTTCATCTAAAATCTTACCTGTAGCAGATCTTGTCAGTACGCTAGTTACTAATTCTCCATTAGAAATATTAATCAAATTTACAATAGGTAAGCCTTTCGCTGTTGCTCCGTATTCAGGAATTTCATATACTTTCAAAATATAAACCTTTCCTCTGTTTGTAAAGAACATAATCTCGTCGTGAGTATTACAATCAAAGACATGCCTAACACTATCGTCCTCTTTTGTTGCTACTGCTCTTTTGCCTTGGCCTCCTCTATTCTGTACTCTGTAAGTATCATTTTTTACTCTCTTTATATAACCTTGTGTACTAATCATTACAAAGGTTTTCTCGTTTGTTATAAGATCTTCTTCATTCAATTCATCAACATCGCCTTTAAACACTTTTGTTCTTCTAGCATCTCCGTATTTTTCCTTAATGTCTGCTAGTTCTAGTTTTATAATATTCAAAATTTCCTCTGGTGAATTCAAGAGCTTGATTAATTCTTTGATAGTTTTTACAACTTCTTTATATTCGTTCTCAATTTTTTCTCTTTCAAGTGCTGCTAACCTTGCAAGTCTCATATCTAAAATAGCCTGTGCTTGAATGTCTGAAAGCTTGAATAACTTCATTAAATTTGTCTTTGCAACATCAACATCTTTAGATTTTCTAATAGTAGCAATTACTTCATCCAAATGGTCTAATGCGATCATTAAACCTTCCAGAATATGCTCTCTTTCTCTTGCTTTACCTAATTCAAATTCATTCTTTCTAATTACAATTTCTTGTCTATGAGATATGAAGTATTGAACATATTCTCTTAAATTCAATAATTTAGGCTCTCCATTAACAAGAGCGAGCATGTTTGCGCTAAAGTTCTTTTGTAATTCAGTATATTTATATAATTGATTTTCAACAGTCTTAGGCTTTGCTTCTCTTTTTATTTCTACAACAATTCTAATTCCTTCTCTGTTAGATTCATCTCTTAAGTCTGAGATTCCTTCTATCTTTTTATCTTTATACAATTGAGCTATCCTAGCTAATAAAACTGATTTATTAACTTGATAAGGAAGTTCTGTAATGATAATTCTAAACCTACCACCCTTCATTTCTTCAATTTGTGAAACAGCTCTCATTAAAACACTACCTCTACCAGTTTCGTAAATTAAAGCAATGTTCTTTTGATTGTACATTGTTGCTCCTGTTGGGAAGTCTGGACCTTTGATATCCTTTAATAATTCCTTAATATCAATTTCACTCTCGAATCGGTGGAATCTATCTTTATTTAAGTTATCTATATCTGCAATTGTTTTTATATCTGTTTCGTAATTTATTCCTAACTTTTTTAAACTTTCAAAACTCCAGCTATTACCGTTATCGATTGTTCTTAATACTGCATTTACAACCTCATTCAAGTTGTGGGGTGGGATTTTTGTTGCCATACCAACAGCGATACCTTCACTACCGTTAATTAAAAGGTTAGGAAGTGCAGTAGGTAAAACCAACGGCTCAGTCTCGTTCCCATCATAGTTTGGTCCATAAGTTACTGTGTGCTCTACTCCGTCCATCATCCTGGCTCCAACTTTTGCAAGTCTAGCTTCAATGTATCTGGCAGCAGCAGCAGAGTCTCCATCAATAGATCCAAAGTTTCCCTGACCTTCAATAAGTGGGTATCTTAGGTTAAATTCCTGTGCCATTCTAACAAGTGCATCGTTAATAGATGCATCTCCGTGTGGATGGTACTTACCCATTGTTTCTCCCGAAATTCTTGCGACTTTTTTATATGCAGAACCTGGCATAATGCCCATTTTATACATTGCGTATAAGATTCTTCGTTGTACTGGTTTTAAACCATCTCTAACCTCTGGTAATGCTCTAGCTACAATAACGCTCATGGCGTAGTTAATGTAGCTTTGTTTAAGCTCCTTGACAATTCCACCTTCAGTAGATCCTTCTGCAGTGTGTGTTCCTGGAACAACACTGTCTAATAAAATTCCTTCCTCTTCTATTTTATTTTCAACTTCGTCTGCCATAGTTTAAAAAGCCTTAATGTTTACTATTTTTGAGTCTGTTAATAAAGTATGGTCTGTTACTTGTACGTATAAATTTTCTTTTGCCATGTCTGCTGTCTTTTCAAATTGAATGTAACCAGAAACCTTCTTCCCAGGGTCAACATTTACATATAGTGGAAAATCGGAAAGCTCCTGTTTTATTACTGTCCCAATACTATCACTTACTCCAGTATTCATATCGTAAAGTGATAAAGTTGGAGTATATACTTTCTTATCGGAAATATTTGTCATTTCTACCTTGAAAATATAATAAGTTCCATTGAACGGATCTGCGAAATCACCAAAGCTATTATTATACACATACTCTTCTGCAGAAACTACGGTTACAACCATTACATTATTAATTCTAATAGAATCACCAATTTTAAAATCTTTGTAGGATGAATCTTCAGTTGAAATAGGTTCATTTGTAGTAGGGGTTACCTTTACGGGTTTCTCATCTTGAAGTATTTTTGCAGCATCTGCATCAGCTTTCTTAGCAGCGTCCACAACACCTTGATATCCAACATAAGTTAAACCTGCACAAACAACGCAACATAAAGATAAAACTATTAGAAGAACTATGATTATAATTTTCTTATTAGATTTTTTCTTTTCTGGTTTAGTCTCTTCCATATTAATTATTTAACTAATTTAATAATCTAATTCTGCTTCTTCTGAATACATTTCAATAAACTTTCTTCTTGGCGCTACTTCTTCCCCCATCAAAACGTCAAACATTTTATTTGCTTCTTCTGCATCATCGATTACAACTTTCTTTAATTGTCTTGTTTTTGGGTCTAATGTAGTTTCCCAAAGTTGTTGAGGATTCATTTCTCCTAAACCTTTAAACCTTTGTATTGTTGGTGCTTTTGCGGGCTTTCTTTCTTTCAATAATTTCTCTAGAGCTGCATCATCTTTAACCCAAACACTATCATTTGCAGAGAAGATTACTTTAAATAAAGGGGGTTGAGAAATATATAAATGACCATTCTCAATAACTGGTTTAAGATATCTATAAAATAATGTTAGCAATAATGTATTAATATGATTACCATCAACATCTGCATCGGCCATTAATATAATTGTATGATATCTTAGCTTACTCATTTCAATAGTCTGCCCTATTCCACAGCCTAAAGCTCTAATTAAATCACTCAGTTCAACATTAGCTAAAACTTTGTCTAATCTATATTTTTCTACATTTAACGGTTTACCCTTAAGTGGGAATACAGCTTGGGTATGTCTATCTCTACCTTGCTTCGCAGAACCACCTGCAGAATCTCCTTCTACAATCATCATTTCCGAATTTTTTGGATCCTTTGATGAACAATCGGCTAGTTTACCTGGTAATCCACCTCCTTCAAATACACTTTTTCTAATAACGGCATCTCTAGCAGCTTTGGCAGCTGTCCTTGCTTTGTTTGCAAGCATAACTTTAGCCATTATAGCTTTAGCGTCTACTGGATTTTCTTTTAAGAATATTTTCAAATCTTCCTCTACAACTTTTCGTACTGCCTGCGTAACCTCTTGGTTATTTAATTTACCTTTGGTTTGCCCCTCAAACTGAGGTTCAGAAAGCTTAACAGAAATTGCTGCGGTGATTCCTTCTCGCACATCCTCTCCAGTTAATTTAAATTCTTTTTCTTTCTCAGTTCCGAATTCTTCTAAGTAGGAGTTAATACTTTTAGTTAATGCCATTCTTAAACCAGAAACATGTGTTCCACCATCTGGGTTAGGAACGTTATTAGCATAAGCATATTCATTTGTTTGAATATCGTCTGTGTATTGTATGGCAACCTCTACTTCAATATCATCTTGAGTTCTTTTTGAATAAAAAATATTTTTCTGCGGAGTTTTTAAATGAGCATTTAAATGCTTAATGTAAGATTTTAATCCTCCTCTAAATAAGAATGCATAATAATCTTCATCACCTTTTCGTCTATCTACAATCTCAAATTTAATTCCTCCGTTTAAGTATGCGTTCTGCCTTAATCTGGAAGAAACAGTTTTATAATTAAAGCTTACTGAGTTGAAAATAGTAGCATCTGGCTTGAAGGTTACTTTGGTTCCACTGATATCTGTTTTTCCTGCTTCCTTTACCGAATAATTAGGAATACCAATTTTATATTCTTGAATATATACTTTCCCATTTTTGAAGACTTCGATTTTACACCATTCACTTAAAGCATTGACCACTGATAGACCGACTCCGTGTAATCCTGAGCTCACTTTGTAAGTATTTTTGTCGAATTTACCTCCAGCGTGTAAAACAGTTGCTGCAAGTTCTAAAGCACTGACTTTTTCTATTGGGTGAATATCTACAGGAATTCCTCTACCATTATCTTGTACAGTTACAGAACCATCTTCATTTAATCCGACTTGAACATCTGTAGCAAACCCAGCTAGAGCTTCATCAATAGCATTATCTACAATTTCCCAAATCAAATGATGTAATCCAGCTTCGTCTGTTCCACCAATATACATGGCTGGTCTCTTCCTTACAGCTTCTAACCCTTTTAAAACAGTAATGTTTGAAGCATTGTAATCGTTATTTTTTGTATTTTTTTCTGAATTTGACATACCCACAGATTTTAGATTAGATTGGTAAAAAGTCAACCCAATAATGTTAGCTATATTGGATAAGTAAGCCCGAGAACTCTATCTTACTAATAGATATAGGTTTCGGGCTTTTATCTAGGTTTTCTTATTTCTTTTTATGCTTAATTTCTCTATCCAACTTATGTTTTATGGCAACTTCAAGTTCACCAATAACTGGGACACTATAAACTACAATAGCTGTTAAAAGTGTGGACATTACACTAATTAATACTCCCTTATTTGCCTCTGCAATTGAGGACTGTGGAATATATGCAACATCCAAGCCATCTTTTTTAATAAACACAACCTCTGCTCCACCATTCCTTCCATTTGTATAGAACTGAACATGTTGCTCAAAGAATGCAAAAGAAATTGTTGCGAAAATTACAAGTATTACTACTAATGTCTCGACAATTAATACAAATTCACTGTCTTCCGCTTCCTCTTTTCGGGATCTCCATTTGGATAATCTTTCTACTGTTGTTTTTAAAGTAATAATTACAGATCTATATATCAGTACAAATAATATTGCATATAGTGTTAATCTAAAAATAACTTTTATAACTTCATCAGTAACAACATCTCCAGCACTTAGGTTGGGAATTGTAGCTAGCCAATAGATTATAAATGCAAAAAGGAACGTGCTGCCCCAGGCATAAAGTACAAAAGCTAATTTCTTCATAACTGTTTAATAATAAGTAAAAATATTATGTGCTAACTAATTGATTAACTAAAGATAAAGATAATTTTAAATTTGTTCCAGACTTTATTCCTAAGTATATTTCTAATAGTTTGTCCGATTTCATTCTATACTCTTTATCTTCTAAATAATAGTTTATCAATTCTTCAACAAGCTTTAAAGCATTTTCTCTAGAATTATCTTCCTTAGTCAAAGAATCTATAAGTTTTATTCTGTTTATGTAATTACCTTGTAGGAAAGCTGGCATTTGTACTGCATCATTACTTTTACTTACCTTCCCCATAGTAATGCAACGGGAGTTAATAGTTTGCAATAAAGTGTCCGAATTTCTGCTAGATAGGATAATAACTGTCTTCTCAGGTGGCTCCTCTACAATTTTGAGTAATGAATTTTGTGCTTCAAGGGTAAGCTTCTCTGCCTGGAAAACTATAAGAACTTTTAGCTCATCATTTCTATTCCAAAGCCAACTACTAAATTTCTTCAAGGATTCAACTCCAATGCTTTGTCCTTCTGCTTTAATTTCAAAAACAGAAAGAGATTCTTTTAATTGTTTATATATTCTAGAGACTTCATCTAAGACAGTATCTTTGTCTAGGATATCTATACCTTTAGTATCAAGCAAAATAGGTTGATAATGCATAAATCTACTTTAATAAATCCAGTTAAGTGTATATAATAGTATACATAGCGTCTAAGTTAAATAATATGTCTAAATCTTAAAACAGATAATGAATCCAGCTCTTCAAGATAAAAATACCCAACCTACACCTCCAGTTTCAACTGCAGCCTTAAATGACATTCTGCAGAAAACAAAGGAAGTTCTAGGTCGTGAAACCGCTTCTGAACCTTCTGTGAACGTTTCCCCAGCTAACGTTGGAGCTGTTCCACAGAGCAATGTCTCTGTTAGAGGCATATCAAATTTGCTAGATGCTCTCCTAGCTCGTTCTATTATAACTAATGAACAGTATAACGCATTTAAATTTGAAGCAGTTAATTCAAACAAAACTATAGATCAAGTTCTAATAGAACATAGCACTATAACTTTTAAAGAATTAGCGAAAACATACGCGGAAATGAGAGGAGTTGGATATATAGATGTAGCAGATGCAGTTATTAATTTAGAAGTTTTAAATAAATTACCTGCAGATATTGCAAAATCTTCTCAGGCAGTGGTTTTTGAAGACTTACCAGTAAAAGTTAAGGTGGCAATGAAGGATCCCCTTGATCTTCAAAAGATCAAATATCTAGAATCTATAATAGGTAAAAAGATAGAACCATACTACGCTGCGGAAGATGAAATTGATAATGTTATCAATACTAAATATGGAGCTCAAATAGGTAATGATGTAAATCAGGCGTTGGAGGAAGTAGGAGATAATTTAATAGATATAAACAAAAGTTATCAAGATGCGAATGTGTCTACAGATAATGAAAATGCCCCAATCATCAGAATTGTAAATATGATTCTGGAGTACGGTGTTAAGAATAAAGCTTCGGACATTCATATTGAACCAAGAGAGAAAATGGTTGTAGTAAGATTCAGAGTACGAGGACTTTTAACTGAAGGTTTAACTATTCCTAAGACTTTATTGAACTCTGTAATTGCTAGAATAAAAATCCTTTCAGATTTAAAAATTGACGAAAAAAGAGTTCCTCAAGATGGGAGATTCCAAATAAAAACAGAAGACCAAATTGTTGATGTTAGAGTTTCCATTATGCCTAGCATTTATGGGGAAAAGATCGTGATGAGGCTTTTGGCTAAGAATGAAAGTGCATTAAGTCTGGAAGAACTAGGCATGAGAGGAATCGCATTCGCACGTTTCAAAGAAGCATTGAAAAAAACACAAGGAGTTATATTAGTTACGGGTCCAACAGGAAGCGGTAAAACCCAAACTTTATCAAGTGCGTTAAAAATTCTGAATAATGTTGGTGTAAATATTATGACTTTGGAAGATCCTGTTGAAATTCGAGTTGAAGGAGTTAATCAAGTTCAGGTTAATGCTGAGGTTGGTTTAACATTTGCAAGTGGATTAAGGTCTTTCTTAAGGCAAGACCCGGACATTATCATGGTTGGAGAAATTCGAGATTCGGAAACTGCTTCTCTCGCTATACAATCAGCTTTAGTAGGTAGATTGGTGCTTTCCACGGTTCATACAAATAGTTCGGGTGGCGCTTTTATTCGTCTTCTAGACATGGGAATTGAACCTTTTTTGCTCTCCTCAACTGTCAACTTAGTTATTGGGCAACGTTTGGTTAGGGTTTTATGCACTAATTGCAAGCAATCTTTTGAAGCTACCCCAGAAATGTTAGGAGAAATGCATAAAGAATTGGATAAATTGAATGAATTTAATATCTATACACCCGAGCATGAGTTAAAACTCCATTTTGATAAAAATACTAATAAGGTGATTCTTTATAAAGCGGTAGGCTGTCCGAAATGTAACAACACTGGGTATACAAGTAGAACAGGTATATTTGAAGCATTAAAGATGAGTGATACTATCTCGCAAGCAATCGTAAAGAAAAGTACTATC
Organism: Candidatus Dojkabacteria bacterium; assembly: GCA_040006935.1. Taxonomy (GTDB): domain Bacteria; phylum Patescibacteriota; class Dojkabacteria; order J137; family J137; genus JBDSRX01. The sequence continues at coordinate 442,003 of JBDTVZ010000001.1, read as the reverse complement.
AAGGAAATCAATGATATTGCAATTTCCGAAGGAATGATTACAATGATACAGGATGGATTTTTAAAAGCAATCGAAGGTGTAACAACACTCGAAGAAGTCTTGAGAGTCAAGAACGAGTAGCAATTAAAAGTTAACAATTAAAAATTAAAAGAGAATTCCAGAATAAATGATTTAGGAAAGTAATTCATAAATCGTAATTCTTCTCATAATTTATAATTGTTAATTCTTAATTTAATATAGTGCCATTAATAAATATAGCAAATAGAAATAATCAAGCTGGAGATGGTGCGGTGCCTACTCAAACCACTGTTACAACTACAACAATTACGCCAGCTGCCCTTCCTCCACTAAAAGGATCTGTAAGCTCAGTAATTCCACAAGCTCAAGAGATCGGTCAGCCAGAAATTCGGACATCGCCTGATACCAACATCCAAATGAGCAAAACTCCAACTGAGCAAATTGTGAATGAGAAAGCAGATCTTAATAATTTGACTAAAGAAATTAATAATATTACAAAAACACTTCCTGAAAGCCCGGTCGTGCCTACTCAGACATCTATGGGATCTATTTTAGATCAGGTAAAACAGGCAGTTGGTACTAGTCCTCAAGCAAGCGTTCCCGCTCCAACAGTCGGAAATAATGTTCAATTTAATAGTAGTGAGTCCGAAAGTTTAGTGGGATCTGGAGCAAGTGATTTAATACTTAATAGTAATGTGAGTATGACTTCCGCCAATGGTGCAAGAGAAATTAAACCTGTAGAAAATACGGCAGCAGCTCAGCCAATGATTGACCCTTCCAATAAACTTGATGAGAAATTAAATAAAATAAATAATACACAGTCCACTACACCAGGAGTTCTTCCTCCACCAGGTGGTGACCTAGTGAATAAGACATATGTTTTGAAGGATTTTCTTGAAGAAGCTATGAAACAAAATGCATCCGATGTACATATTTCTGTAGGCTATAGAGTAATGATTAGAGTTAATGGTGAACTTAAAACTATTCAATCACCACTTGTTACACAAGCAGATTCGGAAGGCTATGTTATGGATTTATTAAAAGGTAGAAAAGAAACTAAACTTGAAGACATTAATGAATACGATATGACCTACAGTCTGGGCAGTAGAAGATTTAGAATTAATATTTTTAGAGAGAGTAATACTTTGGCTATTGCTGCTAGAGTTATTTCGGAAAAAATTCCAACTCTCGAAGAATTGGATTTGCCACCAATTATGAAAGAATTTTCTAAATATCCAAATGGATTGGTTTTAGTTACAGGTCCAACAGGAAGTGGAAAATCAACTACAATTGCGTCTATCATTAACCTCATAAATACTACAGATAGTAAACATATAATTACATTAGAAGACCCAATTGAATATGTATTTCCGAAATCTTTAAGCATGGTGGATCAAAGAGAATCAGGGCAAGACTTTACATCTTGGGGAAATGCGCTTAGAGCAATTTTAAGACAAGATCCTAACATTGTGCTTGTAGGAGAAATGAGGGACTTAGAAACTGTTGAAGCTGCATTAAGAATTGCAGAAACGGGTCACTTAGTTTTCGCAACTTTACACACAAATAGTGCATCACAAACAGTTGATAGAATTATTGATATGTTCCCCGCAGAAAAGCAAGAACAAGTTAAAGTCCAATTAGCATCAGTTCTACAAGCAGTAATATCACAAAGACTTGTCAAAACGTTAAATAATTCTAGAGTTGCGTCTCTAGAAATTTTAATAGGAACATCTGCTGTAAAAAATACAATAAGAGAAAGTAAAGGTATCCAATTAGACAATATTATACAGACTGGTTTTGATCTAGGTATGATTTCAATGGAAAAGTCACTTGTTAAATTAGTTAAAGAAGGAAAAGTTTCTGCAGAAGCAGCTAAAATTATTGCAAATAGACCCAATGATTTTGATATTTTATTAAACAGAGGCTAATTAAAAAATGACAGACTACAAATACATAGCAGTAACAAATACTGGACAAAGAATGGAAGGTATAAAAAGTGCCGAGAGCCAGAATGAGGTCCAGGAGTTTATAACTTCTCAAGGAATGGTTCCTGTAATTATTCAAGAAAGTGTTGGAGTAAATTTTAAAAGACTTTTAAATATAGAAATTGGAGGAATGAGCCTTGATGAGAAAGTAGTGTTAATTAGGCAATTGTCTACAATGGTTACAGCTGGAATTCCAATTATTCAAGCGATAGATATTCTTGTTCAACAAGCAGATAAGGATTCTGTAAAAGAGAAATTAACAAGAATTTACAAAGCAATTGAAGCTGGAACTGCTCTATCCGATGCATTTAAAAAAGAAGGTGGGATTTTAAATGAAATCCAATCTAACTTAATGGCGGCTGGGGAAAAGAGTGGTAATTTAAACGAAATATTATTAAAAATTGCAGATGATTTAGAAAAGTCTAAAAATCTTCGAGGAAAAATTTCTGGTGCTTTAATTTACCCGGCAATTATATTAGTTGTAATGATTGCTGTGTTAGTTCTAATGATTGTATTCATGGTTCCTCAAGTAAAACAGCTTTACTTAAGTTTAGGAGAAACAGAGTTACCTTTTGTGACTCAAGTTCTTGTGGCAATTGGAGATATTTTTTCCAACATACCAAGTTTAATTGTTGCAATAATAATTATTGTCTCTATAGTCCTTTTATTTAGATATTATGTGGGAACTCCTGCAGGAAGAAGGCAATTTGATTCGTTCAAATTAAAAGTTCCTGTTTTTGGAAATTTAATTAGAAAAATAGAAATTGTAGAATTTTGCAGAATTTTATCCATGCTTATGGTGAGCGGAATTCCAATTATAGAAGCTGTGGATATCGTCTCAAGAGCTACAAGTAATGCAGTATTTAAAGATATTTTGGTAGGAACAAAAGAAGATTTAGCAAAAGGCTCCTCTCTTGCATTATCAATCGCTAAGTATAATACTAAGGATGCATTCCCATTAATAATTATAAGGATGATAGCAACAGGTGAAGAGGCTGGAAGTGTAGACGTAGTACTAAAAGATCTCGGAGCTTTTTATGAGAGTGAAGTTGACCAAATTGCAGGAAACTTGACAAAACTTATAGAGCCTTTTATCTTGGTAATAGTAGGTGTTTTAGTTGGATTTATGGCAATAGCGATTTATCTTCCAATTTATCAAGTTGGACAGATTGTTAATAAATAATTTATTTTTTATACATTAAGTAATATGCAGCAAAAGAAAGCATTCACACTTATTGAGCTTATGGTTGCAATGGGTATTATCGGAGTTCTTATGACTATGTCTATTTTAGGAATTAGTATCGTACAACAATCTTTGAGAAATACTCAAAGAAGAGATACTGTTAACTCTGTAAACCTAGCTATAAATACATACTTTAGTAACTTCGGTGTATTTCCATCTGCGGGATCCGGAGGAGTTGTATTTAGTACAAACCAAATAGCAATAAATGGAAGTAAAATAGTAGATTTAAAAGGTCCAATGATAGCAAGTCTTACAACTACAGATGATTCACACACACAATATTGCTTCTCTTCTAATGGAGGAAGTTATAGCTTTGGTGCAAAAATCGAAGGTGGAAGTTGGGATATTCAATTAGGTAATTCTGGCGTTGCTTGCACAACAGCTGTAACACCACAATAATTAAATTTTATTAATGAGAAGGAACAAAAAAGGCTTTACATTAATAGAACTAATGATAGGGATGGCGGTTACCGCCATCTTTATCATTTTGGGAATTGTTGGAATTGGAATAGTTCAAAAAAACTCACGTGACGTTGAGCGAAATAATTCAATTTCTGCAATTACAAATATTTTAAATGATTATAGAAAAGCTAATTTAAGTTTTCCTACTAAAGCAAATGTCGTTTTTGGACAAGGTCAAGTTAGTATTGTTGGATTTAAAAATTACGCTTTAAAAGGATTTCTTTCTCCAGCTAGTTCTTCAACGAATAATGGAACAAGGTACTTTTATAATGTAAATTCAAATTCTGATTTTGTACTTTGCGTTTTATTAGAGTCAGGTAGCGTAAAAGGTTCGGGTACTTCGCAATGTCCTCCTGTTACTTCCTGGTTCTAAATTTAAATTTTTATAAAGAAGGAAGTGATAATAATTTTAATTATTCTCTTAGCATATTTATCCAGCACTCTATCTAAATTTTTTCTTATTCATATCGAAAATAAGAAAATAAATAAGAATTTAGATTTCATTCTAATTCCTTTTTTATATCGATTCTCAAAACAGAAAGCTGGTTTAAAATTTAGTAATGCAACAATTGGAATTACAGAACTATCTTCTATCTTTTTTGGATTTGTTCTTAGCTTCGGTCTTAATATAGTTTTATTAAGTAACGAAATCTCAATAACGGAAAAATTTATACTGATTGTCCTTTATATCTTTATTTACACTTCACTACTCTACTTATCTGTTTACGACATTATTCATCTAAGTATTCCAGAAAATTTTCTTAAAGTGATTTTGCTAGTGATTGTAATTATAAATCTATTATTCGGTCTTTATAAATTTATATCTTTCCGAATTGATGGCTCAATTCCTTTTCCATTTATAACTCTAGGAACCATACAAAATATTATTGCAGGATTTATTTTAGGAGGAATAATTTTTATTATTCATAAATCAAGCCACGAAAAGGCTATTGGTGAAGGAGATATCTATATAATGATGATAATTGGATATACTTTAGGTATAACTTTCGGGCTCATTTCATTCTTTCTAACTTGTGTTCTTGGAAGTTTGGTTGGAATATCGTATTCTCTATTAGTCAGAAAATTTAAAGGAGTTTTAATCCCGTTCGTACCTTTAATACTTTTGGGTTTTGTTTTTACATTAGCAATTGGAACTCAGTTACTTAATTTTATAACTTTAAATTACTAAAATGAAAGCATTTACATTGTTAGAAGCAATTATCGCCATGGGTATAATGGCTGTCTTATTGGGATTTAGTACTTATGCTCTTACACAAGTACGTTCTACAATTGAATTACAAAATGCATTTTCAGATGTTGCTTCGGCGCTACAAGTAGCACAGAATAGATCCAGAAATTCAGCAACAAAACCTGGCTCTCCAAATGTTGCCCAGGATTATGTAACTGTTGCTTTTAGAAATACAACTTACGCTTTCCAAACATGTATAAAAGGAGCATCTAGAGTCACTTGCGTAGACGATACAGCGAATGCAAAAGCTATTGAGGTTTTACATTCAACAATACAGCCAAGTGTTAATTGCAATACTATTGGTTTCTCAAGATTAACAGGTGATATTGTAACTGTGGATTCTAACGGAGTTGTGAATTCTTCCGGAACTTGCACGATTAAAATTTCTCATACTGCTACTGGCAATTTTAAACAAATTAGCATAGACTTAACAAGTAATAATATTACTAGTAATTAAATGAAAAGGAATCTAAAAGCATCAAGTTTAGTAGAAGTTCTAGTTGTGTTGGGAATTATTTCCTCAACAATATTGGGCTCTATGCTTTTGGTTTCAAATTCCTTTGTTGTAGTTAGGCAAAATCAAACTGAAGATTATGTAAATGGATTGGCAGTGAATGCGATGGAAATTGTAAAGTCTCCTTCAAATGTATTTGTGTCTGATGATACTTTTGCAACTAATCAGCAAACAAGTCCTGTTTTTTTTAAATTGACTAAAAATACTAACGGCTCGTATCTGGAAAAAACTTTAGATCAACAAATAACTACTTGTGATGCAAATAGCCAATACAAAATTAGTTCGACAACATTGAATGCTGCAGGAGCACCAGAAACACAAACCAATACTGGATTTACTCTCCCTGATGTTTGTGTACAAGTAAAAATTCTTCCTATCGCAACTAGTGTTGTAACAAATGGTGTGCAAAGTTATTTCGAAATGACAGTAGTTGCAATTTATAATTCTGATAATCACCCAGTAACAGTTACTTTCAAAAGCAATCGATATGATTCGTTTAAGAAAATCTAAAAAAAAATTAAAAGCATATTCTCTTGTAGAAATTGTAGTTAGCTTAGGAATAATGGGTGTTGTAATGACTATGCTCTTTAGTGTACTTATACTCTCACTTCAAATAACTTTTAAAATTCTTGCACGAAGCGTTGTTAGAGAGGAAGTTTCCAATGTATCTTCACTCATCTCAAGGGATATTCGAAATTCAGATACAATTACAAATTGTGGTGGTCCTTCCTCTACTGTTGTATGCGAACTTATTCTCGATGGAGAAAAATACCAATGGACAAAGTGTGGTGATAGAATGTGTAAGGATCATGTTTTAAGTACAGGAAATGTAAACGTTTATATGAGCAGCGCAAGTATTAAATTTACTACCGTTAGTTTTGATATGGGTTTTTCGGATCCAACAAATAAATCGAGACAAAATATTTTAATTACATTAGTAGGTGCGCACACAAATTTAAATTTCAATGTTAATAATGTCCTAAAGCAAACATCCGTATCAACAAGAAATTATGAGCTATAAACAAGTTTATGGGATATAAACAAGTAAAAACAAAAGATGGCCAAGTATTATTAATTACTCTATTGGTTTTAACAATCATTGGAATTGTTGTAGTCGGTTTAGTAACTTTATCTAATCGAGATGTAACACAAGTTGCAACTTCCGAAAAGTACGAAAAACTTTATAACGCATCCGAAACCCAAGTTCGAAAAATTATTGATAATTTTGGTAAATATGACAAACCATTAGATACACTCCCACAAACTTTTTCCGAATGCCAGGCTTTACAAGCAGGAGTTAGTTATAAATGTACCGTTCAGGACTCAAGCTTAGGAAGTACAAACTTTAAAACAGATGTTGATATTAATAATAGAAAAGATGTTCAAAACTTTGAAGTATTAAAAGATAAGTCTTTTGTTCTAAATTCTACAGGCTACGCAGCAAGTGTCGATGTAAGTTGGGATAAAACTGCAGCAATAGAATTCACCTTGGTTGTGCAGGATGCATCTAGAAATTTAAGAGTTATTAAAGATGTTTATGATTTAGCTGGAATTTATACTGGTTTAGCTGGAGACAATCCATACAATCAACCAAATGCAGTTCATTCAATAAATTTCCAAGTTTCAGATCCATCAAATAAACCCACAACAACAAGAATTACATTAACACCGGCTGGTGTTAATGGACTTGCTGCATCGGATAATGTTTTATATATTTCATTGACACCAAGGATGACTCAGGTAAATGGAAGTGTAAAATTCAATGTAGTTGCACAAAATGCAGCAAGCTTCCCTTATCAAATAAGAGAATTCGTTTCCACAAGCATAGATACAAATGATAACACTTCTCCTTTAGCTAAAGTTATTACACAAATTCCTTTAGCTCCACAAATGGATAGTGCATTTGATTATGCTTTAATTTCTAATAGTGCAATAAATTCATATTGATAGTTTTTAAATTTGTTTATTATGCCTGATATACCTCCATTTTTTGGTCTGAATTTAGGACATCATTCTTTAAAGGTAGCACAACTTAAATACAATGGAACAAAAGTGAAATTAGAAACATTAAGTTCACAGCCTACGGCTATTGGAATGTTAGACAATGATTCTGAACAAGGATCCCAGAAACTTTCGGAAGAGGTTTTAAAAGCTATTAAGGCTTCAAATATTGGTACTAAAAATTGTGTAATGTCTGTTCCAGAAGTTGCAGTTTATTCAAGACTTTTATCTCTACCAAAGGTAAAAGATGAGGAGGTAGAAGAAGCAATTAATTTTTCTTTGAAATCATTAGTACCTGTTCCCTTAGAAAGTGTAAATGTTTCTTTTCTGGATGTAGATGAGAAAAGTGTCGAAGGAAATACTTTTGTGAATTGGTATGTTGTTGCTGCTCCAAAAACTTTAATAACAAGATATCAGGACATAATGTCCAAAGCAGGAATAAATTTACTTGCAATAGAAACTGAATCTTTAGCAATCGCAAGATTAGTAGCGCATGGTTACTCCTTACCTCCAACTGAAACTTTTATGATTGTAGATTTTGGAGCAGAAAATACTAATATTCTTCTCTCTCGAAATTCTGGAGTAATATTTTCTCAATCAGTTGGAACGGGTTCAAATGCAGTCACAAAAATAATATCTTCCGATTTCGGACTAGATCCAATGCAAGCAGAAAAATATAAAGTTACATATGGATTAGATTTTAATGCAGACGAAGGAAAAATTGCTAAATCAATTGAACCAATTGTGCAGATTTTAGTCAGCGAAGTTGGAAGAACATTAACTTACTATCAGGAAAAAATAGGAGGAGAACCTATCAAGAATATTTTCTTAACTGGTGGTGGCTCTGCTCTACCTAAACTTGATGAATATATGAAAACTAAAACAAATATAAACACAACTCTTGTAGATCCATTACAAAATATTGAAGTTGATGGTGCTGTGGCTGATAAGCTAAAAGCAGTAAATATAAGAAGCTTTAATGTTGCACTTGGATTAGCACTTAAAGGTTTGTCCGATCAATAAATATGAATTCAGAATATAAAACAAAAATATTTAAATTTAACTTAATTCCACCTAAAACTAAGGAGGAAATTAAACAGTTAGAAGAAAGAGATAATACAATCTTATACTCTGTTTTATTAATATTTTTTGGTGCATTTGTTTATTTTGCACTTACAATGTTGGATGTTGTGCTTGTTCAACCCTCCCTTGCAAATACTAAAACTGTAATAGGAACTCTTAATTCCCAAATTTCAACTTACAACGAAATCAAACAAAAAAATGGTGAACTTTTTATTAAATCTAGAGCACTCGACCCACTATTAGCGAAAGATATTAAACTGACAGATTTAATTGATATCGCTGATAAAATAGAATCTACTTACAATGGAAATGTAAATGTAGTTACTTACAAAAGGGAAATCACTGGAGAATTTGTACTAACATTAACAATTTCGGACTTTTCTAAAATTAGTGATTTGTATCAATTACTATTAGCTACACCAAATGTAAAAGATATATTTGTAAGAAGTATTAGTATAGATTCAAATGATTCATCAAAACTATCTATTGTAGTTGCATTTAACATTAATAAATTACAATGATAATTCAGGACTTAGACCAACAAAAAAAGGAAAAGGATTTAAAAAGAAAGAAGCAAACCAAATTTCTAAAGCTTTATATTCTCCCCATTTTTACTATTATAGTTTTTGTAACTATAATCGGAGTGTTTGTTATACCTAAAATAAATCAACTATTTGCAGTTCTAGATGAGATTTCTACTAACAACGATAACGTTACTCAACTTAGTCAAAAGCTATCAGAAGTAAAAGCTTTAGATTCTGATTCAAATACGATTTTAAGCAATTTGGACACTGTGAATAATATTGCGACTTCTCAGAATACTCAAGTCGTAAGTTTTAGAGATAAAATTTCGAACTTAATTTCACAAAATGGTTTGAATATCATTTCACAAAGACTTTCCGAATCTACGATAGATCCAGATTCCTCAACACAAAATTTAACAGGAAATGTAAACCTAGTGGAACTTCCTTTTATTTTCGAAATTGTTGGACCATTTGAGAATATTAAAAGCTTCATTGCATCATTAAATACAATTGATGATTTTGTAATTGTAAAAGAAATGGAAATTACAGTTAGAGATTCGGACACATTAACACAGGATCCATCAGCTCAAACAAATGGAGATTGGTCTTTGAAAATTGATTTAGTTAAGTATCAGTTCTTAGAGGCAAAAGATTTAAAGGATTTGTATTTAAATGCTCCTGCAACTGCAAAAATTAGTGATGATATGAAAGCATACATCGAACTTCGACAACAAAAAGCTCAAACTACCAACCAAACACAGCAATAGGCAAAGCTAAATAAGGACCGCACAAGAACTAAGAAGTGGTTTCTGTGCGGTATTAACACCCCTTCATCCTTAACGGATTCGCTCTTCCCCTCTTATTATAAGAGGGGAAGAGTCGAGCATGGGCGAGACGAAGGGGTGTTAAATTGCAGTGTCCAACGGTAAAATCCCTCGGCACTCCTGCCTGACTGCACCACGTAGGCAGGTCGTGCCACTCCATTCACAAAGGGAGAATTCAAGTCCTCCTTTTTAAAGGAGGTGGCCAGCTTTAGCTGGACGGAGGATTTCTACCGCCCCGAAAGCAAGACTAAGATCTTGGGCGGTCCAACATGGGAATAAAAAAAGACCCGCTTCCGGGTCTTTCTAATTTAATCCTTATTTATGACTTATTCAGCCTTCGGTTCTTCTGACTTTTCTTCTTTGGGTTCTGCTGCTTTTTTAGCTTTCTTCTCTCTTCTCTCTACTGTTTTCTTTCCTGGTTTTCTTTGAAATTTTCTAGCTGGCTTATATTCATAAAGTCCTTTCTTTGAAAGTAGGAATTTTACGGTTTCTGTTGGCTGTGCACCTACACTTAGCCAGTATTTTACTCTGTCTTCTTTTACATTAAATAGCTTTGTTTTTGGTGAATAATTACCAATAAGCTCAATAAATCTAGTTTCTCTTTTTTCTCTAGCAGGAGTTATTACCACTCTATAGGATGGCTCATTTTTTCTTCCTGTTCTTGTTAATCTTATCTTAACCATTTTTTTATATTAATATTAAATTAAACTTCTGTTATCCGCTTCTGAGTTCGTATTACAGAAAACTTTCCTAGAGGTGGGATTGTTTATTACCTAGCAATTTTAACATACCTGATTAGGTTTTTACTATCAATTTTTCTTAAAATACTTCTTTATTAACTTATCCCAATTATTAATAGCATCTTGTGCTGCATTTTGCTCAGCTTCTTGTTTACTCTTACCGCTTCCTTTTCCAAAATTGTGAACATCGATAAATACTTCCATTTCGAAAGTCTTGTTATGATCCGGACCTACTGAAGTCAAAAGTTCGTATCTTGGAGTAAATTTTGTTGCTTCCTGTGCTAGTTCTTGCAATTTAGATTTAGCATCAATATCTTTCCTGTCTTCAATTATCGAGGCTAATTTATAGCAGATATTCTTTAAAATAAATTCTTCTGCACTTTTATAGCCAAGTGATAAATGTATTGAACCAACAATTGCTTCCATTGTGTTTGCGAGAATATATTGCCTTGCTCTTCCACCACTTTGCTCTTCTCCCTTACTCATGAAAATGAATTCACCAATCCCAAGTCTTTTCGCTTCTTCGGCTAAGCTTTCTGTCTTTACTAATGCAGCTCTAAAGCTTGTTAAAACTCCTTCATTTAGGTCTTTGAAACTATTAAAGAGAAATTCAGTTACAACAAGTTCCAATACAGCATCTCCTAAAAATTCAAGCCTCTCGTTATGCTCTAAAGCTCTATTCTTTACTTCATTTATAAAAGATCTGTGTGTTAGAGCTACTTTTAATAACTCTAAATCCACTTCGAATCCTAATATTTTATGCAGCTTTCCCAGTTTCTCCATTTCTTTATTCTTTTTTTAGTTCTGATAATTGTTTAAAAATCTTCTCATCTTTTAGAATAGCACCAAGTACACCATTAATAAATGAGCTAGAAGTCTCGTCAGGATTGATATCCTTTTTAAGTTCAATAGCTTCGTCTATAACGATTGGTGCAGGTGTTGTTTGGTTAATAAAAGCTTCAGTGATTGCTACTCGGAGAATTATCAAACTAATTGGATTTATATCGGCTAGAGGCCATTCTGGGGCTAGTTTTGTCACTATACTATCAATCTCTTTCTGGTATTCTATAGCTCCTTCTACAATGCTTAAATACAGATTATTATCGTATTTTTTTACCTCCATCTCTTCTAAAAGAGAGTTTGGCTCAAAAGCTATTGTTTCTAGATTTTCCCTCTCAGTGATTAACTTACTGTATAAAAACTGTACAGCTAAAACTCTGGAAAGGTGTTTATCTAGATGCTTTGAGTTATTTTTCATTGATAACTTTTACTCCTTTGTAAGTTGGATTTTCTTTAGAAACTCTGTGAGAAAGTCCTGCCATACCTGTTTCTTTAGATACAACAAATCCTTTACCACCTTTTTTCTTCATTTTTTTGAACTTAGTTAGAGTAACATCGTATCTTTGTGATGCTCTTGTTGATCCTGCCTTGCTTGCTGATCTTCTGTGTTTTGGTGTTGCTGCCATTTTATTAAACTTAAAATCTTAAAATACTGACGTATTCTAACATAAATGAAGAAATGAAGGAATGAAAAAATGAACTGAATAAAGAGATTGGCGGTTAATTTATTAATTCGATTCCTTCATTCTTTAATTTCTTCATTTTTTAATTTAAAGAAGTGCAGTACATTTGTCCCAACTTTCTTTGTATAAACTTCTTCTAATCCTTCAATCTTATATTTATCATTACCTTCTTCAAGTTTTAAAACTGCGATTCCGTCAACTGATAATGAATTTACTAATTCATCCAGCCTTAGTTTAAAGTCCATTGTAAAAGGTGGATCTAGGAAAATTATATCGAATTTTTCCTTATTTATAGTCAAGAATCTAAAAACATCAAGAGCTGTTACTCTGGATGAAAGCATCAGATCGTTGGATTTAAGGTTCTCTCGAATAATTTTAGTCGCTTTTTCGTCGTTATCCACAAATTGCACGTAACTTGCTCCTCTACTCAAGGCTTCGATTCCTAAGTTTCCAGAGCCGGCAAATAAATCTAATACTCTTGCATCTTTAATAAATTCACTTATCAGATCAAACATTGTAATTTTTACTCTCTCAGTAAATGGGCGTGCATTTTCTGGGACTTTAAGTTTTCGTCCTTTTAATGTGCCTGTTGTGATTCGAGGTTGTTGTTTCATATTTTAAATTTCTAAACTCTAAGTACTAAACTCTAAACAAATTCTAATTCTCAAATTACAAATATTTAAACATTTGAATTTTGAGCCTTGTTTAGGATTTAGTGCTTAGAGTTTTATTTATATAAGATTATTCCTACTGTCGTCGCTACATTTAATGAATTCTTCTTTCCATGCATTTCTATGTCGATAATAGCATCCGAATCTTCCATTATATATTCTGAAACTCCAGAAATCTCGTTACCAAAAACAAAGGCAACTTTTTTAGGATACTCATACTCTTTGTAATCTACTGCTTTCTCGCTCTGTTCTACACAAACTATTGTATACCCTTCTTTTCTTAATTTATTTATTACTTCTAAAATATTTTTATGATGTTCCCATTTAACATAATCTTCTGCGCCTAATGCTGTTTTTTTGATCTTAGGATGGTCTGGGGTAGGTGTTATTCCGCAAAGGTATAGTTTTGTTACTCCTGCTCCGTCTGAGGTTCGTAAAATTGATCCAACATTGAAGGTGGATCTAATGTTGTCGAGAATGACGATTATGTGTTTGTGCATGAAGGGATTATATCATGGACCTCCCTAACTAATGCCTGGTTTTGCGGCGGTATGACCTCACCCTAACCCTCTCCTTAAAAGGAGAGGGAATTGTGTCATTTCGAGGGAGGCTTTAGCCGAGTCGAGAAATCTTTACCACGGTGGTTTAAGATCTCTCGACTTCGCTCGAGATGACACAAAAAGGAATTTAAGAAAACAACTCTACTACTCTATACCCTTTCTTATACAAAACCTCCGCTGTCTTTTTACTCTCTTTAATAATATTCATATCTTTAAAACTTGCGATTTTTAAATTTGGAATTCCAGATTGTTTTGTTCCGTAAACTTCTCCTGGTCCTCTTAAAGATAAATCGTATTCTGCGATTTTTAATCCATCATTACTTCCACAAAAGAAATTTAATCTATCTGTTGCTAAATCCGATACTTCTGGGGAAGTGAATAAAAAGCACCAACTTTGCTTTTCTCCTCTTCCTACTCTACCTCTCATCTGGTGAAGTTGCGCAAGTCCGAATCTTTCTGCGGATTCTACTACTATAATATTTGCATTTGGAACGTCAATTCCAACTTCAATAACAGATGTTGTTACTAAAATTTGAATTTTATTTGCATTAAACTTTTGCATAACTTCTGTCTTTTTATCTTCTTTAAGTTTTCCATGGATTAGCTCCACTTCAGAATCTTTAAAATATTCTTTCAATTCTTCAAATGTTGTTTTTGCTGCTTTAAGTTGTAAGTTATCGGATTCCTCTACTAATGGACAAACCCAAAATACTTGCCCTCCTTTTGCTACTTCGTTTTTTATCCATTCGTATCCACTTGCTTTCTTTTCGTCTGGAACTAAAAAGCTTCGAATTGGTAATCTTCCTTTTGGTTTCGAATTTAGTGAGTAAACTTCCAAATCTCCAAATAGTGATTGTACAATTGTTCTGGGAATTGGAGTTGCGGTCATGTTTATAAAGTGGGGATAGTATTTCTCTTTAAACAAACTTCGATATTCTCCTAAAAGCTCTTCTCTTTGTTTAACTCCAAATTTATGTTGTTCGTCCACCACTACTAATCCAGGTTTTTTTACTAATCCTTCTTTTCTAGCTAAAACTGCTGTTGTTCCAATCAGAATGTCTGCGTCTTCTGTTTCTTTTGTTGTTCCGACTACAAGTAGAACTTTTGCTTTGCCTTTTAAAAATTTATTAAATGTTTCTAAATGTTGTTTTGCAAGAATTGTTGTAGGCGCAAGAACAATACTTTGGTAACCAATTTTCGAAATTAAATAACTTAAAATTATTGCGATAATAGTTTTTCCACTACCCACATCTCCTTGTACAAGTGCGTTAATTGGCTTCTTCCCAATTTCTTCAATTAAATTATCAATGATTGTTTTCTGGTCTGGAGTTAATACAAATGGAAGTTCAGCTATAAATTTATCTGCAAGGTTCCTTAAATCGACTCCTTTTTTTACAGCTGGTGCATTTTGCTTCTTGGCTTGTTTTCGTTTTGCTTCTAATTTTAATTGTAAATTTGTAAATTCACGTAAAGATAAATCTTTTACTGCATTATCTAAATCTTTTGCTGTTTCTGGAAAATGAACATCTTTAATTAAATCCTTATTTGAATGTTTTGATAAACCTTCTTTTAAAAATTCATCTGTGATGTCAATAATATCAATATAGTCCATTAAAAACTTTATTCTACTTCGTAACCATTTTTTTGAGATTCCAGTTGTTAATCTGTATTCGGGAGTTAATCTACTTAAATGCACAGAATCTTTTCCTTCTTGTACTTCTTCGTAAATTGTTGGGTAAAAAATTGTGTGTTTTCCTTTCACTTTTATCTTTCCATAAAACAAGAATTCAGAATCTTTTGCTAAAACTCTAACCATGAACGGTTGATTAAACCATGATACTTTCATTTCTCCACTTTCATCGTAAATTAAACCATTTTGAATACTTCTCCCTCCTCGAATATATTGGTTTTTAAAATTTTTAATTCGAACTTGAACTAAATATTTTCCTTCCTCGTCTGGATGTAAAAGTAAATCCTGAATGGATTTTTTTTGATTTGTATCTAAATATTTATAGGGGAAATATGTAATTAAATCTTTTACAGTAACAATTCCAAGCCGCTCCAAGCTGGTAGCATAACGAGTGCTGATTTGAGGAAGCACGGTAATTTTATCGCTAAGTTTGTAGTTCATAATTTAATATATTGAACCACCATTAATAGCGGTGTAAGGACGATTCCAGCGAGAGTTAGGAAACCTAACAGTGCTAAGAATAAGCCTCGAAGTGTGATTTTTGGGAATTTGAGTTTGGTCATATGAGAAATTATAGCAAAAGTCTGAATACTAACTCAGAGATTAACTATAAATTATTCCGGTAATTTATTTTTGATATTTTCAGCCAGTAAGACGTTCAATGCATTTATTACATTTTCTTTATCTTTCATTTCACTTTTTGAAACTTCAACTGCAAGTTCGTAAAGTCTCTGGTTAGAAACGTATAGCCATCTGCTATTTTTATGGAGAAAAAGCAAAGTTGTCAAGACCGCAAGACGTTTATTTCCATTTTTAAATGGGTGATTTTTAATCATTAAGTAGAACAACATAGAAGCTTTTTTAGTAACACCCCTATAAAGCACTTCCCCATATACGTTTTGAAATGGCTGCTCTAAACAACTTTCCAAGATTCCGGGAAATCTGGTTTCAAATTCTGGAATTGGTTCATCCCAGTCTAAATACTTTATTGCAAATTCATAAGCAAGGTTCTTGACCTCATCTAGTGAAACTTTTTTTGTCATTTATCTAAAGATTAATTATGTTTGTCCGAGTTTTCGAAGTGCTTCTCCATAATGAACGATAGCTTTTTTGAATGCAGATTTGACTTCCTTTTGAGATTTTTTAGAAAGTTTAGGAGTATTTTTTAATAAAGCTGTTTTAAGAGCTTGTTTTTCTTGATTCTTTTTTCTAGTAGTTTTTTGTTTTGTCATAGTATGTTTATTATACATTAACTATAGCGAATTGTTAATATTATTGGGAGCTTAGCACAACATTTTCAAGCTGGAGCAATAGCGCCAAGATTACAGGGGGACCCAAAGATACACGGCGATCCGCTTATACTATTCTTCGCGTAGAATTAAAGCATATAGTCTATTGGCTAATCCAGCTTTTAATCCATTTGAACTTGTGATTACCATAAGGCCTCTTATTGTTGATGCATGCTTATTCTGAGAAATTAAATCTTGTTTATTTTCAGGATTTTCTATTATTTCAATATATTCGAGAGCAACCTCAGCTTCTCTTTTTATAGAATTTAAACTTTCTTCTTTTTCTTTATCTGAAATATTTAAGAAAGTTAAATCTTCCGAGGTCAGGTTTAAAATAAATTGAACCCTTTCTTTTAAGCCAGGAATATAAGGTAATAGAGTATTATATGTATCCTCACCAACTATTGTGCTTTCACGATTGATACCTAAAAATAATTTTTCATATATCTTGTCAGAAAAATTTGATATGTCTTCAGTAATTTTCTTTATTTCGGTTAAAGCATTAACCTCATTCCTATTTTTAAGGTAGTCTTTGCCTGTAATAATTTCATTAATTAAAGACTCATCTCCGTGAGAATCTTTAGTTAACGTGCCTAAGGTGGATTGAAAGTTTAGAACAGTAGAATATACGCGTCCCAAGCTCATGGTGGCATTATTTTGCAAAGATTCTCTTACTTCATTGCTAAATCTTAAAAATTGATTTATTTGATCTAAGGCTTCTTTAAAGAAATCAGGATTTTCTAATTGATCTTCAGTAAAATATTTCAGTAACTTCTCTCTTGATCCACTCTCAATAAAACGCTGCAACTCTTCCATAATATATCTTAATTCCTCAATATTGTGATCGATCTCAGCGATATCGTTCGGGTCTGTAATATTAATAGTATTTAAATCTACTGGTTGTCCATCAGCGCCTATGTCCTCAAGTTCTGCATCACCTTTTAAAGCATCAATCTTATTTTTTAGTCGATCTATTATTTCATTTGTAGGTTTATGTGATTTATCTCTTAATAGATGCCCTTTGTTTAATTGTTTGAAAAGACCTTCATTCATAATAATTGTTTAATAGTTATTCATTTATTATATCTATTCTTTAAGGGAATTGTATAGTTGATAATACCTTGAAATCCTAAATAATTGTGCAACATTTCCAAACTGGAGCATCCACACCAAGATTACAGGTGGTAAAGTCATAAAAAATCTATTAATTTCCTTCTCAATAAATTATAATTTGGCATAAATTTTAAATTAATCCTATGGACGAGAAGTTTACAAGCTTAAAGAATTTATTAATTAAATTATCTTCCGATCCTAAATTTATTCATAACAAATGGTTTATCGAATGGCATTTAAATATTGTTGAGCAAATCTCTTTAGAACTTTGTGATATCTATAAAGATGCAGACAGAGATATAGTTTTAGGCTTAGTTTGGATGCACGATTATGCAAAAGTAATAGATTTCGATAACGAACATAACCCAGATACAATCGCGAAAGGAGCAAGTGTTTTGGAAGAAATTGGATTTGATAAAACATTCATTGATAAATTAATGAATTATATTGAAATCTTCGAAAGTAAAATGTCTAACGACCTTTCTACAGCTCCGATTGAAGTGAAAATAGTATCTTCTGCAGATGCTGCTTCGCATATGGTTGGACCATTCTTCCCATTACACTGGTATGAGAATTCAAATCTGAGTGTAGAAGAATTAATGCAAAGAAACAGAGCTAAATTAGCAAAAGACTGGGACAGAAAAATTGTTTTACCTGAAGTTAAAAAAGCATTCCAAGCAAGGCATGATTTCTTAAATGAAATGTTTGGAGGTTTGCCGAATAAGTTCTTCTAATAGGACTGCGCAACATTTCCAAGCTGGAGCATCCACAAGAGTGCTACAGGTGGTAAAGTCATAAGAAATATCAGATAGGTTTTTTCAAAATACTGACCGTTTTGCCACCTCTGGCCTGCGGAACTTTGGTGTAATGCAGTCGTCTAAAATCACGCTTCTTGCATATGTAAATTTCTATAATCAATTGCTAGGTTAGGATTATTCCAAACTCCAACTGCGGACTGTACAGCATCCACTTTCGCAATATACATGTACTGCTCAATATCCGTAGGCTTAACTATTCCCCCAATTCCAATAATCCACATACTCCCTTTTAATCCATATTTATTTCGAATATCAACTAAATTCCCGGCTTGTTGTAAAGATAAGTTTTTAATAGTAGCTCCTGATACTCCAGCTTTTAGTCTTTTTTCTCCAAATGCTGGAGCTCCATGATTATCTACAATCTTCATTGCAAAAGTATTTGTACTAGCTATTCCAGCTAATTCCTGATTTAAAAAAATAAATTGCTCAAGCTCACTTTGATTTGGATAATACCCAATTTTTGCAACGATTTTTCTACCTGGTAAAAGTCTTTGTAGTTCTTTTAATAACCTAGTAGAAAGCTCTAAATCCTGATAAATTAAGCCATGCCCACCAGTGTTAGGGCAAGCAAGATTGAGTTCAATAATTTCTGCAGTAGTCTGCTCTATTTGCAAAGCTAATTTTTGAATATCTTCAATTAAAGTTTCACTTTGTAAAGTACTTGGCATGACAGATAAAATTAAAATCTGACCTGGTGCAATGTACTGCTGAGATTCCTCAAAATCCGCAATCCATTTTTTCGGATCTTCTGATGCAATGCCAAAACTATTTGCAGTAGAAACTCCTTGGTTCGCAAAAGGATTAAAATCTCCCATTAACTCGTCATCGAAGTTTGCAACAGTCAGCTGATTTGGTGAATCCACGTACATCCAATGCGGAAAATCGTTTCCAGTATGAAAATGACTCCTTGAACTTTTTACCGTTATTAAATCATATCCTCTTAGAGCTAAATCTTTGATACGTTCAGGACTCATAGTTAAAGGACTTGCAGGAATGCCTAAAGGTGAATTTAATGTTCTTCCAAAAATATTAGTTTTAATGGGACTGTCTGGAAGTTTTAGAATTCTTTCGGATGCAGGAGGATTCTGTTGATTATATCTTAATGGTTGAGTTATATCGTAAAGTGAATTTTCTAAAGCCATAAAAGAAGATTAGAAATATTGATTCTATCTTAATTTAAAGTTATTTGGATATCAATGGACGTTTTATAGAAGAATTTATTTGTCAAAGCACATAGTGCGTATTAAAACGGAGAGTGAGGGATTCGAACCCCCGGTCCCTTGCGAGACATCCGTTTTCAAGACGGACGCGTTAGACCACTCTGCCAACTCTCCAATAATTTACTTATCTAATATTACACCTAACTCCTTCCTTCCTACACCTAGACGCGTTAGACCACGGAGCCTGTGCTGCTTGCCTGCCTCTGGCATGGAGCTTGCCGAAGCATCAACTCTCCTAAAAGTTATCGGGATGATGAGTTTAGTAGTTACGAGTCTCGTAACCAGACCTCTCATCCACTCAAACTCACATCCCGATTATACCCGATTATCCTATTTTTTTCGATACTCTATTTCAATTTTTCACATTTACTCCTATAATGAATAACAGTGTTCATGTCGTACTTTTTGTACACTTGAAGACACTAGTATATTGGATGAACAGTAATGCATTAAACTTAACAGTTAAATAATCTCAATGAAAAAGGTATATCTGTCGCGAGCTAAAAATTCAAAACTTGTAAAATCAAGAATGGATATCGTTAGAGAAAACAAAGGTAAAATCCACAGAAAATTAATCAGCTTTAAACCCAGAAGCATAAAACTCTCAAAGAAAATGAAGAAAATCCTTCTCATTTCTATGGGAGTTTTTTTTATTATCTTGTTCTTAGTAGGCTTAAGATTTTTTGCTTACGTTCAAAGTTTAAATGATAAATTACCAAATCCAGATACAGTTTTTCAAGACTTACCAGTCGCTTCCGAAATTTACGATAGACTCGCAATGGATGGCGGAACAGGAGGAACAAAGCTTTACAGAATTTTCAGTCAATACAACGCAGATAATTTTGTAATTTCAGAAATACCAGATACCGTAAAACTCGCATTTTTAGCTGCGGAAGACGCAAACTTTTTTGAACATGGAGGTTTTGATCCCTCAGCTATTTTAAGGTGCGGACTTAATTATGTAAAAGATTCAAGCAATCCCTGCGGTGCCAGTACAATTACACAACAGTTAGTTAAATTAACAACACAAATTAGGCAAAATCAAGATTCATCTAAGCTTCAACAAAAAATTGAAGAATTATTATTAGCTTCTAAAGTTGAACAAAGCTATCCGAAAGAACAAATTCTATTAATGTATTTAAGAGCAACACCTTATGGATCCTCAATAGTAGGACTAAAAGCTGCCGCAAACTTCTATTTTAGAAAAGAACCAAAAGACTTAACAATAGCGGAGGCTGTAATGCTCGCATCTATAATACAAAATCCAAGTTACCTATCCCCTACTGTTCCCTACGATCAAGATACAAAGGCATCTCAGGAAAGACTTCAGGAAAGAATGGATTATGTATTTGGTCAGCTTGCAACAAACAAAGATAAATTCAATGCAGACCTTGCAAAATACTACAACGACGATGGTAAATTAAATACAATAACAGACGATTTAGTAGATCAAGCTAAAGCTGAGGATTGGAGAGCAGTTTTAAAACCACCAGTTGCAACAGATATTTTAGCCGGACATTTTGTAAACTATGTGATACAAGAGCTACAAACAAGAAACTATAAAAATGGAACAGAACCATTTACAAGACAAGATCTGCAAGTTGGTGGATATAGAATCTATACAACAATGGACTATAATGTGCAAAAAATTGCAGAAGGCGCAGTCGCTCATGCTGGAAACGATTACTCATACTGGAATGCAAATAATGCAGCTCTAGTTTCAATTACACCAAACAATGGTCAAATTATTGCCTATGCTGGATCGAAAGACTTTTACGGAGAAAGTTCCGGATGCGATGATAATGGGTGCAAATTCGACCCAGAAGTAGATGTACTCACATCTATTAGAGAACCAGGATCTTCCAATAAACCATTAGGATATTACATTGCTTTTAAAGAAGGAAAGCTTTTTCCTGGAAGTTTACTCCCAGACTTCCCATTAAAAATTGTAGATGCAAATGGTAATATCTACGACCCTAAAAACTGGGATGGAGCTTACAAAGGAATTTCCTATACAGCAGGACAAGCACTTGCTGATTCACGAAATATTCCAGCTATTCAAGTTGTTGGAGCAATTGGAGTTCAAAATTATATAGATACTGCAAAATCATTTGGTTATACAACTTACACAGGATCTTATGGAGAAGCCGTCATTTTAGGAGGAGTTTCTGTTAAACCAATTGAACACGCTCAAGCTTATGGAGTTTTTGCAAACGATGGAGATTTAGTAAAAGTAAATCCAATATTAAAGATTGTAGATAAAGATGGAAAGACAGTTTACGAAGCAACACCGGAAAGAACACCAGTTGGAGATCCACAAGCAATATTTATTCTTGATCAAATATTAAAGAACGTTCCTCCAGGAAATAATATATCTTGGGATGGAAGAGAATTCGCAGGTAAAACTGGAACAACAAATAACAACGAAGACTCATGGTTTGTTGGATTTACCCCAGACATGGTTAGCTTGGCCTGGGTTGGGAATAATATAAAAGTACCAATGGACGAAAACTACGGATATGCTTATTATTTAATAGGCCCATGGTATTCCGACTATTTAAGAGCAATTGGGGATTTCCCTTACTTCTCTGCTCGAACTTCATTCCCACGACCAGGAAATATTATTCAAGGTGGAGGTGGATGTAATGCAGCGGGAGAATGCCAAGGTTTAACTTCTGGCTGGATGATTGAAGGAAAAAACCCACCAATAGATACTAAAAAAATAAGAGCTACAGTTTGTGTAGATCAACAAGATAGACTAGCTAGACAAATAGACATAGATGCTGGTAAGTCAATACAGAAAGAATTTATATACTATATTGATCCAGTTGCAGCATGGCAACCGCAATTAGATCAAGACTTCACAGGAAGAGGTTCGTTTAATGGTGCACCAACAGCAAGCTGTAATGTTAACAGAAATGGATTATTTATAAATGCGCCAGGTGATGGAGCAGCTGTTTCTGGAAGTATAAATATAAAAGGAACAGCATTTGATTCGGGAGGTGGTATTTCAAGCGTTTCGTTTACAATGGGAAATAGATCTCTAGCAGGATGTACTGCAGCTATAGCTCCAGGCAACCCTAATTTCGATGTCACCTGCCCTATCCCTGCTTTAGATGCCGGAAGTTATACATTAACTGCGGTAACAAACGGAGGCCTATACTCAGCAAGTATTACAGTAATAAATGGATCCAGTACAACAGATAAACTCAGTGTTTTTGTTACCCCTGCCGCACCAGGTTCTTGCAGTATTAGTGGAGCTCCTCCTTGTCCCGCTACTAGAAGCTTAACTGTCAGCTACACTGGAGTAAATCCAGGTGGAATATCTGGATTCACAATATGGCAAATAAAAGATGGCGTTACTACTGCGGTGGGGAATGGTGCATCTGTCTCGTGGGGAGGATTAGTACCAGGTAATTACCAGTTCTTTGCTACTGCAAGTATTAGCGGAGGTGGAACAATTACGTCGGATCCTGGAGTATATACGACAACTATAACGATAGCGCCGTAAAAAATTAAAAGATATTCAGTTAAGAAGGGTCGTCAATTGGCGACCCTTGTTTCATTTTTATAAGCAAAGCTAATAAGAACGGCCCAAACAAAAGTGTGGTTTCGGGGCCGTATGCCATCCCTCTGGGACTCCCCATGCCTGCGTGCGCAGTCAGGCAGGTCGCTATGACAAAAAAAAAGACCCTCTCGGGTCTTTTTTAAATTCTTGCGTTATGGATAATTATGCTACAGACTTTACTATTGCATTAAAATTTTCTGGTCTTGTTACTGCTAATTCTGCTAAGTTCTTTCTGTCAATCTTAATATTATTCTTATTTAAGAGATTAATAAATTTACTATAGCTTAGTCCATGCTCAGATAATCCAGCTGAGATCGTTTTAATCCATTCCTGTCTCATTTGTGCAGATCTATGCTTTCTATGTGCATATTCGTATTGTCCAGAATGTAGAAGTAATTGTTTAGCTCTTCTAAAAGAATTTGAATATGTCATTCGATATCCTTTAGCAAGTTTTAATACTTTCTTATGTCTTTTTTGTTTTGTTAAACCTCGTTTTACTCTCATATTTTAGTGATTTAAAAGTCTTTTAATCTTTTTAATTGTACCTTTAGCAGATATTACAAATGCTTCTGGGTTTAGCTTTCTTTGTGCAGCAGATTTATTCTTTCTGTGTGCGTTATTTCTCATTTGTTGCTTTTTTCTAATTACCTTACCAGTACCTGTAAGTTTAAATCTTTTGCTTGTAGATTTATGTGTTTTTAATTTAAATTTCTTTACTTTCATTTTATAAGGCTTTAACTATTATGCTTAAATTTTTACCTTCTCTTGCTACATCTGAGATAGGTTTTGCGTACATATTAATATTCTGTGTTATCTTTGCCATTGTTTCACCCATTTGGGCTGGCATTGTTTTCTTAACAAATTTAACAGTTAATTTTGCTGTTCCACCTTTACTCAAAAATTTCTTAATTTTCTCTAATCTAATTACTAAATCTCTTTCCTGAATTGATGGTTTAAACCACCATTCCTTCATTTCAGAAGACTTCCCTTTACTTTTTCTTAACTTTTTAGTCTTTTCGTACTTAGATTTAGCAATATCCCCAATCTTTGCAACGCTTGCACTACCCTCTTTTGCTGAGACTATAATCAAGTCCAACTCTTTACTTTTAGCAAGATTCAAAGCATCTAATCTATCCATTTCCCCAAGGTTATTTCCTAATTCGTCAATAACCATAAGCCTAGGAGTTGTAATAGCTTCGTTAGCTATAATCTTTACAACAGGTGCGCTACTATATTTTTTATTCTTTCTTACTATCTTTATAAGGTGAAGTATCTAACTAAACATCTGTGATTTTATCAAAATATCGACAGTATCTCAATAGCAAAACGTAATTCTGCTATGTTTTGTCAATTAGATAAAATTTTAAGTAAATCTTCAAACTTCATTAAACCATGATTCATTTTATTTATTCTCACGTTTACAGTATCTTTACCCATTTCGTTATCCCCAATGACTCCGATTACTCTTGGATTAGCATTTTCAGCTATTTTAATTCTATTGTTTAAACTCTTTGTTGTTTGAAGCATTCTCGCACTATGTCCTGCGGCATGGATCTTCTTTTCTAGATCAGCACCACTACCGATATGCTTCTTCTTAATAGGAATGATTACTACTTCGTAGGGTGAAGTCTGTTTAGATAATTCTCCATTAGTATCCTCAATGTGGAATGCTACTAAATTTAGCAAATTTACAAAGTATTCCATCATATTAACCTCAATCTTATTGGAAGCACTGTATGGTTTATTATAAATTTTCATTGTAGCTATTTCCCATTCTCTATCAATTGAATCCTTAGCTTTTATTCTTAGCATAATCTCTTCTCTTTCTGAAGAAATAAGCTTGGTATGTGAGATTAAGTTCTTTTGTAAAATCTTTGAAACCGAAGTGAATGTAGGATCTTCTGCATTGTAATACTCAACATCAATGTATAATTTAGAAAATTCTATAAGCAAACTCTTAACAATATCTTCAATTCTCTCTAATCCTAGCACCATTCCAGTATCTGCATGATAGCTTTTAAAGAAAAATACATTACTACATGGCTGTCTAATATCTTTAACTTTTAAGTTAACACACTGTGTAAATGCGAACATCTCTATAGGATACTCTTGTCTGCTTCTTGGATTGCTAAGTGCTGCAATATCTGAGGCGATACTAATTTCGTCAGGATTTTTAGGAATAAAGAAAAGGGGTAATTCGATAGATTCATCGGAAAGAATGTGCTTGTATATAGCTTTTCTGAATCGCTCAATAATTAATGCTCCCTTATCTGTAATTGTTAGAACTTTATCATTATTCTTAGCAAAAAACCCATCCTGGATTGAAGTCTTAATAAAATCTCTCTCATCTTTTAATTTCTGTAAATTGGTATACTCTGCCACTTCGGTATCATTTCTAAAGGTCATTCCATGAATTCTCTTTAATACTGGTCTTGATGGGTCCTCGTTCCAATGCACGTCCTCTATTTTTGTAATTATAATTGGTCCTACTTCGGAAGTTGTGCCAACGTGTGGTCCTCTACATAAATCTATAAAAGAGTCACCAGTCTTATAAATACTTACCTCTGGGTCTTGAATCATACCTAGAAGCTCTGCCTTGTAACCTTGTCCTTTTTGAATAAGCATATTCAGTGCGGCCTCTCTATTAAGTAGTTGCTGTTGGAAAGGCAAATTTCTATCTTCTATTTCTTTTGTCTTTTCTAAAATCTGTGAAACAACTTCTGGTGTGAGTTCTTGAGGAATTTCGAAGTCGTAATAGAAACCACTCTTAGTTACTGGACCTACTCCTATTCTTACTCCGGGGAAAATTTCCGATACAGCCATAGCTAAAATATGAGCTGCTGAATGCTTAACTTCATCACCTATTGTTGAATAATAATTCATTTTATTTCCAGTTTTAATATTTTAATTAATAATGACTTATTGAGCCCCGCTTTGCGGGACTAATGCGGCATTATCGTTTTATTTCACTACGTTCACAAAACGATTGCCTTATTGAGCAGTACAGGAATCGAACCTGTGACCTTACCCACGTCAAGGGTGCGCTCTACCAGCTGAGCTAACTGCTCTATTACTATCACCTTCCATTTGTTAAAACTTCACCTCTAGTAGCTCATATCCTTGTGCTAAGATCTTCTAAAATTCGAACTTCTCCGCCCAAGGCGGATCGTTCTCATTTAAGAATCTCTGGAGCAGCTGAGCTAACTGCTCTAAATCGTTTCAATGTTAAATGGTTACAATGTTCTAACGTTATTCAACTTTTTAACGTTTAAACATTTTAACTTTTAAACTTAATCAATAATCTTATCAATAATTCCGTACTCTTTTGATTGCTCTGCATCCATCCAGTAATCTCTATCAAAGTCTTTTTCTATCTTCTCTTTAGCCTGATTAGTACATTCTGCAAGGTGTTTA
Organism: Candidatus Dojkabacteria bacterium; assembly: GCA_040006935.1. GTDB lineage: Bacteria > Patescibacteriota > Dojkabacteria > J137 > J137 > JBDSRX01. The sequence continues at coordinate 415,494 of JBDTVZ010000001.1, read as the reverse complement.
TAAAGATTATCTCTTGTCTTTAGAATATGTTTAGCACTAATTTCAATATCTGTAGCTTGACCCTCTGCTCCTCCCATCGGTTGGTGAAGCATAACGTCAGCATGTTTTAATGCAAATCTCTTTCCTTTTTTCCCACTTGCTAATAGTACAGCTCCCATAGAAGCAGCCCATCCTACTACAATAGTAGAGACATCGGGTTTTATATGATTCATTGTATCAACAATAGCCATTCCAGATTGGACATGTCCTCCAGGGCTATTAATGTACATAACAATGTCTTTAGTAGCGTCTTCTTTCTGCAAGAATAGCAATTGAGCAATAATACTATTTGCCATTTGATCATTTATTTCTCCAGATACAAATACTATTCTTTCTTTAAGCATTCTAGAATAAATATCATACGCTCTTTCACCTCTACTTGTTTGTTCGATTACTGTTGGTACTATATAACTCATAGATTTCCTCCAATTTGTTTTATGTATTTAAGTTTAGGTCCCTCGGCTTCGCTCGGGACAATATAAATCTAATGTTCGCTATGCTCACAAAGATTTACGATTGATTATATCACTCGAGTTGCTAAGTTAGCTACAAAAATGAAAAATCCCGTTTGACCGGGATTTTTCACTGCACTTTTAACTATTTTTACCTGTAAAGCTACTTTCATAACTTTACATATAAATTATAAAACAATTAGAAAAAATGTCAACAATATTTATTCTATTTTTTTAGATATGATCATAAATTTTACACTTATCTTCCTATTGGATTATATACTAAAGTAATCACCGATGGTTAAACCGAGTCTTTTCGCAGTGCCACCGTTAACTTCTAGTACATAACTGGAAGGTAATTGAGAAGAATAAACTACTGTAGTTTGATTTGGAGCTGTGTTGTCATACATATTCACTACTCTAAGGTTCTGATCAAGATAAATTATATCTAAGGAAATTAAGGTATCTTTCATCCAAAATGTTCGTGGTTTTAAGCCATCGAATACAAAAAGCATTCCTTCGTCTGCATTAAGTTCAGTAACATTCATTAGTCCTTTTTCAGTTTTTTCTGGTGATCTTGCAATGGTAGCTTTAACTATTTGATTATTAAAAGAAAGGTTGATAATGTCATCATCGTTTGTTCTTATAAGCCGACTATCAACGTTTTGAATGTTTGTAGGTGGATTCACCATTAAAGTTGTTTCAGGTTGAAGCACTATCAACTTTATGAAAGAGAAACAAGATATTAGCGCTACACCTATTCCAATAATAATTGTTCCAATTGTAAATTTAGATGCATTTTTCATATTATTCTTTTAAAATTCTTTTCGATATCGCTTTTGTTAAGAACCCAACGAATTGGCCTTCCGTGAGGGCAACTTTGAGAATTCTTTAAGCCTGGCAAATCTTCAATTATCTTTTTCATTTCAGTTTCACTTAATTTCTGTCCTGCTCTAATACTACCATGGCACGCTGTAATAGCTACAAGGTAATAAAGTTCGCTTGAGAGTGGAACCCCCGCGTAAACATGTGATAAATGCGAAAAATCTTCGTTATTATTTAAGATGGCGTCTATATATTTTCTTACATCAAGATCCTCTAACTCTTCAGGTACTTCTGTAATTTGTATATCTTTCCCTCCAAAGTCCTCTACTCCTATTCCAATTCTTTTTAAATCATCTGCTTTTTCTAGAATAAGAGCCTTATCTTCGTTTTTAAGTCCAACAACTTCTGGTACTAACATTGGTTTAGTTTTAATATCGCCTAAACCAAAAAGTATCTTCTCGAACAATATCTTTTCTGCAGCAGCATGTTGATCTATAAAAGTAACCTTATCTTTCGATTCAAATACAATATATGTATTTAGAACTTGAAAAGGTTTAAAATTGGTTTCTAGTTCCAGGTTACTAGTTGCTAGATTATTGAGTCTTTCCGTGGAACGATATGCTGTATTGAAACTTGGAGCTTCGTTCAATATATTTTGAAAATTAACTAAATCATTAACTTTTTGACCTTTTTCTTTAAAACTATAATTATTTTTTGGATAAATATAATTTGACTTAAAGTTTGAACTACCTTGATTTGTAATGTTTTCACGAACTTCTGAAGACTTGATCTCCTCTTCTCTATTAATACCAGTATCTAGTTTTGTACTATTTTCGAGTGAGTTTCTAGTCAATCGGAATATATCTTTAAAGATTTGATCTTGATTTTCGAACCTAACTTCTAACTTTCTAGGGTGTACATTTACATCAACTATTGATGGATCCATGTGTATAAAAAGGAAGTAATGTGGCTTCAAATCTTTGTGGATAAACCCTTGGTAAGCTTGCTGAACTGCAACTGATATTATCTTGCTGTTAATGGCTCTACCGTTTAAGGATATGTACTGAATAGTTGATATTTTCTTTGCTAGTTCTGGCTTACAAAACAATGCAGTTATTTGATACGATTTCCCGTCAAAATGGGATTCATTGAACAAACTCTCGGCAACATTCTTACCATATATATCGAAAATTCTGTCTTTAGCGCTTGTCGTATTAGGAAGACGATATAAAAGTTTCCCATTGTGATACATCTCGAACCGTATATTTAGATGGCTTAATGCGATATCTGTGAAAGTTGTAGTTATATACTTAAGCTCTGTTGCATCTGATTTTAAGAATTTTAATCTCGCAGGAACGTTCTTAAATAAACTTGAAATACTAATGATTGTGCCGTTATCTGTTCTTGCAGAATTCTCAAACTCTCTATGAGTATTCTTAATATTCAATTTAACAGCTTCGATATCTTTAGATTTTGTCTCTATTATTATAGAGTCCGCAACAGATGAAATACTTGCAAGAGCCTCTCCTCTAAAACCAAGAGTAACTATATTATAGAGATCGTTTTCTTGAGAGATTTTAGAGGTTGTATGTTGCTCGAATGCTTTCAGTGCGTCGTCTTTATCCATACCTACACCATTATCAGAAATTTCTATTAACTTTTTACCAAAGTCTTCGATTTTTAAGATAATCTCTGTTGCTCCTGCATCTATAGAGTTTTCGATAAGCTCTTTTGCTGCAGAAGCTGGTCTTTCTACTACCTCTCCGGCTGCAATCATGTTAATTAAATTTTCTGGAAGTGTTCGTATTTTGCTCATTTTATAAATTTTGTGTTACGCGATTAATTTAGAAATTTTACATTTACATATTTTGCGTTCCAATACGTCACAAATAGTAAAAAACGCCCCTTTTGGTAAATTGATGAAAATGTCTCATTTAGATTTATTATTCTAAACGCTATGTTGTAAATATTTATACGAAAAATTAATGTGTCATCACCTTAATATATTAGATTTTTATAGATTATTAAAGCGTAAAGTATAAATTTACCCTCGAATTATTCAAATTTAACCAACGTAAGTATACCTCTAAAAAGAGGTCAGTTTCTAATTTTATTAACATGCTGATACTTGAAAAGCCTAAAACCCTCTAATAGCACTATCTATTTAAACTTACATTCTATTAATTGGAGAGAAAAGTATCATGGTTATTCTATTTAAAAAATAGTATCAAAATCTACGAGTTACGTGGAACAGAAGTTTAAGTAGATAAAACCTCTACTTAAAAGCTATATGTAAAGTCTCTCCAGAATAGATATATAGAATTTCTAAATTGAACTTTTATTCATTTGAATCCGGAAACAATATCTCGGCACTTAGGGCTTTGATAAGTGTAAGTATGAAGGTTGGTTTTTATTCTAAAAGTTAGGGTATATTGTTAATTTATACTTAGAATGTCTAGGAAGTCGTTTAAAATCGATTTTATATTATAATTACTTCTTCCTCTAACTCTACTCCGAAATTTTCTTTAACAGAGCTTTTAATGTGTTTAGCAAGAGTTAGTATGTCCACTCCTTTTGCATTGGAATAGTTTACTATAACTAAGGCGTGCTTAGGTGATACTCCATACTGTTTATCGATTGATATCCATCCTTTCCACCCAGCTTGCTCTATCAGCCACCCTGCAGAAATTTTAGATTCAGAATCGGTAACATAATTTGATTTTAAACTTGGGTAATCTTTTGTTAATTCATCAATTTTATCGTTAGATATTATTGGATTTTTGAAAAAACTACCGGAGTTGCCGATCAGTTTTGGGTTTTCTAATTTATTATTTCTAATATCGATAATCAGATTTCTTAATTCTTTCGGATGAAGTTTGTTTTTATCTAGTCCTCTACTCTCTATCTCTTTCAATACATCGGCATACTCAAGTTTTAATGCCGGTTTCTTATTTAATTTAAAAGTAATTTTTGTAACAATGGCTTTATCTTTAAGATCGTGTTTAAAAATACTATCTCTATATTTGAATCCTAGCTCGGAGTTAACAGCTTTATGGAACTTCCCATCTTCTAAATGAAAAAACTCAACAGACTCTATAAAATCTTTAGCCTCAACTCCGTAAGCTCCAATATTTTGAACCGCGGATGCTCCTACAGATCCGGGAATTAAAGATAGGTTTTCTAATCCATATGCATTCATTTCCATTGTTTTACCTACAAACTCATCCCAATCTTCCCCAGCTTCTGATTCTACAAATATATGCTCAGGTGTTTCGTTAACTACTTTGATTCCGCGATTATCTATTTGGATAATTGCACCATCAAAATCCTTTGTGAAAAGCAAATTGCTTCCTGACCCTAAAATAAAGAATTTATTTTTGAAGAGGTTTTTTTTATAAAGTTCTATGAGCTCAGAGGAATTTTCGATAATGATAAATTCCCTTGCATTTACTGCAATGTGGAATGTATTGAATTCTTTAATGTTGTGGTTTTGGAATTTTTGCATAGAAAGATTTTATCATTATTTATTATTAATATCTTTGTTCCAATTTAATATGTTGTGGTTTATGTAAATTTGAATTCGGTTTAATTCGTGGTCGTTGCGGATTATATGGTCGTGGTATGAACGTTGCCATTGGAAATCAAAATTATTGAATTCATTTTGGACAATACGCGTTACAGACCCTTTGTAATGATTGATTATTTTTGGTATTGATACATTCATCGGATTTTGTAATTGTAGGGGACGCCGATCGGCGTCCCGATTATTCGTCATACCAAAATCATTGGGTCGCCCATGGGCGACCCCTACATATTCATTCAACACCACAACCATATGTACATGATTCGGCATAACAACAAACGAATCAATTTCACAAAATATAAAATGCCTGGGAATTGTTTCCAAATATTCTCTGGCAATCAATCCAATATCAGAATAAAACATTTTGTTATTTTTAATTTCACCAAAATGATTAATTCTGTATTTTGTACAAATTGTAATGAAATATTTTCGATTGTTTGAATAATCCAAATATTTATGTCGGAGAATTTTTCTGGTGCGAATCATGAAATAAATTTAATTATTTCGAATTATACCAGATTAGGATATTATCTATCTAAGTGACCAACAAATACTAAATTTCTTCTTTTCTCCTTAATACTTTCATGCGTATCTCTGGCATTAGAATGCATATCTTCCTTAAACGTACTTAAACCTGATGAGATAATTTCATAAGAGTCGTCTTTTAATTTACTCTCTTTGATTTGTTTAATAACAGCACCTTCAAGATTAGGAAAAAATGTACCATCCTTTTTATTTAGCAACTCTTGGTTGTTAAACCACCAATTAGGCTTACTATCAGTATAGATAAAAGCATCATCGTTATGAGGGTAATTCTCGTGGTCGATATTAGGAGAAATTATAAATTGAAATTGATTATTTTCGTATGTAGTTGAATCTATTATTTCAAGGAATTTATTAATAAATTTTTCAACAATATTGTATCCAACACCTGCTCTTCCAACATGGCAAAGACCATAAGAATTTGATTTTGTATCAATAAGGATTAGTCCTATACAATCGGCTGGAGAAAGAATTATTGGTTTTCCTGATGTTGAGATAATTGCATCTGCTTCCTCAGAGTCAGAGTTAATTAATATTTTATCTTTATGCTCTGTTTTTATTTTTAAGAAAGATCCTGATAAATCTAGTTTATTTAGAACTTTTGAAGTTAGTTGTAAATTTATATCAGATAAAGGGTGGTAGTTCACATTCTTTCCTAGACTAAAACCTGCAAGTATATCCCCAAAAGAGTATGTGGTAAATTTCAAATCCTTATCATCAATCTTAACAGTAAGTGTGCTCATATTAAGCCTTCTCAATTTTCGCACCAAGTGCATTTAAAGTTTGAACAATTTCAGGGAATCTTCTATAAATAATATCTGCATTTTCTACTGTTGTTTTTCCTCTTGCTGCCAGTCCTGCAAGTACTAATGCATGTGTACATTGTAAAATTGTAGAAGCATTTACTTTTGTTCCAACAAATTCAGTTGCTCCATGGGTCAAAATCATATTAGGATTCGCCATTGTCATTTTTGCTTGCATCTTAAACAATTCTGCAAACAATTCAATTAATTGAACTTCGTATAAATTAGAATAAACTCTAATATTTCCTTTAGCTTTTAAAGCAAGAATTAATGCCTGTGGAATCAAGTCTACAGGAAATCCTGGCCATGGCAGGTCGTTAATCTTATCCATATCACCTTTAATATTTGGCAATGCTTTTAAATCCTGATCTTTTGGAATATGAATATCCTTCCCTTTTATAGTAATCTTGGCATTTAGCTTTCTAAAGTAATTAATAATTTGAGTCATGTGCTCTGGGATTGCATTCTTAATTGTTAATTCACCGTCCGTAACTAATGCAGCAACAATCAATCCACCGATATCTACATGGTCAGAAATTACTGTCCACTCTCCTCCACTTAAGTTCTCAACTCCTTCAATAACTAATTTATTTGTTCCAATTCCTTCAATTTTTGCTCCAACAGAAACTAGGAAATTACATAAATCTTGAGTGTGCGGCTCACAAGCTGCATTGTAAATTGTTGTGATTCCTTTTGCTTTAACTGCGGCTAATACTAAATTTTCTGTTCCTGTAACTGAAGCTTCAATTAACCAAATATGAGCACCTTTTAATTCTTTAGCTTTAATCTTGTATCCATCACCTTTATCAACTTGAACTCCAAGTCCTTCCAAACCTTGAAACATCGTATCTAATGGTCTATTCCCTAATTTGCATCCTCCACCATCTCTAATGGAAGCACTTCCGAATCTAGAAACCAAAGGTCCTAAAAATAAAAAAGAAGCTCTTTCTTTCCCAGCTAGTTCTTCGTTAATTGCTGAAGTATTAATTCCTGCACCATCCAATCTTATTGAATCACCTTTTAGATACGCTACTTTCCCACCAAGTTGTCTAAAAATCTGTAATAGAATACGTACAGCAGAGCTTTTTGGAACATTGTGAAATGTAACTGGAGCATCTGTTAAAACAGCTGCAGGAATAAGCTTAAGTATCGAATTTTTGTTAGGCATTGGAACAACGGTTCCGTTTAAAGCATGACCACCTTGTATTACTAATGAAGACATTGAAATTAGTTAATAGTTAAGAGTTCTTAGTTAATAGTTGAATCTCAACTTATTATACTAGCTTTTATATTAATCTACATCTTTTTGATTTCTTGTAAGACTTTACAATTAGAAATCTAGGTGAGCTTGCGAATTTCAAGATTTCTATTGGCTTTAGCCCATCTATTATACTCTTTTGTTATTTCAGCTAAGAGATGTTACCCTCTCTCTGTATTCATATATTAGTAGATAAAAGTGTACACAATTACCATAATTTGGTAACATCGTAATCTTATATAAATTAAAGTATGTTTATGGCTGACACATTAGATGCAGACTCTTCCAGTACAGAATTAGTGGACGTTCTACCCGAAGAGACTACTGTAATTTTAAATACTGATGAGACATTAGGTAATTTCGATAATAACCAATTAAAGCTAATAGCCTCGCTAGGAAGTTTAGAAATGTTAATTCAAGCTGTAAATGTATCCTCGCTAGGAGGGTTTGAGAGTAAAAAGTGGCTTAATACTGTAAAGAAACTCCTAGATGATTTTAAATCTTCAGATCCTACTTTCAGTGTTTTAGCTTTAAAAAATGGCAGTGCCGCTGCTAAAGACCTATTTGATTTTATCTGTGCTCTTACAGTTCACATCAATAAAAATATAGACACAAATGGAACTTTTACATTTATGGGTCAAAAGGATAGGGATATTGTAAAAGAACTCGAAGCCTTTTGTGTGCAATTGAAAAGTCTTCTGGGGGAGCAATAAAAGAGTCTGAAAATGATTTTAGTATTGTGTATACTGGATAATTTTATTATAATTATCAGCATTTGGTTGCTAGGGTAGCTCAGCTGGTAGAGCACTCGCCTGAAGAGCGAGGTGTCGGCGGTCCGAGTCCGCCCTCTGGCACCAAATTATCAAACTTCTGTTTTATCCCCTTCATTTCTAATTCTGATATAATTCTCTAAATCTAATTTTTACCTCTTTTTATGAAGAAAGTAGTTATAGCTTTGTTAATATTAATCCCCCTGTGCTGTTGTTGTAGTGTGCTAGCAGGATTTGCATTCATTGGTCATTTTGAAGTTAATGGAACCTGTAGTTACAAAGGTCCATTCTTTAGTTCAACTACTGGTCCTTGTGCGACACCACCTATTGTTACTCCAGCACCAGTACCAGTTCCACAACCTCAACCTACAACTTCAAATACTCTTCAATATGATGGAAAAGATTCATTTGAATTTACTTTCTCTTACCCTAAAAAATTTGTATTAGATGATTCTGCAGATATTATTTATGTTTACAGTAAAGATCCTAGTTTAAATGTTGCTGGTGATTTTAACGATAATATGAATGTCTATTCTTCCAATGAAACAGTAGAAGCAACTTCACTAGGTTGTTCAAGTTATAAAACAGAACTAATTGGTAGTATTAAGGATAGTTTAAATGTTGACCCACAATCTGCTACAAGTGCTGTAGTAACAGTTAATGGTCAAGAAGTGTGTAAAATAGAATGGGATGGTACTTTAAGTGGGCTTTCATTCCACCAAGCTCAGTATTCTTTTACAAGTAAATTTACAGGTAATACAATTTATGTAACTATTTCTTTAGAGAATGGTAGTACTAATAAAGATGAATTTAATGCCATTCTTAATTCTTTTGAAACTCTGTAAAGTTCTGCTATAATCTGTATCACTCCACTGATACAGATTATAGTATTGTATCGGTCTAAGGTGGGTGAACAGGTTACACCGAGTAAGAAAGAATTAAAAATTAAATAGAAGGAATACAATGAGCGATTAGCTCAGCTGGCTAGAGCATCTCGTTTACACCGAGGGGGTCGGGGGTTCGAATCCCTCATCGCTCATTGTGTCTTTTTTATTTTAAATGAGATTCTTAGTTTATATTCTCTAATTCTTATTTCTATTTATCGCTATTTTCGATTAGATATTTGCTTAAATCCCCTTCTTCGCCAACTATATTTCGTAGAGAGTCTTCGATAATCTTAGCGGCATCCTTTATTGATAGGCCATTATCTGTTAATAATTTTAACTTTTCAAAAATTAATTCTTGAACAGTCGCTCCTAAGTCTACTCTGACTTGATTTGGTAGTGAACCTAATAAATTATTCTGATGCATATTATTTATTTAATAAATATACGAAAGTCTATCATAAATAATAATTCTGGAGAGGAATTAATTGAAGTAAATTTATCGTGCCAGAGGGCGGCTGGGACTGTCGACACCTCGCTCTTCAGGCGAGTACTCTACAAGCTGAGCTACCCTAGCACATAATTTGGAGTCATCAGTTTTCAGATGAGTAGCTCAATCGTCTCTACTAATTTGTGTGAGATTGCTTCCTCACTTCGTTCCTCGCAATGACATCGAAGTCCCATAATTATAATAAATTCTCTAAATATGTACAGGACTTAAATTCTAAACTGTCTTCAAACTTATCCCTCCGTCCATTAATATTATTGTTCCAGTCATGGAATCATTTTTCCCAAGGAAGATAGCTCCCTCTGCTATTTCTGAGGGTTCAATGAATCTTTGTATTAATTGTTGATCTGCGTTTTCTTTTACTTCTTTTCCACTCATTTCTCCCCAATGCGGTGTCATTACATATCCTGGTGCAATTGCATTTATTAAAACATTTGGAGCAAATTTTTTTGCCATATTCTTAGTTAAACTATTAATCGCAGCTTTGGATGCACCATAAGCCATATAATCTGCATGACATTTATCATCAAATCCATAAACTGAAGAAATATTAATAATCTTTCTTAATTCTGCCGAACCTTTCATTTTTAAAAACTCTCTAGATGCCATTACTGCACTTAAATAATTATTATCCATTTGATATTCCCAGTCTTTAATATCGGAACTTAGAACATCAATTCCTTGTGCATCTCCTGCATTATTAACTAAAATATCAAGAACTCCGTATCCCTTTTCAATTTCTTTAAATAGTCTTTTTACATCTTCTTCTTTAGCCATATCTGCTTGAATTAGAGTAGATTTCCCTTCGTAATTTTTTAATTCTGAAAGCACTTTTTCACCTTCTGTTTTATTATTTCTATAATTTAAAATTACATTTGCACCTTCTTTAGCAAATGCTTCTGCAATTGCTCTACCAATTCCGGTTGAGGATCCTGTGACTAAAACTGTTTTATTTTTTAAGTTCATAATAATTATTTAAATAATAGGTTCAGACATATCTCCACTATCATCTTCATCATCAGGATATTCACCAGGGACTGGTGGTTCTGGTCTTAAAGTATCTATTACTCCAGCTACACCACCTTGTTCTTCTGCATCTCTCAAACCTCTTACCAAGCTGATTAAGTCTAAGTGACGAATAAAATCTTCAACTAAATCTTCGACTCTCGAAACACTGGGGTTTTTCAACTCTTTGGCAATAGCTTCTCTTGAATGTGTGTTGAATTTAAAACCTAAAAAACTATTCAATGTTACCCAAAAATATAACTCAGCATGACTTAATGCTTTGATACCAAGTGAATTAGATTTTTCTGTGAGAGTGCTCAACTCTCCTTGCTCGGCTTTTGTTAAGCCTTCATTATTACTTTTTTCTTTCAACTCTTTTCTTCTTGCTCCCTCTTGAGGATTAATTTCATCAAGTAAATCCCATCCTCCAACTCTAATTTTTCTTCTGATTGCTTTCATCCTGTCTTCAATTTTTTCACTCATTTTTTCATCAACAGTTATTTTTTTATGCATGTGTGATCCATCTTGATTTAGTAATCCAATTGCTCTTCCAATAACTATTGGATCTACTCCTGGCTGTGGTCTATTACTAAGGTTTTCAATATTATCAGCATCATCAGGCATAATTATCTTTTAAAATTTAATACTTTATTATATCCTGAAACTTCGTATTTTTTAAACTATCTTCTCTTTTCAGATATTTTTAGCGATAATAAGTAGTTGCGAGTTACTGGTTACTAGTTGATTGTTATGATTTCTGAAGCTAAATTAAAAAAGATTAAAGAATTATTAATTCGGGACTATCCAACTGTCGAAACACCGCTCCATCATAAATCTGCATTTCAGCTTCTTGTTTCAGTAATGCTTTCTGCACAAACGCTTGATACTACAGTAAATAAAAAAACACCTGCTCTATTTGCTAAGTATAAAAATATTGAAGATTTAGCAAATGCAAAACCATCTGAAATTGAAAAATATGTTACTGGAATTAATTACTATAAAACTAAAGCAAGGAATTTAGTAAAGTTAGCTCAAATGTTGAGAGATAAATTTAACAGTAACGTTCCGGCTACAATGGAAGAATTAACAGAACTTCCTGGTATAGGGAGAAAGACTGCGAATGTTGTTCTAAATGAGTGGTTTACACATAAAAAAGGAATTTTGCCAGTAGGTTTTGTTGTAGACATACATGTTTTAAGAACTTCAAGAAGATTAGGTTTAAGTGATGGAGGAGACGATCCGGTAAAAGTAGAACAGGATTTAATGAAATTATTTCCACAAAAAGAATGGAATGAATGGGCTTTAAGATTAGTTTTTCATGGAAGATACCTGTGCACTGCACGAAATCCTAAATGCATTAATGATCCAGAATGGAGTAAAGTCTGCGGATGCGTCACTGAATTAAAGAATGAAAAATGAAGAAATGAAATTATTTTGAATCAATCTCTTCGTAAATACTTATAAAACTATCCAATATACTATCGTAATTACTTTGATTATTTTCAAAAATTGGTTTTATTTCCTCTAAGAATTGATCGATAAGCGACTTTACGTAATTCTTATCAATATCAAATGAGTTTCTTAACATGACGATTACGGTATTTCTAAAAAGAATTAAATCATTTTGAATTCTTGTAGGATGATTAACACCATCGGAAGTAGATCTAACTAAATCAAAGAGCATTATGTTTTTAATTTTTTCCCTTAAATAACCAACATTTCTAAAATGTAAATCTCCGTGTGTAAGTTCTGATAAATACATACGTGATAACTCTTTTAGTAATAATTCAAAAACACCATTTTCTTCTGAGAAAAAATTACCTTCCTCTTCTAATACTATTAAGTTTCTTTCATTCAAGGTGAATATAAAATAAGCATTGTCATTCGCACTCTCTTCAGCTTGATCTCTTGCAATAGTTTTTAACGCACAGAAAGTATTGAATCCCTTATGATAGAAAATTTCATAATTTTCTATTTCGTTTGCGATAGCTCGTTTCGCATTATGAATTCTTTTATAAGCAAGCTCTATTTTTGCAGTAATTTCGCCGTTTAATAAAGAATCTATTGTTTCTTTCTTAACTTCACCTCTTGCTGTTGTATCAAATAAGTACATTAGCATTCTTACAGGAATTTCCGAGCCACAAATATTTCTTAACTCCTGAATTGTGATTGTTTCATCTTCTAACTCAATACCTTTTCGATTAAAAATATCTCTTAATCTTCTAGCTATAATTATTTTATTATTGAGGTAATTTGCAATTTCTGGATTTGTGGTTTTTTCTATTAAATGAACTATTTCGTTATCAGAGCCATCAATTTCTAGATTAATACCTACTGAGAAGACGCCAACCTCTACTTTATCCCTATCTTTATATTCCTTTTTATAAAAGAACACATCTGGATCTGCAATAAAAACTTGATTAGGTTCTGTGAAAATTTCTTGTAAGAAGCTGACTGCGTGTAATTTAGCTTGTTCGCTATTAATTATAGATTTTTCAGGTCCTTGTAAACTTTCGAAATCTTGAGGATTCATTAAGATCTTGGATCAAAAAAGATGTATTCGTTATTATGACTTGCGTTGCTATTTATTGCAAAGAATGGTGCAAAAGATTTATAAAGTTCTTTGAAATCAAGACTGTATTTCCCACCTAGAATTCTTAATGCATTCCTAAACTCTCTTCCTTTTAAATAAGAACCCGTTCCAGTGTCATCGGCAAAAGCATTTAACTTATCCATTGTTATAATATTGGGATAGTCAGTTAAATCGAAGGTTCGTTTGTTAGGGGTTAAGCTTTTTACAAGTATTTCTGAGTCTGTGCTCTGAGATTGTTGATTCTGTAATATTTTTACCAACTCATCTGCATACTGTGCGAATTGTTCAAATTGTCTGATAACTCCTTCTTCAGGTGTAAATTCTGTCAACTCTGCTCCTTCATCAAAAGTACTCATTGCAATCATTTTTACCGTATTTAAAATGTATTCTTTAATTATACTGCTAACTATGGTTTATGCACAATATTATTAAATCATCCTTCTCTCTCCTGCTCTTCCAACCTGCTCGCTCCCGATTAACGGGAGGGCAGGCGGACAATAGGGCCACATCTCAGATTGCTGGATGCCAGGAGAGTAAACGGATGGCCCAAAGATACACGACGAACACCTTTAGGTGTAAGGAGATGTAGATTTGCGCACTCAGTGTAAAGTCCGTATAAATGATATAATTACCTCATGAAATTTAAACTACATTCCAACTATAAACCCGATGGTGACCAGCCTTTAGCAATAGAGACTTTATCTGCAGGTCTAGAAGTAGGAATGAAACACCAAACTTTAATTGGAGCAACTGGTACAGGTAAAACTTTTACAATGGCGAATGTTATTCAAAATATTCAAAGGCCAACTCTAATTTTATCCCACAATAAAACATTGTCAGCACAACTCTATTCGGAGTTTAAAGAATTTTTCCCAGAAAATGCAGTTGAATACTTTGTAAGTTATTACGATTACTATCAACCCGAAGCTTACGTTCCTTCGAGAGATTTGTACATTGAAAAAGATTCAGATATAAATGAAGTAATTGAAAGATACCGAAACTCTGCAACACAAATGCTTTTATCTAGAAAAGATGTAATTATTGTTGCAACAGTGAGTTGCATTTATGGTTTAGGAAATCCAGAAGATTACCAAGCAATGAGCATGGAAGTAGAAGTAGGGAAAGATTTTAATAGAGAAAAAATCTTAGCAAGATTGCGAGACATGCAGTACGAAAGGACAAATGATTTTGCTACTGGATCTTACAGAGTTCGAGGAGAATCCATTGATATCAATTTAACCACTTCTGATGATGTTGCTGTTAGATTGGAATTTTTTGGAGACCAATTAGATACTATCCGAATTATTAATCCAATTAGTGGGGAATTAGTTGATAAGGTAGAAAAAATTACAATTTATCCTGCAAAACATTACGTCAGTCCTGAAGAAAAATTGAAAAACGCTATTGGAATAATACGAGAAGATTTGGAAAAAGAAGTCAAAGCTTTTAACGATGCAGGAAAAATGATTGAAGCTTCCAGGTTAAATCAAAGAGTAAATTACGATATGGAAATGCTCGAAGAAACAGGTTTCTGCAAAGGAATTGAGAATTATGCAAGATACATTGATAAAAGAGCAATAGGAACTCCACCATCTACTCTATTAGATTATTTTCCAGATGACCACATAACTTTTATAGATGAATCCCACATTACTGTGCCACAAGTTGGAGGAATGTTTAATGGAGATTTATCTAGGAAAACAAATCTAGTTGATTATGGATTTAGAATGAGATCTGCTCTAGACAATAGACCTTTAAAATTTGAAGAATTTGAAGCTAGAACAAAACAAACAATCTATACAACAGCAACTCCAAGAGAATTTGAATTAGTACATTCTAAGAAAGAAGCAGAGACTTTGTTAAAACTTTAAATTAACATATGAAAATTTTCTCATTTCAATTCGATGGTTCTAAATATTCTGAAAAACCTCAGGAAGATGCTTTTTCTTTAAATCAAGATACTTTCTGTGTAGCAGATGGAATCACACGAGATCCAATTGGAGTTTCTAAGGTAGAACATATAAATAGTCAAGAAAATAAAGAGCATTACCCAAATCCAAGCCCTGCAAAATTCGCATCTAATCTTTTTGTAAATGAATTTTTAAACTATTCGAAAACTCATTCAATTGAGGAATCTTTCAAGTTTGGAAATAGAAAGGTTAAAGAGTTGAATCAGGAAAAAAATCCTAATCCAGACTACCTAGAGAACGATTTTTGGGCATGTGTCGCAGTAAGTGCGAAGATAAAAGATCATAAATTAAATTGGGGAGTTATTGGAGATTGTGCAATTAAAGTATTTTCTCAAGATTGGGATTTGAAATTTGAAACTCCTAATTCTGTAAAAATTTTTGAAAAATATTTCTTCAGCGACGCAAATAAAGATTTGAAAGATTTTGATTGGAAAACTTCCAAAGGAAGAACTTTAGTTCGAAAAGAATTTAGGAATAATACTAACAAAGAAGGTAGTTATGGAGCATTAACAGGTGAAGTGAATTTAGAACAAGGAGATATTGTAGTTCTCTATTCAGATGGTTTCGAACGGACATTTAATCATTCAGACTTCCAACAGAAAATTCAAAAACTAATAAACACAGGAGATAAAACCAAATTTATTGAATGGAATAAGAAATTAGGAGAAAGTAATTATGATAATTATGGTCATGAGAGGACAATGATTATATTAATTAATAATTAAGAATTATAAATTAATAGAGAATAGCAAGAATTAACCCTTGACTTTACAGCTATAAATCTTAGTAAGTTAAGGTCTTTACATTTTCATTGACCTTACCACCTCATACTGTGTTCTGGCAGTTTAAATTAAGTGGGGTTGGACCTTATTTATACTTGGCACAAGATGATCCATATTTATGTCATTTCGAGCGAACGTAGTGAGTCGAGAAATCTTTAACTTCCATCTGATCATATAAATAGGTGGTTACAGATTTCTCCATTCGTCATTCCGATTCTCGGAACTCCTCAGTCGAAATGACACAATTCAATCACATGTTACTGAATTCTTCATTCACTTTTCCAGACTCAATCATTTTCTCAGTGAATCCATTTGTCTCTTTTGAATACCAACTTCTTTTAAAAAATAATAAAAGCCATTACAGCAAAAACTATTCCTAATGTTAACTCGAGTAGAAAAAATCTTAAAGGAATTTTATTTCCACAATTTCTACATTTTCCTTTTAGATTTAAATATCCAAAGATTGGAATATTGTCATACAGCTTCAAAGGTGTTTTACAATTGTCACAATGTGAAGGTGGAGAGATTATAGATTCTCCTCTTGGAAGTCGGTCTGTTATTACACCAAAAAAACTTCCAAGAATTGAACCAATCATGAATCCGTAAATTGCTGAGAGAATTTTAATTTCCATAATTTAAGAGGTCCGCCCATGGGCGGACCCTACATAATTTAAATTAACGCAGCTTTTATTCTTCTAACTCCTGAACCACTACTTTCTTCTTTTAGAATTTTAAATTTCTTTCCATTTTCTCCTAGTTCTTTTGTATTTGAAACGTGTGGTCCTCCACAAAATTCTTTAGAAAATATTTCTGGAGATTGCCATTCTTCCCCTTCGATCACGCTTTTAGGTGCCATAAAATATACAGAAACAGTATCTGGATAATTTTGACCAAATTCCATTTGAGCTCCTATTTGTTCTGCTTGAGTTTTTGGCATTTCTACTCTTCTCACTTCTAATTCTTTTGTAATTTGTTCGTTTACTAAATCTTCTGCTTGTTTAATTTCATCTTCTGTTAATTTTCTATCTAAATTAAAATCTATTCTTAATCTTTCGGCTGTAATGTTACTACCTTTTTGTCTTATTTTAGGATCAACAATTCTCTGTAAGGCAGCAAGAAGTAAATGATGGGCAGTGTGTAGTTTTGTAGTCTCTATAGATTGATCTGCTAATCCACCTTTGAATTTTTGCTCAGCCCCAGCTCTAGAACTTTCTCTATGTTTTTTCTCTTCAGATTTAAATTCTTCTGTAATTTTTTCTGCAGTTTTTTCGTCAATTTTTAATTCATCAAGGGTTAATTCTAATGGAAACCCGTAGGTTTCGTATAAATTGAAAGCTTCTGCTCCATTGATTTTTGTTTCTTGAGATTCATTTTGAGACGCATCTTGAGACGCATAATTATGCGTCTTTAGAATACGTAGCCCTCTATCTAGAGTAATTCTAAACGTTTTCTCTTCCTTCTCTATTTCTGAAAGTATTAGATCTTTATTCTCTGCTAAGTGTGGGTAAGCTTCTTGCATCTTATTTATTACAATCAGTGCAATGTCTTTTGAAAAGTTATTCTCAATACCTAGTTTTTTTGCATATCTAACCATTCTTCTAATTAATCTTCTCAAAATATATCCTTGATCTTTTCCTGAAGGTATAACTCCGTCACCAAGAATAAATACTGAAGATCTAATATGTTCTGCAACGATTCTAAATGCTTTTGTGTCTTCGTTTAACTCAACACCGCCTTTATATTGTTTATTAGACAAATTCTCGATTTTCTCAATCATAGGCTGAAATAAATCTGTAGCAAAAACATCAACTTGGTTTTGTACAGCAAACATAATTCTGTCGAACCCTCCTCCAAAATCTATATTCTTTTTTTCTAGTGGTTGATACTTTAAGTTCTCATCAAGTTTATATTCCATGAATACATTATTCCCAACTTCTATAAATCTTCCGGAGTCGTCATTTATATGATATTGATCTTGTTCCCTTTCTTTTACCCCAAGGTCGTAAAATATTTCGGAACTTGGTCCACCTGGTTCTCCTGCACTATGTGATACTTCCCACCAATTTGCTTCTCGGCCATAAGGGAATATTCTATATTTCCATTCTTCTCCTTCTTTAAGATTACTTGGTATGTTTCCAATATCTTCACTAAATTCTGCATTAATTCCGTATTTCTTAAATTCTCTCTGCCATAATCTAATAGCCTCATCATCTCTTGGAACTACTTCATCTCCTGCCCATACAGTTATATATAATCTTTTAGGATCAAGTCCAAATCTTTTTACGTACAATTCTAAGCACCATTCGATCTGTTGCTCTTTAGTAAAATCTCCAAAGGACCAATTACCTATCATTTCAAATAGAACTAAATGCCTGTTATCTCCTACATCTTCAATATCTTTAGTTCGAATACACCTTTGAACATTGTGAACACGTGTACCTAAAGGGTGAGGCTGTCCTGTTAAATAAGGAATTATTGGGAACATTCCTGAATTTACAAATAATAATGTATTTCCACCTTGTACATTTGAAGGAACAAGTGAGGAATTAGGAATAACTTTAGAATTTCTTGGGCTTTCGCTCCAAAAGTCTAAATAGGATTGTCGGATTTCTTCTGATGATTTCATAATAAATTTCTAATATTTATAAATCTTTATATAATTCTCTCCATTGCGTTACTTCTTTAAAACCATTTTTTTCATGGAATCCTACAGAAATGGCATTATTTGTAGCTATATAACTTGTTAGCCCAACGGCGTTCATATTTTTTAACTCTGTAATAATAAAATCCAGGATCATTTTCCCCGCACCTCTTCTTCTAAAATCTTCATCTATAAATATAGTATCCAATGTTGCATAGAGTTTATTATTTCCAAATTTATTAGGCTCCATAATCACTATAGCAAAACCAATAGGGTTTCCTTCATTTTCAATAAGATAAAATAGATTATCTTCATCCTTCATATAGTTTCCCATTATAGATTCGTATGATTGTTTATCATTAAAATCCAATTTGTACATACTAAACATTAAACTTAGGCCAAGAACCTTATAATTATATTCATCTAGTCCTCTTAAGAACTCAGCTAATTTAAAGAGATCTTTTTCTCCAGCTTTTCGAGTATTCATAGTTAAGAATTTTTAAAATTATTTTTAAATTTTTTACCGTGGCCTGGAATAATCCAATCGGCTATTTCCAAGAGTTTCTTTCTAGATTCTTTCAAAGCATTCATATCTGATGCAAATGGATCAGCATAATTTACCATTGCTTCGTAGTCATCAGTTTTCTGTTCTCCATCTTGCCACCAAAATACATCTTGGGAAAAACATAATTTCCCTTCGTTGGCATTAATAATTAATGATGAATGTTCAGGAGAATGCCCAGGAGTTTTAATTACTTCAATATTTGTACCTTCTATTTTGCAATTCGAAGCAATTTCTTCTGCGTTATCTCTCCAAATAGTCTCTGCATCAACAATTTCTATATTTGGAAATAATCGAATATTTAAAAAGTGATCTGGATGATAATGAGTTAAAAATATTAAATCAATATCTTCTGTTTTCAAGTTTAATTTATTTAATGATTCTAAAAGTTTCTGTCTATCCGCCCCGGGATCCATTAAAATTTTCTTCCCATTGGAAAGTAAGAGCACACTCGTTGGGCTTGCAAGAAAATTTCCATTTTCTCCTTCATGGGCATATCCTTCTACAAGAACATGATATTCAGTCATAAATTTAGTTTAATAAATAGAACTGCCTAACTTTAACTTGGTTTCGCGGCGGTATGACCTCACCCTAACCCTCTCCTTAAAAGGAAAGGGAATAAAAAAAATCGTCCACTACACATACTATTGTGTAAAGGACGATCTTCTTAGCTTGCGGTGAGCTTGTCGAACCGTGGTACCACCTTAATTACTTCTCTTTTTGTGTTTTACGGTTTCGCTTCCGGATCTACTCTTCGTAGTCAGCTCATGGGCTGCAGGGATAATAATTTGAGTGATTTGCACCAACCATCACCTCTCTTCGCAAACCTTTATCTTTCTTCCCAATCATTGCTTTTATTGATTGTATTATATTTTTTCTAATTTAATTTGTCAATTATTGTTATAAAGCTATAGAATGAAGAAGAACAATAAACAAATTTTCAAATAATTAATTAATTGGAAATTCTTAAATATGGCAGATATTGCATTAGGAAATATAAACAACTCACGGCCTCAATCACGTCGACAATCAGTAAGCAATTCTACTGACGATGCTTATGCAGGCATAGAAGCTCAAGCTGCTGAGGAGGCTCAAGCCACTGCTCAAGCGCAGGCTGCACAACTTGCACAGGCAAAATTACTTGCAGATGCAGCAGCGCAGTCAAAGGACCCAAAAGCTCAAGGTATGGTGGGCAAGCTTGGGAACACTGCAAAAAATGTCAAAAAAGCTGTAGATATTGGGAAAAAGGTTGCATTAGTCGTAGGGAATCCTTTATTTTGGCCTGTTGTTGGTGTGATAGTAGCTACAATTGTAATTGTATTCTTTGTAGTAATTGGAATGAATAAACTGCAAGATAGCACTGGAGTTAATGTATCTGACTTATGCCAAAGATTAGGTAATACTTGTGTTGATCAAATAGTTCAGCAAAGTGGACAAGCTTTAAAAAATTCTTCAAATTAACTTGTTTCCGTTGGTTCTATATAAGTATCAGTAGTTGTAGTCGCTGCCGATTGATCTTCAACAGTATCAGTCTTCTTCTCAGTGGTAATATTCTCAGTTACTGGAGCTACTGTTCCAGTTGGATTTACATAACTGTAATAATCATCTACTGTTGTGTTGTTTGTAACTATTGGAGTTGTATCCTCAACTTTTGTCTCTGTAGTTTCCGTTGTGGTTTTTACAGGTTCTGTAGTAGTTGTGTTTGAATAAGAATAATTCTCTGGCGTGTAATAATCTGTGGATTGTGGTGTTAAAGAAACAGAGGATGTTGTGGTCGTGTCTACCGGTGGTGTGTAATCAAAAGTAGTAGTAGTTTCTGTCGTTTCCTCCTCTTCGCCTTTGCTTCTTCCTGCCCAAAGTAAATATAATATCCAAGGTATTAAAATTAATAAACTTGCAATACAGCAAATGATTAATAAAATATTGAAAATATTTCTAGGGATTTCTCTTCCTAATATAATAACTACATCAGGGTTCCCGCTTTCAGCTGGAGAACTTACGGGTGCACTTGTAGTCACAGTAAACGACCACTCTACACTAGTTTCTCTGCCTAATTTGTCTTTAATAGAAGCAACTACTTTATTTAGTCCATCGTTCAAATCATGGATTGGGATACAGCTAAACTTCTGATCATCATGTTGGCAATCAAGAACACTTTCTTGTCCGTTTAATTTTATAGTAAATGAAGATGCATCAATTTCTGCTCCATCTGCTGGAATAAAATCACCCGCAATTTCTGTTCGTCTATCTGAAACTTCAGAATTATCTTGCGGTTTTAAATTTATAATCAAAGGGTTATTTTCTTGACCCGGTCCATTTGCACCATTATTTATTTGAAATAATTTAGAAGATCTAATTACTTCGTTACCTAAATTATCCTTAACAACAATTTGTAAATAGTAGTTACCATCTTTAATTTTACTAACATCCCAGTTGTATTCAGAAGGAATTGCATCACCTTCAAATTTGGTTACTTGAGTCCAAGTTATATTATCCTGCCCAAAGTTAATTACTAAACTTTGAATTCCATCTATATCACTGGCCTGCCAAGCAACTTTATTAGTCTCACCTGAAAATATCTCTCCTTCTTTTGGATTTAAAATATTTATAACTGAAGGTTGATTTGTAACAGTTCCATTAGGAGAGGAAACTGGCGTAGGGCTTGGAACTCCTACAGTAGAATCTTTTATAATCGTTAAAACAAATTGTTGAGTAACTGCACCAGCAAAATTATCATCGGCCGCAACAATAATATTATAATCTGCTCTATTTACTCCTGCAGGTAATGCTTTACTAACAGAATTTGTTGAAACTAATCCAGTTTGTGGATTTATAGTTAAGAACGGAACACCTAAAACAATTCTATAAGTTATGGGATCATTATCCGGATCTGTTGCTTGGATTTGATAAGTCCAAGAATCACTCTCTCTAATTATTAAATTTGTGGGTAGAGATGTAATTGTAGGTGCTCTATTATTATTTATAATTCTTACGTATCTAGCATTACAGGCAGCATAATCCCCAGAACCATTCTTCATTGCTAAGCAAATTTTCAGACAGTAGTTTCCGTCTGCTAAGTTAGCTGTTGATAATGTTGATCTTGTATTCCAAGAATATGAATTCAATTGAGTTGTACTGGAAATTCCAGTATTAGTAGAATTAATCTGACCAAAATCCGTTGTTCGGCAAGTTGAAGAATCAAAAAGATTAATTTTATAAGGAATAACATTTTGATTATTATCAAACATGTACCAAGTAATATTTACTGAACCACTAACTCTTTGGTTAGCAGATGGAGTAACAACAGTCAAAATATCATTTGGATCTCCTAAAACCTCTGCCTTCAAACTTAACGAAAGTAAAGGAATAGATAAAATTACTGTTATTAAAATTATGAGAAACTTTTTCATAGTTTGCCTTTATTATTAATTAATGATTGAATAGCTGTTTGAGTAGACACAATGCTACTTTGAGATACTCCCGACTGATCTATTAACTTAACAAATTCCTTCTTTACATCATATCCTTTTACCATCTTCCAGGAAAGGGCAAATGGGAGTGCTGCGTTAAATATTCCTAAATTTGCATCATTCTGTAAATCCTGAGCCATATCTGTTCTAGGATAAAGAAATCCAAATTGTTTATTAAAATCAGATTCATTTTTATTTAATTTTCTTAATTGATCTGGTTGTGTAAGCCATTTTAAAAAAGTCCAGGATGCCTGTGAATTAGGTCTAGCTGATGATACCATAGCTCCCCAGTAATTTGCCCAGTCCAAAACAGGCTGAGACTGTCCTTGTAATTGTGGAAATTGAGAAATCCCGATATCAATTCCTAACTGATAAGTTTCATTATATTTTTTTATATCTCTATATTTATAACTAGTGGTTGCCATCATTGCTACTTTTCTTTCTAAGAAGGAAGCGGCATCAACCTTCAAATCTGAACTCCACGTTCCACTTGTAGTATTTGTAAAATCTTTATAGCTTTGTAAAGCTGTAACAGAATCTGTGTCACTTCCAAAAATAGGCTGTCCTTGTGGATTAACAAGATCCACACCATTTTGTGCCATAAGTAAGTTTAAAATTTCAGGAGCATAAGATACATTACTACCAGCACCCCCAGCAAACCCAGCCTGTACTATAGTTCCACCCTGTCTTTTAGTTAAATTCTTAGCTAAAGATTCAAATTGAATCCAGTCAGTTGGAGGAGTTGATACGGCCACCTCTTTAAGCATGTCCTTATTATAAATAATTGCTAAATCGTCTATCCATATTGGAACACCATAAACAGATTTGGAAGATTCACTCGCAAAATCAGTTACAACGGCAGGGTAAAAAATACTTTTAAAGCTATCAAAGTCATAAGAAGTGCTAGATTTTACATACTGTTCGTAATCTCCTGCCCACGTATTTTCCGCCATAAAGATATCTGGAATATCCACAGCATCATTTTGTTTTAACACTCTATTTAATTCGTTTTTGTAAATACCAGCAGCGGTATCGTATTTACCCTCCGGCCATCGATTCGCATATTGAATTGTCACATTTGGATTCTGAGTTTGATATTCATCAATCAAGGGTTTTACTACAGATGGATCCATAAATACTCCCCACCACTGTAATGTAATTTTTTGGCTTGTATTATTAGTATTATTGTTAGGAGTTCCCTTTAGCGCATTCCCGAAAAGTAAATAGATTAAAACTAAAAATAGAATTATCCCTACTCCTATTAATAGATAAATAGGAATTCTTCTCCTACTAGTTGTAGTCGTTGTCTCCTCTACAACAGGTGGAACATAAGCCTCGGGTGTTTCTGTGGTTGTAGTAGTCTCTATTTCTTTTAAATAAGCGGGCTGTTCGTAATAGTCGGGCATAAAATCTAGTTCCTAGTTATGAGTTTTTAGTTATTAGTTCTATTATAGATTATTTCATGCATTAGTAAAATTTTTTAAGTGAGATTCTTTTCAAAAATTGTTTTTGAACTCCCTTGCTGATATTATATTTAAAGTTCATTCACACTAAAAACTAAAAACTAACATGGCCAGTCTTTACGTAACATCAAATAATGCTAGGAAAGTAGTTGTAGTAATAATAGCTGTCATAGTTATTATCCTCTTAGGTGATACTATTTTAAGAGTATCAGATGCAGTTAGACAGCAAACAACTACGGATAGACGTTTCTATGTAGATCCTGATAGAGCCTTGGGAACAATAGAAGCTCCTAAAATAACTGGAATACAATTAGATAATACAAATGTACCAATTGTGCAAGAAAGCGTTCATCCTAAATTCCCAGATGTATCTTATGTTTATAAGATAGAACAGCCTCGAGAAAAACTAAACACTTTCGAAAATGCTACAAAAACAGCAACTGCACTTGGATTCTCAGCCCAAGGATTTAAGGATCAAGGGAATAATGATTTTATTTGGTCTACTACAGATTTAACAAGAAATGTAGAATTTAATAAAGTAAATCAGGTGTGGTCACTTGATACAGTTTATGAAAATAACACAAATGCAAAAAAACAAAAGTCTATGTTACAAGATATTAATGGATACATCGGAAGAGTTCCAAGTGTTCTCAATTCTTTATTATTCTCTACTGCAGTAGGATTCCAAAGTCCAAAAATTGATGCGAGATATTTAGTAAGAAGTGGTCAAGGAGACATTACAGAAACTCAAGATTATAAACAAGCAAATTATGTCGAATTGAATGTTTTTAGAAAAATTGCACAATCTGATTTAAAACCATCTGCAGATCAACCGAAACTTTTGACTGGAGAAATAAAACCACAAGCAACTGTTGGTGTTGTGTATAAAACAGATCCAAGGACGGGAGAATTCAGTTCTATTGTTTCGAATGACGCTTCTAACTTAAGCAGAGATATGTTTCAAATGGATTTCGTAAATTTTGAATATGGCTCTAAAGGAAGTTATTTTATTGTAACTCCTGAAGAAGCATTCTCTCGAATTCAAAAAGGACAAGGATCCTTAGTCGCTTTAAGTGCAGAAGGCACTGATTACTTCGAACCTTATGTTAAACTTAAAGTTAATCGTTTTATTGTTGATGCAAGGAAAACAGAATTAGGTTTCTATGAGCCAGAAACTTGGACAGGTTTTGTTTATCCAATATACATTCTAACTGGTAGGGCTGAGTTAGAAGATGGAAGATTAGCAAAATTCACTTTCTATGTGGATGCGGTTAAGAGGTTGGAGAATTAATGACAATGCGAGGACACTTTATGCCATGGTGAGTTTATCGAACCATGAATTATTTAAACATTACCACCGCATCTACTCTCTTGGCAGTTTAATACTGCATGAGTTGGATTACTCTTTGATCGTGGCATCCCCTACAAATCTCAGGTCCAGCCATGGCTGGACCCTACTACATAATCAATTATTTTCCTTTTCTCAACTCGTACATTCTCACAATCTCTTGTACAGAATTTGGTAAATCTTTATCTCTCATCCATTTTTTCAACCTTGGGAAACGAATAGATAATCCTTTCTCGGAATCATCACCTTTTACATTTGCTTTCAAACCTCTTGCGGCTGTATGGCTTGGACTTCTTGTAATCTCGTCCGCAACAATCTCCATAACAATTTTTGGTTTAACCCAAACATCGGGATACAAAATCTTTTCTACAACATAATTATCGGGAAATAGTTTATCTTTTAACTCGTCTTCAGAATATTTCAATTTAGTTAAATCTTCAAACATTTTTGGAGCCTCTTCATCTTTAAATCCACTGCCAACTTTTCCAATACTATAATATTTATCATCTTCGGCATTGTAAACTCCAGCAAGTAAAGCACCAAATCCATTTTTGGATCGCACTCCTTGTCCATAAAAATATCCCATTACTACTACGTCAATTGTATCTACAAGTTCAGATTTTGTATTTGCTTTTAACTTTATCCATTTAAAATTTCTAGTTCCGGGATCGTAATTTGTTCCAATTTGCTTAGCAATAATTCCTTCGAGTCCTGCGCCTACTTTTTCTTCAAAAAAGGCTTCGAGCTCTGCTTCGGTTTGCATTTGTTCTGTTTCTAACATTGTAAGCGCAGAAGTACTTTTTTCTATTAATTTTCTTAAAATTTCTACTCTTTCCTCAACAGGTTTTGTAGTTAAATCTTCACCATTTAAATAAAGCACATCGAAACACATTGCTCTAACAGGAATATCTTTGGAGAAACTTTCGATATCAAATTTTCTCCGTCTTTTCATTGTGTCCTGATAAGTTCTATACGAATCTGATGCAGAATCGAATCCAATAATTTCTGAGTCTAATATAATAGAGTCAACTTTTAGTGCTTTCACTCCTTCAATAATTTCTGGGAATTGGTCTGTTAAACTTTCCATGTTTCTACTATAAATTGCTGCTTCTCTTTTTTCGCTCAAATGAATTTGTCCTCTTAAACCATCTAGTTTTGGTTGCACAATACAATTTGGCATACGTTCCCACACGGCTTGAGCGGATGCCTCTCTTTCCACAAGTTTAGATGCAACAGGAGTTAAAGGCATAATTTTTATATTTTCTAAAACTTCAACAATTTTATCTTTAGGAGTTTCTAAAATAACTTTTGCTAGCTCACCTACATCTGCTCTTGCACCGAATGCAATGTCAATATCTTTTCTTAAACTTTTATCTCCTGTTATAAACCATGAAAATGCATCTAAAATAGTCTTTTCACTAAAACCAATTCTCAAATCTCCAACAATAATTCTAGAAATATACTTAGAACTCAATGGATCTAAATTATCTACAATGTATTTATATAGTTTGATTTTTTCTTCTTGAGATCCTTTCCCTTCAATTTTTGCAAGTTTGACTAAGAAGTCATAAACTTCCATGATTGATTCCAATTTATGAATATCGGAATTTGGCTTTGCATCTGTGCTTTTAAATTCTCCTTTTAATTTATAAACTACAAGTCCAATATCACCCAGTTCACCCAGTAATCTTTTTGGATTATCAAGATAATCTTGAGATAAAGCTTTCAAAACCATTTTTTCTGAAAAATTGAATTCTAGGGGAACGAATTTAGGAGCTAGTCTCCCTAACAGAAAATACATTAAATGCTTTGCTTCTTCAGGAGTTGTTGTTTTTAAAAAAGCAGCAAGGTTTTCGGTCATTGCATTCCTGCCTTGGACTTGTTCTACATTATTTAGAAATTCTGCGAATTCTTGAAAGTTCATAAATCTAATAGTAATTGAAATTATTTTAACATTTTATTATAGAAGATGAATATGGCCGTTCAAAGGTACACGACGACCCCAAAGGGAGAGGAGGTGTAGATTTGCACCTCTGGGTCCAAGTCAGCAGAACCCCTCCTACCTCCCCCTTGACGGGGAGCATTACCTCACAAGAGACATGTGGGGTCCAGGCACCGTGCCTGCGTGCGTAGTCATGCAGGTGACATTTTCCGAGATTCTGGGATTCGTAGGGGACGCATTTATGCGTCCCTCGTAAAATGCCAGGATCAAAGAGTAATCTAACTCATGCAGTATCAAACTGCTACAAGAGTAAATGAGGTGGTAATGTCAAGCAATGACACCAAGGTGTCAATTATAAAATGCCCAGCATTGGAATGCTCTTTTTTCTGGATCAACGTTTAACTTTTTAGTTAACTTGTCTGCTCCGGGTTTTAAATAGTCATCCAAAATGAAGGTACTTTGCCTAACTATAAAGAATAAAATTCCGGCATCATTTAATAGTTCATTTTGCAGTTGACGAATAATTTCCTTATGTTCTTTCTGTAAATCAAAATCTGTGTTGAGGAATCTATCATCGTGGAAAACTATCAAATCAAACTTCTCATGAATTTCTTCACAAAGTTCAATAAACTCTGTAAATTCTAAATCCATAAGACTTATCTTGACTTCACTTTCAGACATTTTCTTTAATTTAGTCACTTCTGATTTTCTATTCTCGTTTACCATTACTTCGGATGCACCGTTTTCGATTAAGTCTAATGTGTACATCCCACCAGTTAAGTCTAAGACTCTCTTATTCCTAGTATGTTCTAATATTATTTCTAAAAGTAATTTCTCGTCTGTATGATTCATATTTTATTGATAATTAATAAGGTTCATTAAGCAATCAGCTTATGATAATATTAACAGATATTGGCTTTAACTGATTTAAAATGCAAACAATAAAAGGATTGACTTCAAAAGAAGTGGAAAAGAAGAAGTCTTTAGGACTTTCGAATCAAGTTATTGATTCTTATTCTCCAACATATTTTAAGATAATTATTAAGAATTTATTTAGTCTTATTAATATTATAGTTATCCCTTTGCTTGTAGCACTTGGAAGTTTTAGATTATATACGGAAATATTGGCTTTTGCGACTTTCCTAATAGTTAATACTGTTATTTCGGCTCTTGATGAAATTAGGATAAAACGTACTTTGGATAAACTTAAATCCCAATTCCAGCTTACTGTTGTTGCCATTCGAAATTCAGAAGAGATTACTCTTCCTGTAAGTGAAGTTGTACAAGGAGATATTATTAAGGCAAACGAAGGGGAAAGCATTATTGCGGATGGTGAGATTATTGAAGAGAATTATCTACAGCTAGATGATTCGATGTTAACTGGAGAATCTAACTATATTAGAAAGCATGTGACAGAAAAAGTCTTTTCTGGAAGTTTCATTATTACTGGCAATTGTTATTATAAAGTTGAAAGTGTTGGAAAGAGTAATTATTTAAATAAGTTAGGAACCGAAGCTTCAACTTATAAGGAAAGTAAAAGTCCATTACAGTCAAATTCAGATAAGCTAATCACTTTTTTAGTTATAGCATCTCTATTTTGTGGTGTTATAAGTTATTTAACTAGCCAAGCAATTGGCTCATCACAGCAAACTAGTCTGCTCTCTTTAACAACTGTAATTACATTAATTATTCCGCAGACTTTAATTTTCCTTTTTACACTATCATTCACTATTTCAATTACTAAACTTTATCGAAAAGGAGTTCTAGTCCAAAAAGGTGGAAGCATTGAAGATTTATCTAATGTTACTGCAATTTGTTTGGATAAAACTGGAACAATAACTACAAACGAAATGAAGATTAAGGATGTTCAATATTTCAATTTAAAAGAAAATATTTTTGGAACTTTTTATAATTCGGTTCGTGCAAAATTGGTTGGAGTTAATAAAACACAAGAAGTAATTAATAAATACTACAAGAGTTTTGACAAAAAAGAAATCTCTGATTTTGATCAAGTTCCATTTACTTCAAAACAAAAGTTTAGCCAAATCTTGGGAAAATCAGCCAGGAAGAAAATTGTTCTAACTTTAGGAGCTCCTTCCGTCTTATTATCTTGTGTGGAAACTAGTTTTAAAAAAGAGTTACAAAATTTAATTCTTTCCAAAGAACAAGAAGGTTTTAGAGTTTTGCTTGGATTGTATTTTGAGGATAGTGAAAATAAAGTCAGTGTCGATAAACCTCTAAATTTCAAAACTGATAAAATTGTAATGTTTATAATCGAAGAAACATTAAATCCAGGCATTGGCAATCTATTAAAATCTTTTGCTGATCAAGGAATTAAAGTAAAAATAATTTCTGGAGATAGTAAAATTTCTGTTACAAGAATTGTTCAAAAATTAGGACTAGACGTTAATCAAGTTGTAGATTTATCTGAAATCGAAGGCATTAAGAATGATGAAAATAATCAAGATTTAATAAACTTAGTAATGAGTAAGTCCATATTCACACGTGCTAAGCCAGAGGATAAGTTGAAGATAATTAATATTCTAAAAAGCCAAGGAGAAACAGTTGCAATGGTGGGAGATGGAATTAACGATGTACTTGCCTTAAAAGCTGCGAATGTTTCCATTGCTATGGAAAGTGGAGCAAAAATTGCGCGTGATGTTGCAGACATTGTACTTCTAAATAATGATTATCAAAAAATTCCAGAAATATTTTTCGAAGGAGACAATATTCTTTTCAATCTAAAAATTTCTACAAAAATGTTTTTAGTTAAGTCATTCTTTGTAATATTCTTAGCGTTGTTTTTTGCATTAATAAGAAGAAATATCCCGATTAATCCATCCTCTACTCTAATCTTCAGCTTTCTAGGAACAAGCGCACCTAGTTATGTTGTGATATTTACAAGGCAACAAGTCCGAGAAAAAATTGCATTCTTTAAAGATGTTTTGGCATCATCTATTCCAATGAGTTTCTTATTCTTCCTCTTTATAACTTTAGTATTCTATATGTTTGATTTTGTGGGACTCACACAGGATAAGATCAATACTGGACTTGTAGTATTTGTACTTTCAATCAGTCTTATATATTCACTATATCTTATATGGGAAGCGGGGAAATTAAGAGATATAATCTCTCCGATAATAATTTATCTAGTTTTGCTAGGTGTAGGAATATATCAAACTATTTTACCAATCAATTTGGATGATAACTCTATTGCTAATGTTGCATTAATATTGATTGCTGGGCTTGGAGTGCTTTTAGTTGCAATTTTCCTCAAAACCTACTCAAATCTAAAATTGAAAAGTATTGTCGGAGTTTCGCTGGGTATAATTATTGTTGTTACTATTGCTTTTATTTTTCCATTTAGAGAGTATTATAAAGTGGTTCGAATTCCCGCCGAAATGCACATACAAATACTAGTAATTTCTGTAGCAGCATTCATTGCAGTTTTTGGTTTAGGTAAAATTACAAAAAAATTTTTAAGATAATATGTTCTCAATAACACAATGGATAATTAGTTTGGTTTCATCATTAGGCTACTTGGGAGTTATTCTTGCAATGACAATAGAATCTGCGAGCATTCCGCTACCATCAGAAGTAATTATGGGTATTGGTGGTTATTTAGTTTATAAAGGAGAATTGAATCTTTTTCTAGTAGCCTTTGCTGGAGCAATTGGAAATATTATCGGCTCAACGATAATGTATACAATAGGAGCAAAAGGTGGGAGGCCAGTATTACAAAAACACGGCCATAGAGTGCACTTTGATGAAGAGAAATTTAAAAGGGTTGATAAATGGTTTATAAAATATGGAGATAAGATTGTTTTCTTTTCACAACTTTTACCAGTAGTTAGAACCTTTGTTTCTTTACCTGCTGGAATATTAAAAATAAATTATTCTAAATTTGCATTTTATACTTTTACAGGAGCTTTCCTGTGGTGTTTTCTGTTAGCATTTGTATCTTCTCTACTCGGCGAGGCTTGGGATAAGTTGTTAACACTAATGCGTCAGTTTGAGATTGGGATAGGGGTTTTGGTAGTGATGGCGATTGTGTTGTATCTATTCTATAGACTGTACTTAAGCAGAAAGAAGAAACTGTAATTAGATCTCGTAACCGTAAGGGTGTTTAGCGAAGATAGCTTCGTTATCTGTACCTCCTACTTTTACCCCATTTAAATATTTCAATAATACTTTCGGCTCATAGTCTACTTGAATTTGATTTGGATTTACTCCAACTAATCGACCAAATGCACCTATAGAATTTAACAATTGGCTTATTTCTAAAAGTTTTGCTTTCTCAACTACGTCAGTAGCATTCATAAATTTATTTAAAATTTCTTGCGTTACCCGGATTAACTGTGTACCTATTGGTGTATTTTGTTCAACCTCAGCAATGGTTAAGGGAGCTTTACCTTGAACATCGATATCTGGAATAAGTAGTAAGATTTCATCTTTACTTGCTATTATTCCTAATGTAACTAACTCATCAGAAAGTGTATCTAAATATTTCATATGGTCTCTACCCTCCGGGCCAAAAAGATTTTCTTCAATCAAAACATTACCTCTTATAACATTTTCAAAATGATCATTTCGCGCTATACGTAATGCCGCTTTTTGGACTGGATCACCCACAATAATTTTTAATTGATCAAGTGTGTAGATATTATTTGTAAGTTTATCAATTATTCGATCTTGCAAAGCCTTATAGTTAGGTGTTCCTAATGTGTACTTTTGTAATTCAACATAGAAATCTGTAACATTTCCACCATAGTATTCGTAAATAGCTTCAAAATATGGACTAGTTTCAACCACTAACATAATAGGAGAAACCACAGTAGGTTGAAGTAGAAATTCCGTAACTGCATTAGAAATTGTTTGAAAATATTTAGTATTATCTTTTAAACTTTTCATTTCTTTAAATAAATTACGGACTTCTTGTTTTAGTGCATTATTATTAATTACCTGATCTAACTTAGTATCGTCGATTGATGAAGGATTTGTCTTAAAGAAAGTATTAAAATACAATTTAATCTGTTGTGCTAAGGATGGATCAGTAATTATTTCTTTTGTTAATCTAAAGAATAATTCATTTTCTTTTGGATTCATTCTACAAATCGATTCCAACGCATTTTCCGTTTCTGCTTCATCTAAGGTTACAATGTGTGCCATTTTTATTGGGAAATCTGTTTGAGCAAATTGGGATTGAAGCTGTGTTCTTAGGCCTGTATTCCTCTGGATTTCTGAATCAACCTCCGCAACCGTGGGAATCGTAATCCATCTAAAATAATTTACAGGGTCATTTGTATTCTGAGGTTGTAATGCATCTCTTCCTCCTACTGAAACACCTGCGCCTGCAAGCCAAAGATCTTTATATTTCGGTAGAAAATCAGGATTAGCAATTTGCATTTCCACCATCTCAACTAATTCATCTTGCTGTGTTAGTTGTACCTCAAGAGAGTTCTTATCATCAATACTTATTTTTCTATACATGAGAAGAACTTCTCTGGCTAGTCGATCTACAAATTTTACAAGATGAGGATTCTGTGAGTGTTGGTCGAAAGGAACACCATACCATTGTTGAAAAAACTGGTTCAACCTATCTTTTTGTTTAGGTGTTAGCATGTCGATATTACCACTTAAGAAGTAATAGAAATCCAACAAGCCTTTAGAAGATGTATTCACATCCATTGTGTCTATTACATACTCTGCGGTTTTATTTGGGTCGTTATCCTTTATATTTTTACCTGACAAACCTCTAATTGTTTCTGTTATACCTTTACGTATATCAATATTCTTAGACCAATAATTAATATTTTCGGCCTCATTAAGTGGAATTTCAAATTGCCCCAACAAATTATCGTTAATTAATATGTCCCTGTAATTTTTATTTTTTTCTTCGATAGTTTTATCATTTGAAACTGGAATGAAATCTGTGGCTTTTTGTTTAAAGATGAATTGCTGGCTTTCTGTGAGTTCTAAAGAGCTTTCTTCGTAGAAAGCAAGATCTAAGTTTCTCTCGAATTCTAGACCATCGTCTTTACTTTTTCTAAGTGCATCTTCAATTGCTTTTAATTCCTCAGCCTCCTTACTTTTGGCTGCATCTCTTGCTTCTGCCTGCAAGGAACCTCTGTATGTAGTAATTAATTGAATACCTGCAGCAGCAACTCCCCATAAAGTGACTGTGGCTTTTATTGGGAATGTTACAGCATCTATACCGGTTTTATAAATGGATAGAAGTGTCTTTATCTCTTTTGGAACATCACCTTCACCTCTCTTCTCTATAAAATTAACAAACCTAGTTATTAAACCCTTTCCGTCAGGGTCGGCAATACTAGAAAGATTCATAAGTGCACTTCCACCTAGAGAGAAGGGTTTTTTCACAATATCAATGGCAGTTTCTATAGGATTCTTTACTCTTTCCTGCTCAACGGGAGTTAAGTCTTTTTCTTGTTTTTGTATTAATTTATATCCATCATATACTAAGTAACCTGTGCCCATTGCACCAACAATTCCTAAGGCAGCTATAGGTATTGGATTCCCAGTGAGCAATGAAGCTACTGCAAAAATAGGAATTACTGTAGCTGGTACGCCTAGTGCTTTCCCAACTAATTCTCTGAGTTTCTCAAGTGTCTTTTGAATTGCTTCTGCCTTATCCTTTTCTGTTTGACTAGCAGGAGCAGTCCCCAACATTTCTTGTACTTTAGGATTTCCTTCTAAGTCTATCATGGGTATTGTAAATTATATTTAGAGAAATTATACACTAGAAGAATTATTTTTATACATTACTAATCTTTTACTAATTGTATAACAGCATTTACAGGGTTAGATTCATAAGGCCCATATTTGAAAGCTCTTTTGGATGTTGGAACATCTTGACCGGGAGCTAAGATACCCAAAGTAGTTCCTGCACCAAATACTGCATTAGTATTGGAGAAATACAACTTCATTTTAAATTTAATCTTTTTTCCATTATCAGTGTTAAATGAATTATCTTCTGAAATAAATAAATCGATATATGCATCTGAACCAGGTACTTTAAATGGAGCAAAAATACCTCCTTCTTCAGTAGGGAAAGTACTTCCTGGAATTTTATCACCTGGGATAGGAGCTCTCGCTTTACGTAAAGTAAGTGCCCTACCACCAACATTAATTGGACTCTCAAAAATTTCTTTGGTACCAAGAAGGGGTAATCCTATATTCCTTGCTTCATTTACGGTACCTACAATAAGTTCAAGTGGATTTAATCTATTAGGAAAAGTAAAATTTACTGCTTCAATAGAGAGTTCACCTAACTCAGGAGTTAAAAAAGCACCTCCCCTTGAAGCTTTTTTCCAAGTCTCTGCAACGGATGTCTTAATAATAAGGAATTTCTCAGTTCCTGACCATGAGAATGTCGCTTTAATCTCTCTTTCCTTATCTGCCTCTCCTTTGGTACTAAATTCTTTCCCCTGCAAACCTTCAGCAAGATCTAATTGAGATAATTGAGCTTGTATTGCTGCCCTTTGTGGGATATTTGTTCCGGCTTTATCTAAATCTGCAAGTAGCTTTTGTCTTCTTAAAGTATTGGCATTTCTTCTTTGAGACGCAACCGACCTAGGGTCACTATCATCTATTCCTTGTGCTCTTTGAACGGCCCTAAGAACATTAAACCTAGCATTTGTGGCTGTGGAAAGAGTACCTCTTACCCCACCAGCAGTAGTTTTTGCAACTGTAGCAGCTGCAGATGGGAATGCTCGTGTTGTGATTTTAAAGCTCTCTTGCATACTTTCAAATGGTGTTTTTAATAATTGTGGTATTACCAATTTTGTTCCTAGTGCTTCGTCAATTCCATCTAATGTTTTTGGTATTGAGAAATATATTCCCAAACCTACTAAAGTTAGTATTAATTGAGTTAATGGGAATGTGTTTGCTCCTGTTGTTAAGGTTTTTATTATTCCCTGAATACCAAGTAAAGGCGGAATATATCCGCTTGTTCTAAAATCGGGTAATGAATTTTGGAAAGTAGGGTCTGTAAATATTAAAGTTAGCAAAAACATTGCGTAAGTAACTATATAGAATAGTGCTGCCGAACCCATTGTTTTTAAATAACTAACAATAGATTTTGTTCCATTTCCTGGCAATGCAGCAGTTGCAAAAATGAATGGTGAAAATGCAGGGAAAAGAATTAAAGTTAAATATTTACCTATTAATTTAAAGAATATTTGAATAGCAATCCAAATTGTAAGTAAACCTATTACAATATTTACAATATTCCCAAACCAGGCGTATTGATTTGTGGATCCTGCTGCACCTCCACCAATAAAATTAAGAATTGAACTTATAAAATTAAATATTGCCCTAGCACTTACTCCCCCACTTCCTGGAGAAAGTGTATCCGAAATTCCTTGTGCAATAGTTGTGGATGCGCCAGATAGATCAATTCTATCTTTAGCTCTCCAAACATCAATTAAAGGATCATCTGCGTAGAAACCTCTATCGCAATCTACTCCGTTTCCTAAGTCAGTATTTTGTAAATCACAATTTTCTTTATCTTTATTTGGTCTATTTGCATAAACTGCTGCTCCAGGAGATTGTGGCCCTAGTAGAAATCCATGCACAGCATTTGTACCTAAAGTAATTGCATCAATAAACAAGCCGGAAATTGCATAACTTAACGGAATTAAGATCATTGCAAGTGCTATGCTGGGGATTGCATTCTGAAGAGTCACTTCTGCGGCACCTCCAAGCCTTTGCCTAAACATTATTGCAAAAGCAATTACAATAATTAATAAAATCAAAAATCCAAAAACTAAATTAACAGACCACCCCCAGAAACCTTGAATCGGTCTTAATAGTTCAGATCCAGCACCAGGGTAATAGGTTGAAGGCTCTGGATTAGTAGAAGCATAAACTAATCCTGGATTGGTGATTGCATAAACTTTCTCTTGTATAAAATCGACACCACTTCCAGGTCTTTGATTTAGTACTGCAGCAGTAACATTGCCAACACTGTTAAGTACACTAGGACCATCCAATATTTGAGAAAGGCCTGCGGTATCCCCTTTTGCATTTGCGCAAGATGCAGCATCCCAATTATTACTTACAATAGTTTGTGCTGCTCCGCCAATACCTTCTCCAAGTGAACCACCAATAGTACTAACGTTACACTCTCTTCCTGGTAATACAGAATTTACTTCAGGGGAAGTGATTGAAAAAATACTTTGTGAACCTACACTTGTAGAGTATGCAGCGGAAACTTTTTGTACAGGTAACAAAAGAGAACCTAATAATAGACCAGTTACTAATAGTAGTAATTTGCTTTTAAATTTAACCATATACATTTATCTTATTCTATTCAGTATATATAATTTATAGTTAATAGTGAATAGTTAAAAAGTGAATAATACTTTTCTATTTAAAATCTTTTACTATTCTACTAAAATATAACAGAATGTGACTACCAGGCTTTGATTTATGATATATTTATTGAGAAGATTCATTCACTATTAACTTTTAACTATTAACTACCATGGCTGATCTTAGATATCGAGTACGTGCTTTAATATTAGGTGTTGCAGGTTTAATTGCAGCAATACTAGTAATTAGAATATTAGTTCAAATGGTTGGTGCATCGACTGGAAATATTCTCATTGATGCAATTTATAGTGTAAGTAATTTTTTCATCTATCCTTTTGCAAATGCTGTAAGTGTACCTTCGGGCGTTGCTTTGCCGAATATAAATGTAGATGCGTTGATTGCGATTGCAATATATGTACTTTTAGCAATTGCAATTTCCGAAATTATAACTGCATTTTTGTATGACAATATTACAGATATAATTCAAAATTTTGTTGATGGGATTTTTAAAGTAATTGAACTTTTACTATTCATAAGAATAATTTTAGATTTATTTAATTTATATAACCGAATAAACGCGCCTTCTTTCATATTAAGTATTTTTGCTTTAACAGATTGGACACAAGGAATTATTCAAGGGATACCAGTGTTAAATGGAATGTTAAATATCTCAGCAATTATTGCCTTAATAATAGTTGTACTTCTGGATATTTTCAGTGAAAGATTTTTAGCAAGTATCTTAGATGGTGCGGGGAAAGTTACGAAAACAGTTACTACTACTAGAAGAAATTAAAAACTTGCCTGCCATGCCTTCGGCAGATAAACCGGCAGGAGAGGATCGCAGGCAGGTAGGATAAACTCAGTCGAGCTATGACCTGGTTTCCCAACGGGATTGCCACGTCGTCCTTCCGGACTCCTCGCAATGACACCTATGTTAGCGTCATCTTCTTGCTTCTAAGCTTTCTATGATAGGTAATTCCAAATCTATGTGCTTCGTCTCTAATTCTTTGTACAATATACAAAGCTTCAGATTTTCTTGGCAACATTATTCTTGTAAATTTTGAAATCCCTTGCAATCTTAAATTTTTTTCATCTCCTACATGATCCTCGTCTTTAAACTGGTAGGTCATTTTAAAAATTTCTTCCTCTCGCTTTGCTAAACCTACAATCGGAATTTCTGTGTGTAAATTATATTGTTTTAAAATTAAATAAACTGAATTTAATTGTCCTTTACCGCCGTCGATGATTATTAAATCAGGCTTAGTAGAAAATGACTCGTCATTTTCTGAGTTTTGAGTTTTGAGTTTTGAGTTTTCAGAATTCGATTTTCTGTTATCCGTTATCCATTTTCCATTATCCGTCTGCAGGTATTTCAATCTTCTCTCCATCATTTCCTGGAGCATTCCAAAATCATCGGGAGTTTCTTTTGAATTAATTCTAAACTTTCTATACATATCTGGTCGTACTTCTCCATTTATCATTACAGTCATTGCGCCCACTGGATTTGTCCCTTGAATATTACTGATGTCATAACACTCTATTCTAAAATCTTTATGATTTTTCAATTTATCTTCCGGGAATTTTAATTTCTCAATCAAATCTTTTTGTCCATTTTCTCTTTGAATATTTTTTAAATTGTCTACTGTAATATCATCAATTTCATTACTAATTCCCATGTTTGCAGTGACATATTTAATGTCATTTATTTTATCTCGAACTTTTGCAGCATTTTCATAATCTTTATCATGTGAGTATAAACTCATATTCTTTTCCAATTCTTTTAAGATATCAATTTTTTCGCCTTGAAAGAATTTTTTTATATTATTAAAGTCACGCATGTAATCTTTTTTATTTTGTAAACTTGCGCAAGGAGCTTTACAAAGTCCAATATGATAATACAAACATGGAATTCGATTGTTTGTATCAACTTGAACTGGATCTTCTGTAATTTGAATTAACCTTCTGTTGCAACTCGCATATGGAAATACTTTTCGGACTTTTTTTAAAATATTTTTCAAAGGCATTTGTGCGGGATATGGGCCAAAATATTCTGCTACTTCATCTGTTTTATCCTTATTTCTTAAAATCCTAATTCTAGGATAATCATTCACACCTTTGATTTGTTTTTCAAACATTACCCAACTATAAGTTTTATCATCACGCATTAAAATGTTGTACTTCGTCTTATACTTTTTAATAAGATTAGTTTCAAGAATTATAGATTCTACTTCACTATCTACAGTGTATAGTTCTATATCTTCAGCTTGATCTAACATTTGTTGGATTCGGATTTCAAGCTTTGAATAATTATTAAAATAACTATTTACTCTATTTTTTAAATTTTTAGCTTTTCCAACATAAAGAACTCCTCCATCTTTATCTTTATAGATGTAGCAACCGGGGATTTTAGGCGCATTTTTTACTTTTTCTTGAAATTGTGGTGCTTTTGTAGTTAAAAAACTCATGAATTGATTATATCAAGAAATTGATAGTTGTCATTTAGTGCTTATATTTTTCCTCTCCTTTTAAGGAGAGGGTTAGGGTGAGGTCATACCGCACCAAAAATACACTATTGACTTTGTGCGGCCTTATTTCGATTTATGTTGACTTTAGCCCACCTCATCTACTCTCCTGGCAGTTTAATACTGCATGAAGTGCCCGCCCTCCCTCCTGCTAGTCGGGAGCAGGCGGGGATTACTCTTTGACCTGGCACTTTATGAGGGACGCATAAATGCGTCCCCTACAGAATCTCATTCCATGACACCAAATATACAGATCTCTCTAAAAAATTAGTATAATTGGTTAAATTCTGAGATTTTCTCTAACCTGCCTGCCGGTTTATCTGTCGAATGCATGGTAGGCAGGTTTATAATTTATAATTCTTAATTTTTTTAAATGTTTTCAATCGCAGGAATTAACTTAGCAGATATTCTTACTGTAATAATTTTATCTATGGGATTTAGCTTCCTAATAGCTTTCCCGATTATTTCAATTCTATACAAATTTAAAATTACTCGCAGAATGACTGTGGATTTCACCACTCTTATAGAAAAACGAAATTTAAAAATAGGTGTTCCAATTATGGGTGGTTTAATTCTTGTAATTTCTATAACTGTTATAAATTTATTCTTCAATCCTGCTAGAAACAATGGGCTATATCTAACTCTCGCAATATTCTTACTATCAGCTTTTCTTGGTGGTTTTGATGATATTTTAAATATTTTCGGACGTGATAGAGCTAAACCAAAAACAATAGGAAGAATCCTTACATTAATTAAAGTTCACAAAAGCTTTGGAAGAAGGTTAGTGATGATTGTTACACTTCCGTGGGAAGCATACAAAAGTTTTTTCTATATGTTGGGATCTAATCCCGGGAAAGGAATTCAAGCACACGAAAAAATTATTATTCAATCCATCGCAGGGCTTGCTTTAGGATTTGGACTTTATTTTTATACTAGTGGAGGAATGTTAGGCCAATTACATATTCCTTTATTTAACACATTTATAAATCTAGGAATTTTAATTATTCCTTTTGCTTGGGTTGCTGTAGTTCTTATGACGAATGCTGTTAACTTATCTGATGGAATGGACGGCTTAGCTGCTTCAGAATTATTAGCT
The DNA here is from genome assembly GCA_040006935.1 of Candidatus Dojkabacteria bacterium. Classification (GTDB taxonomy): domain Bacteria; phylum Patescibacteriota; class Dojkabacteria; order J137; family J137; genus JBDSRX01. The sequence goes on along the minus strand of JBDTVZ010000001.1, from coordinate 375,099 downwards.
TCCTTTGTTGGATTTATAATTGTAGCAATTTTTAGACAAGATTTAAGAATGGTATTTCTAATTGCAACAGTCATCGGCTCATTAATTACTTATCTGTACTTCAACACCCCACCTGCAAGATTCCAAATGGGGGATGTTGGATCTTTAGCGATGGGAACTTTGCTAGCCACAACAGCATTTATACTTCGGGAACCATTACTTTTATTAATTATTTCATTACCATTTGTAATCACTCTACTATCTGGCGTTGTTCAGGGAATTGGACGAAGAATATTTGGTAAACGAATTTTTGCAATGGCTCCGATTCATTACCATTTTCAAATTAAATATGGTTGGAGTGAAGAGAAAGTTGTAATGCGATTTGCATTATTTAGTTTGGTTTGTGCTATTGTTGGAGTTTGGGCGTATTTGATTTAATTACTGTTCAATTGCTACTGATTTATTCTGGAACTTTTCAAGTTGAGAAGTCAGAATCCCATCTATACATCTTACAGAGAATGAATCCTCCTGTTTTAAATAGTATTCTTTTAATTCAATTAATTGTAGAATATTTATTACGAGTTCATTCTCTTCACCTTTGTTTGTTATAAGTGCTTCAACTACATTCTCTAAATTAATTTTTGATGAAATAAATATTTCACCTAGATTCTCAATCATTTCTCTGTAAATTCTGATAGGGGTATTGCCTTCTCTCTCGATATTCTCAGCAAGCTTTGCGGCACTTACTTCGTCCATCTCCAAATGTTTTATTAAGTTAATTTGAATATCTTTTCTACTCAAAGGCTCTCCTAGGATCCCAAAGTCCCATACTCCGATACCTCCACCATTTGGGCCTAATATCTCCCACATCCTTATTAATGTCCAAATCAAAACAAAAGGAATAGAAATTCCATCTTCTACTAATTTCTCCAACTCTTCTTTAACTTTTCTTAAATACCAAACTTTGTCTTCTGTTGAAAATTCATCTTTATTATAAATATCTGCACCTACTTCGGTTAAGGCCACATGTGTGAGGTGGTATCTTTCTATCATTAATTTAATAGCTATGCTTATTGACTTAGGATGTAAGATTTCTCCATGGCTACCCACTCTAGTTTCATTAAAATCTTCAAAATCTGGATTAGATGTGTTTGGTATAAGGTTATTAAAATCCAATTCTTCATTTAAATATTCTCCCTCTCCGTATAAATAAGCCCCATTAGTTAAATCTTTTAATAATCTTGGAATTAGCTTTCTAAAAAATCTATTTGTAAGTGCAAAATTATAAATTTGATAAGGATTTAATGCGATTATATCGAAAGCATATTTACCATCTTCAAATCTGTAAGCATTTAATTGAGTATCTTTATCTACTTTATCTCCAATCCAAGCAGATAATTTATCTAAAGGTGTAGGATGTTTTCCTGTATCAAAAAAAGAAACATTAAAATTAGCAATAACTTTTACATTTACTCCACTTTCCCTTCCCACATCATGCGCTGTTTTATAGAAAAATTTTGATAATTCACCTAAACGTTTTACAGTTTTGAAATGTTTTTTTAATCCAGCAATATTTGGCGTACCTTTTCCCCAAAAACCCAGATTAATTCCGCCAGAATGAACAGCAGGTTCATTAAATGCGATCCAATACTCAACTCCAAGAGGAATAAGGTTTTGTAATACTTCCAATGATACTTTTTTAAATAATTTCTCAAACTCCGGAGAATGAATATCTAAACCATTAGTTTCGAAATGAGAAAATGTAATTATGGGTTCAATACCATTTTCTATAAGAAGACTAACTTTTTTTGCATATTTATATATTTCTTTGGAATTAGGTTCATTATCTTCATCAACAATTTTGTTCCAGTCTAAGCTAAATCTTAAAATACTAAAATTAAATAATTTGAGAAGTTCTACATATTTATAAAATACAATTTCCTTATCAATTCCAAAAACTAACAAATCAGCAATACTCCTGACAATATCTATTGCTTCTTCTAAATGACCTTCTTCGACGTATTTGGCAATAATGTTTCTGATAGCATTTATATTTAAACCGATTTCTTTCAGAGAAGTTTGCGATTGCTCCCCAGAAAGAGAATCATTGAGTATCATCTGCAAAGCTTCTTCGGCAGAATAATTATCAATGATTTGTCTTAATTTTTCTACAAAGACAAAATCGGCTTCGGTTGGAGTTCCATGTTGTGAAGACGAAGTAGCAATTCCAAATTGTATTTGGTCGGGAAATTTATTCATGGGGAAATTATAGCTCTACTTTCTGAAATCGTTTTACCTTCTTACTATCGGTTCTAAGGTCTGAGGGCATTGACTAAATTAGCTGAATCTTGTGAATTTTCCATAGTTATTATATTCATCCTAACCTTATTTCTTGTTCCATGTGCCCATAAAGCCTGCATATGATGAACAGCTTGCATGCATGGTGAGGCATAATCTCTTAATTTATCTCCGTCAAAATATAAGTTTGCAGACTGTTCTCCTTTAAAAATTATAGGAATTACATTGATAGGTAAATATCTTGATCCGGTCTCAGGGTCATTTATACCATAAGTATCTAGAAACCATCCTGGAGTAAAATGATCTACACCAAATCCCATCATAGCTAAATTTTCATTATAAGATCGATCCTCCCCAAAAATATCGAAAGCACCTCTTCTATCTAAAGTATTTATAATATCCTCAGCTGTAAAAGGCAGTTCTTCTCCGGTTTCTGAGCTAATAAAATATGGATTCGTAGCATTAAATTCTTCTGCCGTAGTAATTCCCATTATGAAAAGATATAAATCATCTAATCTTACATTACCGAAATTATCGCCATCTTCCCAATGCCCTCCTAATAAACCATGCTCAGGATATATATCAGTAGTACTTCCATCTCTCATAGGGTATGGATTCCCTGCTGGATGCATATTATCTCCAGAGCATCTGATGATGCTGTCGTCAGTCAGATAAATTCTACTAGGAAAATATACATGGTTAAAATGACCTATCTCATGCGTAACTAGATAATTAATCCAATCTTGTCGAGTCATTAAAGGATCTGTAGTTTCAGGTCGTATCCAATGCTGTGCAGGTTGGTAGTTTTGAATTCCTCCTATCATATTAAGACCTTGGCGTCTTCCGTTGAAAGCAGTAGGGTTCCCATATGTGACCCCAGGATTCTCATCTATATTTAATGGAAATATCTCTGCAGCTGCGATTACTGTAGGAGTATTAATGTCAAGTCTTTGATTTTCTGTCAGATAATTAACTAGTCCTGACATAATTGCAGGCATCTTATTTTGCCAGTCACCCAAAAGTGAATGTATGGGATTGCTTAAGGTGGTCTGCTCTATTGGGATTGTATCTGGTAGATAGCCAGATATTTCGAATGTAATCATTCCTCCGATGCCTGGAGAGATATTCTCAATTGTCATTTCTGTAGGTTCATCATCACTAGTTTGATTAACTACTGGAATTAAATTTGGATTGGGAATTTGTGGAAGTGTTGGAGTAGGAATCCCACTCGCTGCTACAGCAGCACCAGCTAGATTCTGCATTGCTCTTATTAGAAAATCTCTTCTACTCATTTGTTTATCCATAGAATTATTGTAATAATGTTTTTAAATCATACTACTTTCTGGAATCGTTTTACCTTCTTACTATCTACATCTACCTCCTCTAAAAATACTGACAATGGTCTGAGCCAAACAATATTTTCGAAATCTTTATACAAACCACGATACAAAACTCCTACTTCTTCTGTTGCTTCTATAATACAAAATCCTTCAATAGAGTAATATTTATCTGGAGTTTTATAATGGAAATACTTTGAAGTTTTATCAACTAATTTTTCTGCATCTTTTAATCTATTACCTATTTCATCTGGTCCTAAGTGTGCCATTCTCAATCTATTAAAGGTAAATTAACGATTTTAGAATAAATGTCATTAACTTTATCTACAGATAACTGATTATTATCAGCGATTTCTTGAATTTCCTGAAATTTAGTTCCATTACTTGCCAAATTCTTCATTTCTTCTGTTAATCTACTTACTACTACTGGATCTACAAAATCAGAATTGTCTATATCCTCGACTAAATTGTTCATACTAATCATGAAAATAATTATCTATTCTAATATATGTAAAAAGACCCTGTATTTCAAGGGTCCTTAAACTCTTATTAAACTAATTCACACTTATCCCCAATACAAGCAAGTTCTTTTGCTCCTTGAGTTGAATCCTCTAATTCATAACTAATCATTTTAGAGAAATCAATATTTGGAATTTTAGCTTTTAACTCCTCGTATCTATCTTTTGTTATTGTTTCATAAGGTGCGAGCTCATAAACAAAGTCATTTTCTTCCTTTGGAAGGAATGAAAGACCTCCAGTGATTTCCCAATTCTTATAAATCCAATCAGCTACTCCAATCCATTCACCAGAACCTACAGAAATTGTAACTGATGGGTTATGCTCAGTAAAGTTCTCTTTACACATTTTCCAAATCTCTAATTGTTCGATCGCACTGATATTATTTTTAAATACAGCTGTTTCAGGTGACTTAATTGGGAACTCGAGAACAAATGTTGTTGCAGTTTCTTCCTTCTGACCTACTTCAGGATTATATGGAAACCCTTGTGTCTTCATCATTTTGAACAATGGATCTGTATTAGCAATTCTTACTCTTCTAATATAGTAAGGAGCATGTCTTGTATGTAATCCAGATGAAGTGTCAGTTAATTGAGAACTGTTACCAGATGGTTTTACACAAGTTATACATGTTGATGCATTTATACCAAACTGTTCTGCATACTTTTTATTAACTTCAATTGAGTAATCTCTTAGTTTTCTTAATACTTCTGCATCTCTAAGTATTGGACAGTCCCACAAACCCGTGAAACTTACTCCTAATAATCTTTCTTCATCACAATTTTTCTTCCACTCAGGGGATAAGAAAGCAAAGTTAGTTAAAGTAGACTGATAAGTTCCTAATATAGTAGCTATTTCTACTTTTTCTTTTAATGTTTCAAAAGTGTCGTTTTCCCTTGCAACAATACTTGTTAAATTACAAAATTGTTTTGATCTTAAAACAATCTCTCCACAAGGATTAGTTCCAGAATTTTTAAAGTACGGTTCAAAAACTCTCCATCTTCTTTCTGGAAGCTGAGCTCTTAATCCTGCTCTATTGAAAATTCCTCTCTCTCCAGATCCACTTTTTACCAAATTAGTCCATTCATCCAAAAATTCTGCATCCGATGGTTTTACATTATAAACAGCTGAATTATTAGACATAATTCTTTGAGGGTTTTCCTTCCAGAATTGTCCATCTTTAGCATGTCTCATCTCTTCATCTGCTAAGTCAGATAGGGAAATCATTGCACTTCTTCTAACTCCTCCAGAAATTACAATTTCTCCAATTTTACAAGCAATATCGTGAACATCTACAGGTCTTAATTTTTTACCTTGGTTTTTAAGAACCAATTTTCTTGTAAAACTAATTAACTCTGCTAATGGTTCTGGTCCAGAACTCCTTCCTCCCATTGTTATTAATCGTGCTCCCTTTGGTCTTAATTCAGAAAAATCAAAAATTACGTTCTTTCCTGCAAACCAAGTGTCTAATCCATGTACAAATGCTTTTGCCCACCCTTCTTTACTATCCTCAACAACATATTTAGGTAAAATATCGCCATTTTGCATTTGAACTGTTGGAAGTTTATCAATTGATGCCTTCTCAACTGAAAATCCAACTCCAGTTCCACACATAGAGATATACATTATTTCTCCAAAGTCTTTTAACTCTTCAATAGCAATATAGGAACAATTGTAAGCTGTAACATTAGATTTTCTAGCTGCAGGTCCAGCACTCCACATCAATCTCATTGATGGAACAGTTTCCATTTTCACAAGTGAATCTCTTACCTTCGAATATTCAATGTCAGTAAGCTTTGTACCCATATTCTCATTCATGAAATCCATATATCGATCAATGGTTTCGATCCATGTTTCTCTTCTAGATTTTTCTGGAATCCATTTAGAATATGAAAGATAGTAAATAAATTCAGCTAATGGATTTTGGAAAGATTTTTTACTTTCTTCTGCTAATTTTTGAAACTCTGCTTTTGAATCAATAACTGGACTATCTGACATTTTATAAAGATAATAAATAGTAAAAAGGGGCTAAAAGTACATACACATAAATGTTGTGATTTTTAACTTATTTTTTCTTTGAAATACGTTCCATTTCTTTTTGCACGTCCTCCAAACTCTGAAATTCCTTATAAACAGATGCAAATAATAACGCTCCCAGTTTATCAATTTTTGTTAAATGCTTTAAAACTAACTCTCCTACTTCTACAGATTTGATTGTTTGCTCTTCTCTATTCATCAAATTATGCTCAATCTCTGTAATCATACTTTCTAAAACATCATCAGCGATATATCTTTTCTTTACTGCTTTTACAACTCCTCGCTTTAATTTCTCTCTATCAAATTCTTCTATTCTTCCATCTCTCTTCAAAACATTTAAAGTCACTTTTTCTATTCGTTCGTAACTTGTAAATCTTTTGCCACATTTCTCACATTCTCTTCTTCTTCGTATAGAAGACTCTCCGCACTCACGTTTATCTACAACTCTCAAATCTTCATTCTTACAATAAGGACAAACCACTACAAATCAATTAAGAATTAAGAACCTGCCTACCGGCAGGCAGGTTAAAAGATGAATCTCAAATCAAACCCAATAATGCTTTTAATTTCATTTCCTTACTTTTAACTCGACATCACAACTTATTGTGTTGTAACTCTAGAATAAACACAACCTGTTGTGGTGTCAACTCATATTTTTTGTTCCACAACACTAATGAATTCAGAATGAGTTTCCACGGATTAAAAGGCATTTACTTAATAACTATAGGGTATGGTCTCGAAACTATTAACTGTAAAGATATTTTTTGGTTAATTTAGCTAACATTTCTTAGCTTCCTTTATCTCATTTAATATTCTAAAATTATGTACTTAAATAATAAATTTATGCAAAAAAAATGGCTACATATAATCGGTGTTTGCGGTAAAACAACTGCGAATATAGCAAAAGAATTCCAAAACATGGGCTGGTTTGTTACAGGTTCAGATAATCAATATCTTCCGCCTGCTTCAGATTTATTAGTAGAAAATAAAATTAATACAGTTGTGGGTTTTGATTTCGAACATTTGACTAAGAGTTTCTGGTTAAATAATGACAAATATCAAATATCAAATGTCAAAATTCCAAATGATCCTGACTTGATCTTATTCATCAGTCATTTGCCTACTAAAAATAAAGAATATCTTTATGCAAAGAAAAAAGGTTTGGATATCCGTCCATATTCTAGAATTCTAAAAGAGTATTTAATCAAAGATGAGTCTATAGTCGTAATTGGTACTGCTGGAAAAACAACAACAACAGCTCTAATTACCTTCCTTTCCCAAAAACTAGGGTTAAATCCAAGTTACATGATTGGTGCTGACGTTGTAGATATTGAGGATTCATTAAAAATCACAGATTCTAAATGGTCTGTAATTGAAGGTGATGAATATCACAATCCCGATAAGGAAATTGAAGGAAAAGCAAAATTTCTAGAATATAAACCAAAATACCTAATCATCACAAAAATAACTTGGGAGCACTTTGATATTTTCCCAACAGAAGAACTTTATGTAGAAGAATTTAGAAAAGCTGTGGAATTAGTTCCTGAAGACGGAGTAATTATTGCAAAATCAGGAGATAAAAATATTGATAAAGTTCTAAAATCAGCGAAATGTAAGGTAATTAGATACAAGTTTAATGAAGAAATGAAGGAATTAAAGAATGAAGGTTGGAGCGTAGCTTCAGAAGGTGATGAAAACTTGATCTGCAATGAGAAGGGGTCTGAGATTTTAAGATTTAAAACTGAGCTTTTAGGTTCTTATAACCTTGAAAACATACTTGCAGCTGTAATTTTGATATGTAGTTTACCTGCCCATAGATTACCTCAAAGCTTAGTTGAAAAAGGAACGCAAACATTAAAAGACCTAAGTAAATATATTTCAGAATTCCATGGAGTTAAAAAAAGACTGGAACATATTTATAAATTTGAGGATCTAATTGTAATTGATGACTTTGGAATTGCACCAGATAGAGCTCAAAATTCATTAGAGACAATTCACGAAAAATATCCTGAGCATAAAATCATATCTATCTTCGAACCAAATGCAGGTTCACGTCCGAATGATTTAGAAATTTTCAGAAAAGCTTATTCGGACAGCTTTGCTCTATCAGATTTGGTAATTATTCCAGATTTATCTGAAGTTACTCCTGGTTTAGTTTCAACAAATGACATGGTAGAAAGGCTTGTGAAAATGAGTATAAATACTGTACATATTGAGAATACAGAATTAGTTAGTTTCTTAAAATCAGAAATTAAAAAAAGAAAGGAAAAGTTAATTATTGTGTTCTTCAGCTCCTATAAGCTTACTGGTGTTGAGGAAGAGTTGGTGAGGTTATTGAATAGGTTGTAACACAACCTCGATCAAATGCTGAACCGTATAGTAACTCAGGCTTATATCATAGATGAGAAAGCATTGTATTCATCAGGTTCAACCTTCATCCAAGTTATGTAATCGAAAATCTGAGATGCATTTATAAATTCTGCTTTAACAATTTTATCGTTATCATCAGGTTCATTAGTTTCTAAGGTGAAATCAGTGGAATTTCTATTAGATTTGAAGAAATATCTTAATTGCAGATACTCAGGTTCAGGCCAATATGGGTCGTTCTTTACTAAGTAATAACCAAATAATTGAGGTTTCATATTTTCTATTTTAATTCCTGATTCCTCAAATAATTCTCTACTTAATGTGTCTTCTTTCGTTTCGTTTAAGAGAGGCTTTCCTCCAGGTAATTGATAACTTCCACTTTTGGTTTTAACCAAAACCATCTTGTTGTCGGATGTTACAAACCAAATATATATTTGATGGATAGGTAGTGAAGGTAAAATATTTGTTCTATAGAATTTAGATTCCTGCATGTGATTAATTTAATAATATTTTATAATACCACCTCATCCTCTCTCCTGGCAGTTCATTACCGCATGAAGTTGGATTGCTCTTTGATCCTGGCATTCAATGAGGGACGCATAAATGCGTCCCCTACGAATCTCATATTTCAATCTTAAATGCGTCCCCTACGATTCACATATCCCAATCGTAAATGCGTCCACTGCGAATCTCAAGGAATAGGCACTGCCTACTGAATCTCACGGGCTTATATAAACATTGTGTCACACTGAGCGGAGTCGAAGGGTCTCGACTCACTTAGTTCGCTCGAAATGACACAAATAATAATTTCTTTTTGCTATGATTATCTGCAATTTCAACTCCAAATTCTATGGCAATAACTACATCAAAAGATATTCTTTCAAAATATAATCTTCTTAAACCTGAAGAAGCTAAAAAGCATGCTCGGCATGAATTTCAGGCTTTCGCATACAAACTCGCAGCAGATTTAAATGATCTTGTTAATTTAAAATTATACATGCGAATTGCAAGGAATTTAGAGAGATCTTTAGTTGAGAGAGCATATTCTTTTGCAATAGATTCAACAACTGAAAATAAAGGTAAAGCGTTTATGTGGAAATTGAAAAATTTGCGTTTGGAATTACAGCGTTACAGAGACAATCAAAATTTTGACTACGAGTTTATCCTCAAAAAGATGAAAATCTTTCGAAATAGGACCTTTGGAGCTCAAATTAAGACCTATTCTGAAGGTAAGAAGGAAATAATAAATTTCTTTTTACAGAATGCAAAAGGGTCAAAAAGTGGAAAAGCTTTAGTTCTCTCTACTCCGTCGCCTGAATTGCTTGCACAGTTAGTCGAAAGGTATAAGAAAGTTCATTATCACGATTTAAGTAAAGAGGTAAATAACAAACTCGAGTTGCCATTTTTAGAGAATCATAAAAAAATTAGCTTTAAAACTACAGATATATTAAAAACAAAGTATAAAGAAGATTATTTCGAAACTATCATCATAGATGCGTTTTGGAATTATGTTCCTATAGATTCCGAGATAAAGTTCATGAATAAACTTTCAGAGATTCTCCATAAAAAGGGAACAATACTTTGTTGTTTTAGAATTTCACCAGTTGTAAAGCAGGAATGGAAAAGTTTAAAAACAGGGGAAACTGATTTGCCCTATTTTTCAAAGCTTTCTGGTTTCGAAGAATTTTCTGCAATTGCTACAAAACTAGATCTAAAGGCCGAACTTGTTTATAACGATGGAAGTTATGGGATTTGTTCAATAATTAAAAATTAAAAGGATTCAATTAAAAGATGAATCTCAAACGAATAAAATGTCTTTATGTTTATTCCTATCGCAAATTTCTACTAATTTAATTTCAATAAACTTATTATCCTTTGTTAATCCGTAATAAGATCTTTTTCCGTCCAGTAAAGTCTGCACTTTTCCTTTAGTTGTAAATTTACAGGCAATCAAGGTTTCGTCATTATCTTCAAACTTATGCTGGCCTTTTATAACTAAGCTCCATTCACCTCCATAATTAACAGGTTCAACAACTGCAAGTTCGTTCAGCACGCGTAACGTCAGGTAAAGATCGTGAATTCCGGATAAATTATATTGACCAAATAATTTACTCTTTTTGAACAATCTTTTTTGAGGTTTACCAGTATCGATTATAAGTGCTTTTACATCAATATTTTTGATATCTATAAACTCGTAATCCCACCAATGACTATCTTTTCCAGTAGCAATTAGTTCCATTAAAGGAATTAGTAGTAAATCAGCTACTTTTTCTAATATGTTTGAAGATCTGTATTCGTATTTTGTCCGATTCTTTCCATAGAAATAGATAGATGAAAGAATATAAATGATAAAAAGTGCAAGGAGTATAAGCATTATTAAAGTAGTAATAAGATAATTAAAAATTAAAAGATAACAATTAAAAGAAAAATCTCATTTACTAATTGCTATTCTCTTTTAATTTTTAAATGATTTCTATTAATTAATCTAAATACAGCTCAATTCCTAATCTATCTAGTTCTTCTCCTAATTTTTCTGTAAGTCTAGGATAATTATTCGAAGATACAAAATGAACTTTATCAATTTCCAATTCGTATGCTGCAAGTAGTGTTTTCGCAACTATGACTTTATAGACCGTATCTAATAATCCAGCCATAATATCCATGCTTTGATTTCTATCAATCTCATCTCTAAGTTCTTGAGTCATGTCATCTACATCAGAATATTCTTTTTCAATACCCTTAGCTTCGAGTATCATTTTTTGAATAATATCTTCTAATTCAAATTCTAAACTTTCGGTATCAATATCTGAAGGCATGCTTTCTAAATAATCAGGATCTGCCTCGTTTGCTAATTGCACTAGCTTATTTACTTGAACATCTTCGTCCAAATCTTTCTCTATTAAGTTAAAATTCTCTCCAATATTTAAAATAACTTTTGAAATATCCTCTTTTTTTTGAGTTAGTTTTTTCTCTTCTCCATCTTTAGGAGTAAAGAAAAGGTGAGGAATATGGTTATCTATTTTTAATTTTAAGTGCTGTTCCATATAAATCAATTAATAATTAAGAGAAGAATAACTCTTGTCTAATCTATCTAATCTTCAAGATAATGAGAAAAGTTATTTAACCTTCGGTTCTCATCGTTTTTCCTAGCTCTCCACAGGAGTACAGGAAAAATCTCTTCGGACTTTTAATTCTCATCGTTTTTCCTAGCAATTTTAACACATGATTTCTATATTTAGTCTTGGAATAGCTATGTGATAGCTGGTATAATCCTAACAATTATAAATTAAGAATTAAAAATTAAAAGAAGAATCTCAATAGTTGCTATTCACTTTTAATTGAAATTCTTTTAAATTTTAATTGATTTGGAGAGGTACCCAAGTGGCTCAAGGGGACACACTGCTAGCGTGTTAGTGGAGCAATCCAGCGGGGGTTCGAATCCCCCTCTCTCCGTATTTTATAATAAACAAATGAATAAAAAGGTAATCTTAGGTTTATGTTCATTATTTGCAACTTCTATCTTATGTTGTGGGGTAATTGTCTTTGTTTTACTCTATTCCGCTGATCTGATTGGACCTAAAGCAAATATGCGTGTATTCAGAAATACCGTCGTAGGTTATGAAAACAGCACTTATAACTGTATCTACGAACTATCCAGATTAATTTCATCCCCTCCTAAAAGAGAAATTATTGAGGATAGATTGAATTTATGTAAGGAGGAATCCAATCGTAGTCTTGAACTATTAGCTAAGATAAAATCCCCATCGATTGAGTCACAGTATTTCCTTGATTTAACTACTGAAACGTTGCAAACATATAAATCTAAACTAGAAATAAACTATCCAAGGATTATTGAGAGTAAATATTCTGATACTCCACAAAATGAAGAAGATAAAAATATAGGGATAGAAAATCTGCATGATTCTTTTAGGAGTTCTACTAAAGTCTTTGATGAAAAATACTTAAATGACTAATCCTTCTACAACCTACATTGCTCTACTTCGTGGAATTAACGTTGGAGGGCATACAATCCGGATGAGGGATTTAATTGCAGCTTTTAAAGCTCAAGGTTTTATTAATGTAAACACAATCCTAGCAAGTGGAAATGTTGTTTTTGATAATGTAACAATGGACGAGGAAGATATTGCGAATTCAATTGAACGAAAACTTTTAAAACAATTTGGATTTAATGTTCCAGTTTTACTTCGAACTCAAAAAGATATTCAAAGACTTATAAATTCAGACCCCTTTAAAGATATTAAAGTTATAAACGAAACTCGACTTTACGTTTCTTTCTTAAGTGATAAGCCAAAAAGCAATCTTTCAATTCCATATGAATCTCCAGAAAAAGATTTTAAAATTATAAGAGTCACATCAACAGAGGTTTGTAGTGTACTAACGCTTTCTCCAGAAAGAGGAACCACAGATGCAATGAAGATTTTAGAGAAAGAATATGGAAAAAAGATAACTACAAGAAATTGGAATACTGTTTTGAAATTGGTTAAGAATTAACAGATTACATTTCGTTCATTTGTCTTGCTTCGAAGTAGTCCCACTCTGTTGCTAGAGAATGTTCTTTATCAATAGGTTTTACAAAAGTTAGAATTTCATCTGGGTTTTGTAAACGAGCTTCCCATCTTCTTTGGTTATAAGCAATAATATCAACATCATATTCATCTAGAGAGCTTTTTTGATGTTGAATTGCTCCAGCTGATTTCAAAGGATATTTAGTTCTGTCTAATCTTCTCCAGTAACCGTGTCTTTTGATAATTTGACTCTTTCTATCATCTGAAGCTAATATTTCTGGGTCAATAGAAATATCTCCTAATGCTCTACCACTTGCCACAAATTCAATATGTTTAAGAACAAGGTTTTCTAAACCTAGTTTTTGCCATTCTGTTAATTGTGCATTAAATCTTTCACTTTTTTCTTGTAAAGAGAATGTTCTTGTTTTCACATTGTAAAGTAAGTTAATACCTTGGAATAGATTAACTTCAGAAATTGGAGTTATTAAAATTCTAAATCCATCAAAAGTCTTCTTTATAACTAAGTCCTTTATTCCATATTTTTTTAACTGAATGTTTTTCCCATTATTTTCATCCAGAGTAAATCTCTCACCAGATGCAGTTAATACAAGTCTTTGTTGTAAGTCTAAATTTCTAAATAGTAATTTGTTCTCATCTTCCAACTTATCTAATTGCGTTGTTCCTACTGCAATAACCTCTGATAATGTACTCATCAAACCTTGCTCTAATCTCTTGTTAATTAGAACTTTTCCAACAATAGCATCTGTTTTTTTATATTTATCAGCTAACTTTGACATGAAGTAAGTGACATTCTCAACTGTAAGAGCTGCTTTAGCATCTGAACCTTGAGCATTGTCATACATTGTTTTTTGAAATTCATTGTATAAAGTTACATCACTTCTTAATATATGATCAAGGTAAGAGAAAAATCCTTTTCTTCGAATAAGTGCTTGAAGGTAATTTGTAGGAACTCCGTGAGATTCTTGCACATCTGCTATTTTTGATATTAAATGAATAGCTTTAACAAAGTCTCTAGTGAATTTTGGATCTTGAGGGTAACCTTCGGTATCAAAACCAGATTTCAGTAGAATTTCCTCGTAAATATGAAAATTTCTACCAAAGTATTCTCTTAGAGTAGCTAATACTTCTACATTATGAATCATTCCCATTAATGCCGGAGGTACTTCGCTTAATTTAAAATTTTCAATACCTGCTTGAAATTTGTCATAATCTTTAGTATCAAAAATATTTGTATTTATACTAAAATTACTAAATTTTTCAATTCCTCTTTTAGCACCTTCAAATAATTCTCTATTTTCTGAAATTATTACTTCCGAGTGTTTTTCAAGAAAAGGTCGAATTACGGCTTCGATAATGTACCACTTATTTTTAAGTTTTCCTCTAAAAGAAGCAGAGAACATTAATCTTAAAACATAAGTAAATCCTAAACCTTTTTCTACAGAATCTGTAAGTAGCCTATTAACAAAGCTAACCATTATTGTGTTTCTTAGGAAATCCTTTACAGGATTATCATCACCTTCAAGTCCATTATATACAACTGAAGCTAAATATTCTGTATTTCTATTCCCAGCTTCATCTGGAGTTAAGTTTGATTCTGGATTGAAAAATTCTTTATCAATAGCAAGATTAAGAAACTCAGTATTTTTAGAAATAAATTCAATAAAATTCTCTAGAATAACTGTTCTGTCTGCAGATTCAACAAATTTAAATATCTTGTTAAGAGATTCGTGACCTTCAGTAGTGATAAATATATAATGACAGACTTCTATAATTTCTCTTTGTTCAGAATCTGTTAAAACCATTTCTGTTGGGTTTTTACTTCCCATTAGGTTACCTATTTTTCCGAACAATCCACTAGTTTCTAATTTAACTCCTTTATACAAAATCTTTAAAAACCGTACCTCTAACTCATTGAAAGTTTCGGGTAATACCTCTAAAGGATAAACGCGTGTAATGTCTTGCCAAAGTGCAGGAGATTCTGTTTGAAGTTGTTCTATATTAAATTTTTCCATGTTAGTATGTTATCATAAAACAGTGTCATGTTCAAGTAAGGTAATGCATACTGGCATTTATTGTAATTTAGAAATTTATATACTTTTGGATTATAATGAGTAATTAATTTATTATCTTAGAAAGATGAATACACTTGATATTAAGGTAAAAATAGAAAATCCACGATATGATGCTCCGCTGTATCTATGCTTAAAAGAAGTTACTGATAATAAAATCAAAATATTAAAAGGAGACAAATTTTTACCTTCTTTTTCAACACCTGATATTTTAGCAGGTGTAATTCAAGCCCTCGAAGAAAAAGGACTTAGTGAAAATGATGCAAAAACTCTAATTTTTAATGATCTTAATAATCAGTATGGTTTTGATATTGCAGAATCTATATTTAAATACTGTAAAGAGCTCAATGAATCTTATGAAAGCCACCGGGTTATGTCAGGCACAGGTATGGTGAGAGAAATGATTAAATCTATGACTGGTAAAGATATCGATACCGAAACAACCTTGGAAGAGCAATTAGATCAACTAATTCAGGATATTAATTCTGACAAAGGAAACAAAGATTTAAAAACTGATAATCCTGATTTAGGAGAAGTATGGAATAATTGGTAATTTAAAATAAATATGAAAATAGATGTAGTAGGAGTAACAAGTTCGGATATGGAGAAAACAGTAGAGTTCTATAAACTTCTAGGTTTTACTTTCGGTGAATTTAAATCAGAAGATGATCATTTGGAACCAACTACTCCAAACGGTTCTGCAAGATTGATGATAGATAAAAAAGGTTTGATAAAAGAAATTCTTGGAGAGGAACCAAAACCAAGTAACCATTCTTCATTTGCAATTCAATACGATTCATCTAAAGAAATAAATAATATTGCTGAGAAAGTAAAAGAGTCAGGTTTCAAGATAGTTAGAGAACCATGGAATGCTTTTTGGGGACAAAGATATTGTATTGTCGAAGATCCAGATGGTTATAAGGTTGATCTCTATTGTAATCTTTAAAACTACTCGATTAATTATCCTTCGATATGTTTCTGTATTTGATTTCTAACTAAGTTCAATCTGTCCATATGCTTACCTGAATTGAAGACCATTCCATTCTTGATAGGTAAATTTAGAATAGTTAGTAAGCTTCTAAATTTAATATCAGTATTATCTCTTGAATTTAAAATCTTTAATATCTCCTCTGATCTTCCTTCTTTTATAAACATAGCGACTCTTTGGTGAATATGCTCTGGAAATGTCCAAAATATTTCCTCCGTTTCAATATTTGCTAAATACCCTTTTAATTTGAGAAATTTGACTAGTTTTAATAAGAATTGATTCTGAACTACATAGACTCCAATGCTCGCCTCTCCCTCAATATCTAATAATTTAAGAATCTCATTATATTTATATTTGATTGAAGTTAGTGAATTTGAGAAGATCTCAACTATTTGAACTACCCTCGAATCATCACTGTTATCTAAATCATTAGAAATTGCTTCAAGTGCAGAATAAATTCTAGTCCCAGCTTTAACGATGTCTTTACTAGAAGGAGCATTAATTCCATTGTACATCATAAAATTTCTTAAATTGTCGTAATCTGTTATTATTCCAAAGTATTCTCTAATTCTTTTAATTAATTCTTCCCAAGCATAAACTCTAAAATCCCAATAAATGTCTGAAACTGGTGAACATTCTAGAGATAGATATTCTAAAAAATCATCGGTTGCAACTAGAATTCCGTTTGGACTTGCCTCAGCTCTTGCTTGTATTGATGCACGATTTGCCCTTAGTGCATTATTTGCCAATCTCTGATTGATTACGTTTCTTAGTGCTGTGTAGTTTAATAGTCCAACTTGTACTAAACCCTTAGTGATTTTAAAGTGAATACTTTTAATCGCACTATATTTATCCTCGAACAAACTAAAACTTTTATCCATGTCATTCTCTATTTTATTGATATCTAAGCCTAGAAGGTTAAGAATTTCCACCCACCTCTTTTCTAAACTACTATCGAGCTTTAAGAAAATTTGTTGTAAACGTTCTTGGGTATTAACATCAACTTCGCCAGTTAATTTAAAGACTTCTTTGTATAACGTTTCACCATTCTCGCCCTTCTCTTCTTCAACTGTATATTGAATGCCTATCTTTTGAAGAATATGAGCAGAAAAGATATTTACTAATCGTAAAGCCGGAACTTGAAGCCAGTACTCATCATTTATGTCGGTCATTTAAATTTGGTAACAAATACTGGATTATATCAAATTGTACTCATTTTTTAAATGATACTAGAAGGTTTAGAAACGAAGTAAAAAGCTAAGAGATGTTATATAATTGATTAGTAATTACTAATATTTTATGAAAATTACAAAATTCGGACATTGTTGTTTATTAATCGAAGAGAATGGAGTAAGAATTCTTACAGACCCAGGAGTTTACTCTACTCAACAAACAGAAGTTAAAAATATTGATGTTGTTTTAATAACTCACGAACATCAAGATCATTTTCATGTTGATTCTTTAAAAATTCTTTTACAAAATAATCCTCAAGCTAAAGTTATAACAAATACAGCAGTAGGCAAATTACTGGACCAAGAAGGAATTAAATATCAAATTCTGGAAGATAGTCAAAATACAACAGAAAAAGAAATATTAATTGAAGGATTTGGAAAAGATCACGCAATTGTTTATAAAACTGTCCCAGCACAGAATACTGGTTATTTTATTAATAATAAATTTTTTTATCCTGGAGATTCTTTCTTTAATCCTGGAAAACCTGTTCAAATTTTAGCTTTACCTGTGGCTGGCCCATGGATGAAAATATCTGAAGCAATAGATTATGCCTTGAATGTCAAAGCACAAGTTACTTTTCCTGTTCACGATGGAATATTGAAAGATACAAATCTAGGATCTAGAATGCCATCAATAGTATTGGAACAAAATGGACTAAAATTTCAAATTTTAGAATTAAATAAAGAATATAATCTATAAACTATGATAAAAGATCAACAAAAAATCTTCGGAAGAATAAAAGATATTTTAAAAGAATATTCAAACACATTTACGGCAACTACTGATTCTGATCAAGGATACGAACTTTATACAAATAAACCTATGGAAATGTTAGGGAGAAAATTCCCAAGAATGTATTTTGCAGCTGTGAAAAATCAGAAAAATTTTGTTGGATTTTATTACATGCCTATTTACGCACATCCAGAAATGTTGAAATCTTTGACACCAGAATTAGTAAAATGCTTAAAAGGCAAAACCTGTTTCCATATTAAGAAAGATGATGAAGTTCTATATTTACAAATAAAAGAAGCTTTAGATAAAGGTGAAAAAGCCTATAAAGAATGGGGATGGATTTGAAATGCTATCAAAATTTAAAGTTTCGAATTTAGACAAAAAGTATATTTTATAGTTTAAACATGACAATATTTGAAAAAATAGGAAAGGGTGAAGGAAAGGCTTTCGTAATTTGGGAAAATGAAAAGCACATAGCATTTCTCGATATAAATCCTTTAACACAAGGACATACATTAGTTGTTCCTAAGGAAAACTTAGGAGATTATATTTTTGAACTGAATGATCAAGAATATATGGAGTTACTAATATCTGCAAAAACTGTTTCTAAACTCTTAAAAGCTAAGATGAATCCAGACAGAGTTTTAATGTGGGTAGAAGGTTTTGAGGTCCCACATGTGCATGTTCATTTAATTCCAGCAGATAAAGACTTCAATATTTTAGAAGCCGAAATCTTACAAGTAAAGTCAGAAGAGCTTGCAAAAACTCAAAGTCGAATACTAGTTTAAGCAAGCATTCATGCCACTTTCATCTCCTAAACAATTTCCATTTTTATCTAAAATTGCAATCTTTCCAACCTTATAATCCGCAGTATGTTCTAAACCTTGAAGTGTCTTTTTAATTACAGCTTGAATTCTTCCAGAATCTCCTATCCCACTAATAGTCACATCTTTACAGAACTTGATAGTTACATCGTTAGCTGTGGCCATACTGTCGTAATTAGAGCTAAAAGTAAATAAATTACCTCCGCAATTTGAAGATCCTGTTAATGTGATTGGATTTTTATATCCTAAAGCAGTTTCTGCTGCAGTTGGTCCTGCCAATATCTTTTCAATAGCTTGTACTACTGACTCGCTTTTATTTACTTCTCTATCTACTCCAACTACATAACTGAAATCACTATCATAGCTTTGAGGAGTTTTTGAAAAATATATTTTTGTAATAGCAGTAGTTGAATCACCAGCATCAACAGGTGGAACACCTGGGGTATCTGAACCTGTTGCACCACTTCCTTCAAGGAACGTTCCTCCTGCTGCATTATTATTAATTTGTTTTTGCAATTCATCTACCTTATTATTTTGATTGATTAATTCATTTGTTGTTAGTTGATTTTGCCTGAATAGCAAAAGTGCACCAATACTTGAAAGCAAAGCAACAACACATAAAAAGAGAATAACTATAACTAAAAATATTTTCCTTTTCATAAAATAATAATAAAAGATATTAACCAAATTTTAATAAATGGAAAGCGCCAATTACACCATTAGTTTTCCCAAGCTTAGCTGATTTTAAAGGTGGTATTTTCTTAAAGATATGCATTATCTCAGTTAAATATGATTTTAACTTCGGTAAATCCATATCTTCACCTAAGGATCCTCCTAATACAACAACATCTGGAGACCAATGCAAAATTGCATTATGAATTCCACAAGCTGTGTAAAAATAAATATCATCAATGATTTGTAAATCTTCAATTTCACTTGCTCTTTTACCATATTTTTTAAAAATAGCATTTCCTCCTGCAAGTTGTTCGAAAGTTTCTATTTTTCTTTCATCCGAAATTCTAATAATCTGATGGCCGGGCTCAAATCCCATTACATTTTCATCAATCTTTTTATTCACTATTCTTGTACCTCCAATACCAGTACCAATTGTAATATAAGCTACAATGTCATAATCTTTTCCTCCTCCATTCACTGCTTCGCCTAATCCACACAAATTTGCATCATTTTCTATAGTCACATCTTCACATCCTGTTACTCGAATTATTACCTCTTTAAGAGGCTTTCCAATCCAATCCTGTAAGTTAGGAGAGTTATAAAGTTTAGCTCCATCTTCATCAAGTACTCCTGCGATCCCTCCAACTATTTTCTCAAGTTTGGAATTCTTTAGATTCTTTTCAACAAAATATTTTAATCTAGATTCAAACTCATCAAAATTTTTTGGAGTATCTATAATCAATGGGTCGCTAAGGGTATTTATATCTGGAGCAATACTAAATCTTGTATGAGTGCCACCAATGTCGAAAAGAAGAAACAAGTGCAAAATTATAAATTATAAATTACAAATTATAAGTTGATGAAGTCATCTATTTACTTCTTATAATTTTTAATTCTTAATTTATAATTAACTAAGTAGGTCTCGTCCAGTCATTTCTGCTGGAATTTCCATACCCATAATACCTAAGATTGTTGGTGCAATATCACTTAAACCTCCAACTGGTAATTCTCTCGATACAAGACCATTCTTAATTAATATGAAAGGTACTGGATTTGTAGAGTGTTTTGTATCTGCTTCGCCAGTTTGCAAATCAATCATTTCTTCGCAATTCCCATGGTCCGAACTTATTACAACTACACCATCTCTTTTTAAAGTTGCCTCTACTATTCTGCCAACGCATTGATCGCACACTTCCATAGCTTTTACAGCAGGTGGAATTACTCCTGTATGAGCAACCATGTCTGGACCTGCAAAGTTCACAAGGATAAAATCAAAATCTTCTTTTTCAATTTTATCTACTAAAATATCAGTAACTAAAATCTGGCTCATTTCAGGCTTTTGATCATAAGTTGCAACATCCTTTGGAGACGGTACTTCCAACCATGTTTCACCGGGGTATATCTCTTTATTTTGCCCATTAAAGAAATATGTAACGTGTGGAAACTTCTCAGATTCAGCAATTCTCAATTGCTTTAATCCCGCGTCTGAAATAACTTTACCTAAAGGCGTAGTTACTTTCTCAGGAGGGAAAGCAGGATTTGAAGGGAATCCATTCTCATAATCTGCCATTCCTACAAAGAAAATATCTGGGATTAATACTCGTTCAAAGCCTTTAAACTCTTTGTCTTCTATCGCCATTGTTAATTGAACTGCTCTATCTGGTCTGAAGTTAAAGAAAATAACGGAATCTCCTTTTTCAATTTTAACTGGTTGTTCTCCATCAGGAACAATACAAATCGGATCTAAATATTCATCAAAGACTTTATTGTTATATGATTCTTCGATAGCTTTTTTATAGTTATTTATAATTCTTCCTTTCCCTTCAGCCAACAAGTCATAAGCTATTTTAGTTCTAGCCCAATTTCTATTTCTATCCATTGCGTAAGCTCTACCCACAACAGTTGCAATTCTACCCATTCTTTTTTGTAAACAATATGCTTCAATCTTATCCAATACATCTAAAGCAGAATCTGGCGCAGAGTCTCGCCCATCAGTAAAGGCATGTATAAATAATCTATCTGGATCTACTTTTTCTTGTACTGCAAACTTTATAATTGCGAGTAAATGTTCTACAGAACCATGAACCATTCCATTTCCTACAATACCCATAACATGTACCTTACTATGGTTCTCTTTGGTATGTTCAAATGCCTTCTTAATAGCAGGATTCTGGAAAAAAGAGCCATTGTTAATAGCATTATCAATACGTGGCAAGTTCTGATAAATAACTCTTCCTGACCCAATTGCCATGTGCCCCACCTCAGAATTTCCGTCTGTACCAGGAGGTAATCCAACATGTAGTCCAGATGCTTCTAAGTAGGTATGGGGATATAATGGCCAAAATCTATCTAAATTTGCGGTATTGGCAAGCATAACGGCATTACCAGGACCTTGTGGAGCTACGCCCACTCCGTCCATAGAAATCATTACAACTGGTTTTGGTCTTTTGTATTGTTCAGCCAAGAGATTTAAATTAAAGGTTCAACAATATAATATAGGGAAAAGGTTCATGGTGCAAGTAGTACGAATGAAGGAATGAAGGAATGAAGATATTTTTCTTATTGGTTATTCAATTTTTAATTCTCTTCACTATTTTCATTTTTTAATTATCATTTTACTCTTTCGGCCAAAATTACAAGTCTTTGATCGTTAGAATATAATGGATCTGTGGTTACAATCCTAATAAGATCCTCTGTCTCGTTAGCATCATAAACAAGGGGATCACTCGCTGGAAAGCGGTTAACTCCTACGACCTTGTACTTCAAAACAAGATTATTGTATTTCAAAGTTACGTCATTTCCTAAAATCACTTTATCTAAAAACCAGCAAGATTTTGGATCGTCCGAACCAAAATATCTTCTATTGCATAAAAAAATTATTTCCGCCTTCCCTAAGATTCTCGATGATGGAACAATCCAAAATCCCTGCTTCAAAAGATTCTCGGAATCTAAGCCTTGCAATACCGGGCTATTTACTCCAATTGATAAAATCTGAATACTTATATTAGGTTGTGTAACCGGCACATTCTTAGCACTCAACTCAAGAAGTTTTGAATCACTAATAATCGCATCTTCTAAACCACTTAAGGCAATATTTTCTACTGGGAAATTGTAATCAATATCTTTATTTATATTGCTTGGGGTAGTATTACTAGTTGCATTATTTGCAGGTGGATTTGGAACAGGATTAGGTGCTGGAGAAGGTGTGGACGTTGGTGTTGTTTGTGCAGTAACTACTGGTAATGGGAAATTGTAATCCAAGGTTTGTATTCTTACAAAGCTCGAAACTGTATTAATAACTGCATTTACAGGATCTCTAATTAATGCCCAAATACTACTTGCAACAGCAATCAAAGCAATTATACATACGATTAATACACCCCCAATCATTAAAAAAGTATTTTGGTCATCACGAGATAAAGCCATTTAAGGTAACAGATAATAGAAATAGATTACAATATTCTTACATAAATATAACATATTCATTGAGTCTGTTCTCACTCTTCCCTAATCTTGTATCTTAATGGCTTTACAAAAGAACTAAAATGAATAAGAATGTACAAGTAAATAATCTTATTATATGAAGAAAAATACACAATATTTGCCTATTTATTTATTAATTACAGTAGTAGCTGTTTTTGCAGTTGTACTCCTATTCTTGAATTTATATAAAGGCCAACCTTTTACGCTCATAGGTTATACTTTTGGGATTAAGTCCGAATTACCTCTAGAAATGGATATTCTTAGTAAATTAAAAATGAACTATTCAGATGCTTGGAGTATTGCGAATAATGGAACAGAAGGTGTGATTTTAGAGAAAGGAGACTTAAATATATTAGTAGCAACAGCACAAACTGACGGAACTAAAAACTTGGACGATATAGTAAATGACCGTGCAGAAAAGCTAAAAGCAACAAAAAAACTTCTAAACGATACTAAAGTTAATATAAATACTATTGAATTTAGAAGGCTAGAATTCGGAAGTTTAGATGAAACAGTATTTCCTTCAGATGGTTTAATTTCTTACTCTGCATTGGTAGATAAGAATATTTATTTAACATTAACACTAAATTTCCCTCCAGGTACTAGTCCAAATGATGCTGAAAGTCTTGTAAAAACAATTAGATATAATTGACAATACTTATAAATCTCTTCATAATAAGTAGTTGTAATTGAATTGTAAATGCTTGGAAAAACTACTCCATATATTCTTAATTTAGGAAATGTTAAAGATAAAGACTTCGAACTCGTAG
Source organism: Candidatus Dojkabacteria bacterium (assembly GCA_040006935.1). GTDB lineage: Bacteria > Patescibacteriota > Dojkabacteria > J137 > J137 > JBDSRX01. The sequence continues at coordinate 351,244 of JBDTVZ010000001.1, read as the reverse complement.
GTAAGGAAGCTTTACTCCATTCTTACGTTTACTTAGCCAATGTGCCTACACCGCCTAGCTTTGTAATTACTACGATTGCTTTTGATGATTTCCTAACTGCAGCTGATTTAATACAACCTCTTTCGCTTGCACTAAAGAAAGTTCGACCATTTATACGGGAAACTGCTGTAGAGGCTAGTGAGCAAATAACAAATTTAATGCTTAGTGCCAAGCTTCCAAGTATTATTGAACGTCCAATTGTAGAAGCATACAGGAATTTAAATGTGGTGCACGAAATGCCTTTTGTAAAGATCCAGCCTTCACATATTCTAAACACCAAATTTCTTCCAGAGGAAATTACTGATGATAATCAACTAGAAAAGAATATTTCCGGTATTGATGGTCTGATTTATCAGATAAAAATGGCTTGGCTAACCCTATTTACACCAGAAGCAATCGAACAAAGGGCAAATAGCTATTATAGTGGACCATTATCCATGGGGGTTTTAGTAAAAAGATCCGTTGCAAGCGAAATTTCAGGAAAAGCCTACTCTATTCCGCCCGAAACTTTGGAAAAGAATCTTGTAGAAGTTCGGTCAATTTATGGATTGAAGGATGTAAAAATGGATTTTGATACTTATTGCGATAAATATAAAATTGACTTAGTAAATAAAAAGATAGTTGAGAAATTCATTGTCCCACAAAGTGAAATGTATGTCCGAAAAGGCAAAATTGGACACAAGGATGAACCAAATTTCAAGGTAAGTATAAGTGAAGCTTGGCAAAAGAAACAAAAAATAATGGATGAAAGAGCAATCCAAGTAGGGTTGATTACCGAACACTTAGCAAGTATTTACGAACAACCAGTGGAAATAAGTTGGTCTATTGAATCAGGAGATGTTTATGTAGTGGAAGTAAAATTGATGGACCTAAATAAATTAATGGCCACTAGCTTAAAAAACGAATCAGAAAAAATTTCACATAGCCTGGGAGTTGAAGAAGTTCATACAAATAAGGACAAACCAAAAATTAGTATTCCTAATCTTGTTAAGGAAGTACAGGCAATGGTTTCTGCAAATGATGAAGAAGAAATTGATGAGGCACCACAATATGATGATGAAACAAAAAAGAAGCACTTAACTTTGGCCGATATTAGAAAAAGATCCATTCAATTAGATGCAACTCCAAAATGGACAGATAAATATGATTTAAAAACTGCAATTTACTTAGACTTATCAAAAGTTACTTCTGCAAGAATATCTGCTGCACATAATTTTAACGGCACTTTTTTTGATGCTACTGAAATGGTTTTAACAAATAATATGCTAGCTGAAGAACATATAGATAACCCAGTAAAGCTTGGAGAACTTGCAGATAAATACGCATTAGATATCTCTGTAGCTTCGAAGGTTTCCGAACATAAGCCATTTATTTATTCCTTCTCAAATATCAATGATTATGAAAAGAAATTATTAGGAGTTGAAAATAAATTTAAATTCAGTGGAGATGAAAGATTTATTGATAACCCAGAAAGCTTAATTACTGAAGCAATAGCAATAAAAAAATCCAAAAACTTCTTTGGCAGTAAGAATATAAGCGTATCTGTTCCAGCCGTGAGGAATGCAAAGAATTTTGAAAGTTTAAAAAAGATATTAAGTACTCAAGGTATCAAAAAGGGAAATGGTTATAGTATCTATGCAGAAATTTCCTATCCATCCTTCATTTTTGATTTAGAGAATTTGCAAAAAACTGATCTTGACGGACTAATTGTAGATATAACTTCTCTATTGAAAATGAGTTTGCAAAGAAACGAGCTATTTGAATATGACTATAGTTTAATATTACCTCAGTTAGAGCTTATTAATAAAACAGCAAAGGGAAAAACCTTTGATATCGTAATTAAGATTGATTATCTTCCGGAGAATATATGGCCAAAAGTATTAGATTTAAGACCAAGAGGAGTAATTTTTGAAACTATTCCAGAAGAAAGTGTGGTTGCGAGAATGCAGAAATTGGAGAGCAGCAGTTGAAATTGAGCTTTTAACTTTGGTTTTTCTTATGCTATAATTCTCCGCATTCGTAAGGTTAAATAGATCTTACATGGATATTCTTAAGGTTTGATAGCTCAATGGTAGAGCAGCTGCCTTTTAAGCAGTTGGTTCCGAGTTCGAGTCTCGGTCAGACCATATTAATTAATATTAATGTATACTTCGCAAAATTCGCAATCTTCCTTTATAATCAAGTAATGAAAAAATATTACATAACATTTTTGCTAGTTCTAATAATTCTTTTAGGGGTTGTTGGCTTTTTGCTAGTAAATACTATAAAGAGTTACTTAATCACTATCCAAGAGAGTTTTAGTAATATTTCTGCAACTCCAATTGTAAGTAAACCTATTCTATCTGGGAAATATACTTACTATATAAAAGATGGGATAAGCATTATCTCTGGTAATTTTGATATAAATGTTTTTAAGAGTTCGGAAGATAATTTACTATCTCCAAAACAATTAGCTATACAAGATAGCGATCAAATCGTTGTAAATGGAGGTTACTTTGCAGAGGATAAGTCCTACATTGGATTACTTTGGGACGGTTCAAATCAATTAGGCAGTTTATCCAAGGACAATCAACAAGCAACTCATATAGTTAATTTTAATAAAATTAGTGGCAAGTTAACTTTTAAATCAGATTTAGATTTTACACCTAAGGACTTAATCGAGAATTCAGATAATATATATTTTCAAACAGGACCTTTAATTATAGATAATAACGAATTACAAACTTCACTAATTGATCATTCTTTAAATGGTAACCAAAGTTCTTTACGATCATTTATTGGATATACTTCATCAGGAAGAATTTTCGTAGGAATTACCACACAAGGTTACGATTTGAGACAGTTGGGAGAAAAGTTACTAAGTAAAGACTTTTTTGAAGGGGAAACTATTTCTGTAGTTAATTTGGATGGTGGATCTTCAACAGCAATATATTCTCAGGAAAATGCAGAAGTATCATTTAGAGATTTTAAAACTTTACCCTACTTAATTGAGTTCAAGTAATAGCTCTGACCAAATTCCTCAATAAGCATGCAATAGTAAGCGGACCCACTCCTCCTGGGACGGGAGTTATCCATTCAACTTTTTCTTCTAATTCTTTCGAAATTGTAACATCTCCTAAAATTTGGCCTTCTTTTTTAACGCTAGTTACATCGATAATTGTACAATTATCTTTAACATCCAGATGATCAATAATAGAAGTTGCACCTGTTGCAGTAATTAAAATATCTGCCTGTTGTGTAAAGGATTTGAGGTCTAAGGAATACTTATTTAGAACAGAAACGGATGTATTATAACTCTCCAAGAGCACACTAAGTGGTTTCCCGATAAGGTTTGAGTTATTAATAATCACTACATTCTTTCCTCTTAAAAATGTATCAAGGTAGCTAAGATATCCTTCTATTTCCTCATCTCGATTCGGACAAGTAAATTTTATACATTCCAATATGGCATCTACTGTTGCAGGCCTGAAAGTTTTTAAACCTTGCATTAATCTTCCTTGGTTTATTGCTGTAAGTCCATCTACATCTTTGCTGGGATCTATTGTGTTTATAATTTCATCCGAATATTCTTTAATACTTTCAGCTAAAGGTAATTGTAAAAGTATTCCATGTACTTCTTTATCATCATTAAGTTGCTTGAGTTTGCTGATTAAAGTTTCTTTTAAATTATTGTCTTTTAGATCAAGAGTATGTAGTTCTGTTTGGATTCCAATGCTTTCGGCTTTTTTAGATTTCATCGAGGTATAAATTTTGCTGGATTCGTCGTCTGAGGCTAAGACTATTGCTAGCTTAGGGTGCAGGTCGAGTGAGGTAATCTTTTCTTTAAGACTGTGTAGGATTGATTCTGCAATTTCAGTTCCGTTGATTGTTTTCATAAATTTATTATATCAGGTGAATGTTGTCATTGCGAGGAGCCGAAGACGAGCGTGGCGATCCCGTGATTTGATTTCCCGATGGGATTTCTGCCTATTGTCATGATGAGGCTCTCGAACCATTACTCGAGAGGTTTTCTTACCTTACTTTTTTTATAACTAAAAAAAGTAAGCAAAAAAAGTTTTGAGAGAAAATAATTTTGGAGCTGGAACGTGGAAGTCAAAAGAATTTTCCCTCAAACTCCCTTTTACCGAGAATATAAATGTGGCTATAATCAGTTGACGTTGATGATAATACCTCCCTTTAGGTTAAGTCAGGTGGGCTGACCCTACGAATTCCTCCTTTGAAGGAGGTGGCCAGCTTTAGCTGGACGGTGGATGTTTACCGCACCGAAAGCACGACAAAGATCTTGTGCGGTCCATTTTTTAATTAGTCGGAATCTCAAATCTCTCTAACTTTACTTGAATGTCTTGCTCTGCTCCTTTTGTATAAATCTTTAAAGTGATGGTATCGTCTATTTTAAATGATTGAATTAAATTTGATAATGGATTTGCATCATCTACTCTTTTCCCGTTAACTTCTAGAATAATATCTCCATCTTTCAATCCTGCTTTATCTGCTGGACTTCCAGGAACTACTCCTAATGTTTGGTTTTGAGTATTCCCAGAAATATAAGCTCCGTAATCGTATGGGATATTATTTTGTGCTTTAAAGGTTGCATCAACTGGAATATATCGAACTCCTAATACTGGCCTTTCTATTTTCCCTGTTGTATTAAGCATATCTATAAGATCTTTTACTACATCGATTGGAATTGCAAATCCAATGTTTTCTCCATCGGAGGATCTCGCAACGTTTACTCCAATTACGTTTCCCTTAATATCTAAAAGTGGCCCTCCGGAATTTCCAAAATTTATGCTTGCGTCTGTTTGAATAATATCTGAAAGCGTTTCAGCATTTCCACCATCTTGATCTGTTGCTTGAATGTTTCTACCTAGCCCAGAAATAACGCCTGTACTTATTGTATTTGAAAACTCTCCTAATGCATTGCCAATTGCTATAACGCTTTGTCCTGATTTTAATTGTGCTGATGAACCTAGAGGTATTGGCTTGTAATCAGCACCATCGATTTTCAAGAATGCTATATCTAGTAAAGTATCTCGAGCTAACACTTTAGCTTCTTTCTTTGTTCCATCATTAAAAATTGCTGTGTAAGATGCTGTTTCATCATCAACAACATGTCGATTTGTAATTATCATTCCATCTGTGGAGATAATAAATCCAGTTCCAGCACCAACTTCTTGTTGTTCTGTACCTACCTGTTTTTTTTGTGGAATTGTAAATCCAAAATCACTACCTAATGGTGAATTAATATTTTCATATTTGGGAACGTCTTTTGTAATTACAATACTCACAACAGAATTTGTAGAATTTTCAACTGCAGAAATTACTTCTGATTCTTCATGTACAACTTGAACATTACTGTTTGTAATATTCTGTAGAGTTTGTCCCACACCTCCACTGTTCAAAAATCTTCCGCCTAAATAGCCACCAATAGTTCCAAATAGTGTAGATGAACAAATTACTAAAATTAAAACGCAGCCTAATAGTATCCGACCTTTTTTCATATTAAGAAATATAAAATTTAATTACTTACGTTTACCCATAATAAATAAGAGCCTTATAAATATATTAATAAAATCCAAGTAAAGTGTTAAGGCTCCTTGTATTGCTACATTTGCCATTCCCAAACCACTTTGCTCTGCACTTGCAGCCATTGTTTTCAATTTTTGAGTATCGTAAGCAATTAAAATCAAGAATATTCCAACTCCTAAATATGTTAAAACCCATTCAAATGACTGTGCTAATCCTGGATTGAATAAATAAAAAACTATATTAATTACTGTCGCAATTATTAATCCAAGTAAACCAAATAATGCTAATCTTCCCCAGGATGTTAAGTCTTGTTTAGTTAAAGTTCCAAATAATGCCATTACAACAAAAGTTGCGATTGTTGCGCCGAATACTAAAAGAATCGAACTTGAAGTAAAGTCTAAAAATATTATTCCAAAAAATAATCCCATTGTTAAAGAATAGAAGAGGAATAGTCCTGCAGATATAAATACATTCATTTTTCTCCAGAGGAATGCCATCACTAATACAATAATAAGCTGGCCAATTATAATAAATGGAGATAGTGTTGCGAGTAATAGATATATTTGCTCATTTCTTTCTGTTATAAATTCAACTCCGAATGCGACTGCAAAAGTTACCATTAACCCAATTACCATCCATCCGTAAACTTGAGCCATAAAACTACCGAAAACAGTACTGGATTCTTGAATTAAACCTGGTGTTGACTGCATATCTTAATTTATAAAAATTACTTTATGGATTATTTTAGCACCGAAATATGAATTCCTTATGAATTATGAATTAAGAGTACTATTAGTCATTCGTCACTCGTAATTTGTCATTTTCCTGTAATGGATGGAACTTTCTATGAGCATCCTCTGCAAATTTATCCGAAGCGTGAACATATTTAGAAGTTGTTTGCAATGAGGAATGCCCTAGAAGCCTTTGTATTGCTGCGGGATTTGCTCCTTCCTCTGCAATGTAAGTTGCAAAACCATGCCTTAAGCTATGTGCGGATGTTGGAACTACAATTCCTAATCGTGTTCGATAATCTTTAATTTTCATTTGAATATAATTTTGAGAAAGCCTTACAATATATGGATTTTCTGTAGCTTTTCGAGTTCCTTTTGTCGGAATAAACATTGCAGGGAAATCGTCAGTTCGCATTTTCAAATATTCATTCATAAATTGAATTGCACGTTCAGTTAAATATACAAATCTTTGTTTTTTACCTTTTCCCATAATATAGGTTTTATCATCAACAATTTGGTTATTATCCATCTTCACTTGATCACGATTTAAGTTAACTACTTCCGAAATTCTCATTCCAGTCGAAAATATTAATTCTAAAATTGCTCTATTCCTCGCTTTAATGATTGGCTCTGCTTCAAATTGAAACGGACTTTCAATTAAATGCACAAGCTCACTTAGTTCTGCAACTTGTTTCTCTTTTTTTTCAGCTTTAATCATTTTAATTGCACTTGGTGGGATTGGAATCGCTTGATCAACGTCCACTAAAAAAGATAGGTAAGATCTTAACGATGAAAGCATTCGATTTACAGAAGCGTCGGATAATTGTCCTTTATACATTGCTTTTTTTAATTCGGAAATATCTTGTTTACTTTTATCTACATCAATATCTGTGATTTCTCTACCTGCTTGATATTTATGTAGTATTGGAAGGTAATTTTGTTCTCTTAAAAATCCTTTATAATCGGAAATTAATAGTTTATCTATTTTATCGAAAGTGATATCTAAGTAAGCTAAGTAAGAGGAAAAAATTTCTAAATCTCTGGCATAATTCTCTAAAGTTTCTTTGGAATAGTTATTGTTTTTCAAATTAGATAAGTATTCTCTCATCATCGGGAGTGAGTATTTGCTTATCAATCGTTCTTTCTTTTTAGTTTCGGTTCCGATTTCGTCCATACTTATAATATATCATACATTATTCATGACATTTACAGCTATAAATCTTAGCGAGCTTTGCGAGCCATAGATTTATGTTGGCTTTAGCCCACCTCACCTACTCTCCTGGCAGTTTCTTACTGCATGAAGTTGCCTCCCCGCCCTCCTGCTAGTCAGGAGCAGGCAGTCGCCACCTCCCTAGGGGGAGGAAGATCCGTTAGGATCAGGAGGGGTTATTAAAGACACCTCATCGTATTTAATTTATAATCAATCATATGAAAAACAAACTGAAATACATATTCCTATTACCTCTCGCCTTTCTCTTCTTCACCACTCGAATCGATCCGGATTTTGGCTGGCATTTACGTTTAGGAAAGGAAATTCTAGAGAATAATACTTTCACAAATAATATAACTTACACTTGTACAAATTATATTTGGACTAATCATTCGTGGTTAAGCGATGTTGATATATATTGGATATATATTCACTTGGGAATGGCAATTTTATCTGCTTTCTTCTCTTTTTTAATTATTCTGGGAGTTTATTTTAATTACAAAACTTTTAAATATTTATTTAAAGATAAGGTTTCATATTTTCATACTGTACTATTTATAATAATTTCCTATTTAATTCTAATGGCATTCATTACGATTAGACCTCAAATTATTAGTTTCGTTTTCATTTCAATTTTATTAAATAGATTAGTAAAAATTTATTACGAAAATTTATCCAAGAAAGATGTTGTTTTCGGAATTATTCTATTTTTACTTTGGGGAAATCTTCACGGAGGATTTGTTGTTGGGTATGCTTTAATTTCTTTATTTATTCTGGTTATTTTTACAAAATTTACACTACTTATTTTTCAAAATGCAAAGCCTGAATTAGCATTTAAAAAATTAAAAGAAAGTTCAAAATTTTTCATACTGATTCTAACTTCCTTGCCTTTTACTGTGATTAATCCTTTCGGATTTAACTCTTGGGTTGAAGCTTTTAATAATATTGTTTCTCCTCAAAATTCTAGTTTTATAAGTGAATGGTCCTCTGTAAATTTAAAACAGCAATACGGACTACTCTACTTTCTGATTTTTATTTCAACTTTAGTCCTCATAATTTTGAATAAGAAAGTAAATTATTTACGTTTAGCTTTGCTATTAATTTTTGGATTGCTTTCTCTTTATACAATTCGATACGCACTCATTGCTGCTCCTATTGTCTCCATTTGTTTTTGCGTTGAGTTTATTTATTTTTATAACAAAACCAAAGCATTTTTCCTAACAGACGATGTTTCAAAATTATTAAAAAGTATGACGACTGTAATTCCAATTGTTTTTATTTTAATAATTTCTGCTGGAGGTTTATATAATTTTTATGATTGGGTAAAAACAAATTTAGATTTTAAATACTCTATAAATTTTGAATTTGAAAATTATCCTTATAAATCTGTTGAGTTTTTAAAAACACATCCTGAGTATTTAAAATTAAATATTTTCAACTTTTATACTTGGGGCGGATATTTATCCTGGGTAATGCCGGAACAAAAATGGTTTATTGATGGGAGAATGCCTGCGTGGAATTGCGCTGGAAAAGTTGAGACTAATATTTTAAAAGATTATATGGAGTTAGAATCGGTTGGAGTGAATTGGAGAAAAGCTATTGAAGCATACGATATTCGCGTTGTTTTGATGAATAAGAATTCAAAGATTGTGAATTTGTTGATGGAGGATAAGGATTGGATGGTTGTGTTTGATGAAGGTGATGAGGTTGTTTTGATTAAGATTTAATTCTCCTCCTCTTTTTAACCTGCCCGCCGATTTCAAATTTTAGACCTATTTTAAAGAGGCAGGCGGGGAGGAGGTCGGGAGGAGTTAATACCGCCCCGAAAGCAGGATAAGGTTCTTGGGCGGTCCTTATTGTTTTATAACTCCCTTAACCCCTCTTACAAAGAGGGGAATGTTATTTACGATTTATGAAAACTTTAACTTATACCTTTAACTCATTCAAACACAAAGAACTTCTCAAAAAAGATTTCGGTAACGTTTTCATCTTTCAGAAATTAAAGGTTGATCTTGAAAAAATTAAAGCAATTAACAAATTTAATCAAGGTAAAGTGAATAGAGTAGGAAAAGAAAGTTATGATTTATTTATTCCGAATATTAAAATTCAACATGGAATTCCATCAGATTCTTTTTGTAATTGGACAATGTATAAAATCTCAGAATTTTTAGAAGAAAATAAATTAGATATTAAACTTTCTTTTATCCATTTAGATATTCAAGATTTTAATAAGTTAAATTCTTCTTTATTTACCAGAGATAAGAATGGCGATAAATATAAAGGATTATAATGCATAGCAAAATCACTCTTAATATTAAATGTACAGATTCAATAATAAGCTGTTTTTTTGTTACTGAAGTTTTGCTTTTACTACCAGCCTTTTCTCGGATGTCCATAAGGGTTCACATGTATATAATGTAAGTATTGGATCTTTTGTATTAAATTCAATATCGACTTGCTGAGGCAATACATTGGAAATTTCGTAAACTTTATAAACATATTCTTTGCCCTGCCAGTAGACTAGAACAATATTATTTATTTCAAGTCTATCTAAATTGAAAAATGTATTTGGACCGATTGTATGTAGAAATCTATGTGAAGTTATAACTGTATTGCCTCCTTTATCCGGTGTACTTGTGTTTGGCCTTCTCCACATACCAAGGTTTAAGGTAGATTCCTGGGTTCCTTCGTTAATTTTTGCATTTACATATATTTGAGGAATTACTAAAGTATTTTCTTTAGGAATTTCTGGAAGTTCGTTTGCTTTTTCTCTAAGAATTTCTAAAGTCTTTTGTGATTTATATGCAAAACCATAATATTGATTTGTATTTATTGCAAAAATAATTCCTGGTAAAGCAGGAATTAGAAGAATATATAAGGCAAGGACCCCTATTGTAATAGATATAATAATATTTAATCTTCTAAGAATTTTGAAAGTTTTCATGAATAATATTTTAAAGAGCAAAAGACTCTTGCGAGTCTTTTTGCATTTACTTTATATTTGTTATCCTAAAGAGCTGTTTCTTTCCTTCTTCTTGGGCTGAAAAAGAATAAAACTGTTGATACTCCAGCTAGTGCTACTATTACATAACTCCAAGGTGAATTAGAAACCTGTGTAACTTCTCCACCTGCTGTACTTGGTAATGTAGCACAAGCAGCATTAGTAATCACATTAGAATCTAAAGTAACTTCTCCAGTTTGTGCTAAAAGTCTACCATTTAATGTAGCACCAGTATTCATAGTGATATCTGTTAGTGCTAAAACATTTCCTTGAAAGGAAGTAGTTGTATCTAAAGTTACAGAACTAACTGCTCTCCACCATATATTACAAGGATTTCCTCCAGTAACAGATGAGCCAGGTGATGTAATAATTGTAGATGCAGATTTAAAAATCCAGACCCCTGCTCCAGAAAGAGTTAAATTTCCAGTAAGAGCAAATGAACCAGTTGAACAATAAGTACCAGCTACAAGAGGAGACACCAAAGTTAAATCTTGCACTCCACCATATGTAGTATCGCAGCCTTGGTCAATAGCACCAAATAAAGATGTATCGTCTGCCTGAGCAGCACCAGCATTTGTATCTGCGTCATGTTGTGACCCATTAACAATCCCAGGTGGGAAACCTGTTATGTGTGGGGGTACTCCAATACTAGGGCTAACACCTACATCTCCTGTTACTACAGTTGCTCCAGTATTACTTACAATAGAACCTCCTAATACTGCATAAGTACCTGCAGCACCAAAAACTGGTGATGTTGCAGCTTTAGTTACTACGGTTTGACCCAAAGTAAACATTGCAATGAATGCAATTACTGAAAGGTTTCTTAATAATTTCATAAACCTAAAATAAAAAATATTATTTTTAATAATTGCTTTTTATCTTTATGTATGGAGATATATCGAGCAATTTAGTAACGTATATGTCACTAGATTTAGTTTAGGGTATTTAAAAAAGAAAATCAAATAAAAATCATCTATATAAGATCGTACAGATACTGTCCAAATGTTTTTACCTGTCAGTATAATTAGTTTGTATCGAAGTATTTAGAAAATTATGATATTTCTTTTCAGAAAATTTCTATAGGTTAATGTATAATTTCGCTTATTGGCGATGTAGCATCCGTCCAAGGGGACCAGTCTGGCTGGCAAGTATGGAGAGTCCTGATAAAGCTGGAATGGCTTAGTTGGTAAAGCAACGGTATCGTAAACCGTAGATCGTGAGTTCAAATCTCACTTCCAGCTTTATCGGGATAAGCAGTAGGGTGTGAGTTCGATTCTCGCAGTCAGCTATCTATTTATAAATAATAATTTATGAAAGACAAAAACAGGGAACAATATATAGGTTTATCTTTAGGTGCAGGCTTAAGCCAGTCTAAAAAATGATGCAAATTCTAAATCAATCTTTCTACAATCGCAATGCTATAAGACTCGCTCCTGAACTTTTAGGAAAGGTTCTAGTTCGTAATTTGAACGGCCAAATTATTTCTGGCCGTATTGTAGAAGTAGAAGCCTATCTTGCAAACCAAGATGAAGCCGCACATGCTTTTAAAGGAGAAACCAAAAGGAATAAATCTCTATTTTCTAAACCTGGAAATTCTTACATTTACTCTATTCATACTCACTTTTGTCTGGATGTTGTTGCAGAAGTTCCAACAAGTGTTTTGATTAGAGCTTTAGAACCAATTGATGGAATAGATAAAATGAAAGAGCTAAGGAACTTGTCCGCCGAAGCGTTAGCGAAGGCGGATGAAAAGAGCCTTACTTCAGGACCAGGAAAGTTATGCAAAGCTTTAGGAATTACAAAAGAATTAGATGGAATTGATTTAACTTCAGAAAAATCAGAGATCTATATTATGGATGATGGGTTTAAATTACCTGAATCGAAGATTATTAAAACTAAAAGAGTTGGAATATCTAAAGCTAAGGAATTTGATTATAGATTTTATATAAAAGAAAATAAATTTGTAAGTAGAAAATCTTAACCGCACATATTTCACCTAGGAATATCTAATATCTTCATGATATAATCTAATTATGGAAATATACGATACATACGAGAAAATTTTTGAAACAAAACAAGAAAATATTGATATTGAGAAAACTCAAGAAATACTTGCCGGTGCAATAAATTCCTTTATAGAATTAATTAATCAATTTCCAGAAGAGTATAGAGAAATTACTTTAATCGGAGAATGGAGTTTAAAGGATAGCCTTGCTCATTTTTCAGGATGGAATCAACTTACTATTGACGATATAGCCCGTACTCTAAGAGATGAGGATAGTGTTTGGGTTGATGGTGATGATGAGATGAATCAATTCAATGCAGATAATGTTAATGAAAGGAGATTTTTAAGTTGGGAAAAGGTATTTGGAGAGTTTATTGAAATTTCACAGAATTTAGTTTTTGCATATAAAGGCATTCCGTCCAACGACTGGAACAAGAGTATGCGTTTGAATGAATTCTTTCCTCTTTTCTGGAGTCTACTTATAGATATAAAGCACTACCGTATAGACCATCTTCCGGAAATTCAAGCTAAGCTTGTAGAATTGTTAAATCAAGAGCAATAAATTTGTTTCAAAGAAATAACTATGCTTCAGTAACATCGTCCATGGCACTAGGTTTACCAAACATCCAATTCTGCATTAATAATTGTTCCCTATATTTAGCATAATCAGCACTGTGAAATAATGAGATATAGACTTCCATTGCGTCCGGGAATGTAAATCCATTTACTAATAAATTAGATTCAGGAGCTTCTGAGTGAGAATTATAATCTTCAAGTCCTTGTATTAGATTATCTAGTTCACTTTCATTTAGGTATTGAGGAACATTTGAAAGCATTATAGACCTTATTGGTTTATTTCCTAACCCCATCGAGTTATCCTTTCTGTATTTAGGCATAAATTGTATTGGCATACGAACTAACTTTACTCTACCTTCTAATATAGCAGTCCTAATTATTTTGTAGTTTTCTTCTTGAAGCCAATTTACATCGTCAATATGCAAAATAAATTGAGTTAGAGGATATGTTATGTTTCCTTTAACACTTCCAACGATATCTCCGTCGGTGTTTCTTCTAACCATATCCGAATTAAAAATGATATTCAGGATTTTAATTTTGATCTCTTCTGGATAATCTAATGCATCAATACCTATCTTAATTGTAGATTCATCAATATTAGGAGTAAAACTATCTAATCGTCTATACAAGCCAGCTATTTTACTATTATAACTGTTGCGCTTAGTTACTTTCATTATCTCTAAAATTATCGGATCAAAAGGAAAGGCATGTATGATATATTCAAGCGGGTCTTCAAATTTTGCAATTAGGTCAAGTCTATAAGGTGCAAAAGAATCAATAGTTACATTATTAGTATCCGCAAGAATCAATACTCGCTCATCCTTTCCCACATCGGACTTAGTAGCAGCAAATAAATTAAATGCTGAGTCCATTCCACCACAAACAGCAAGGACAATTCCATCGTTGTACTTATAATTCTCTGTAAGCTTTTCGTAGGCATAATGTGAGACAGAGGGGTCATTGCTGACTAAATAGACATCCCTCTCTCCATCGAAGTATTCGAATTTATGCTCATCCCAATTGTTAGGAAGTCTGTATTGGTTCATATATAGTAATTATATCATATAGTCACTTGTTTTCGATGACAGATGCTTTCCTGGATGATATAATCGTTCGATTAATTAATTCTCAATGGAAATTTTAGAAGGTTTATTAAAACAAAATAATTTAAAAAGAGAACTTCCTGATTTCTTTGCCAGTATAAATACTCTAACAAGAACAGAGAATGCTTTATACGGAAGAGAAAAGAAACCACGAGATTTTATTGTGAGCTTTCTTAGCGCTGGAAATGTTAGTAATGCAAAAGTAAGAATTAATGGCCATATTACAGACTTAGACTCGAGACCAGATAAGCCAGCTAAAAAAGACTGTGAGTTAACAGAAGCAGCGGTCGCTGTTTTTGAGTTAATAAATAGTAAGGATATTCACGAAACTAATCCAGATATTCTTGTCGAACTCGGCATGCATGTTATGTCCGAAGTAGGTGATGTACTCTATAATTTAATGCAGTTGTATTTATTAGAAGAGGGTTTAGAAAATTGGGAATATGTAAGAGCAAAAATCAGAGATCTTTTTGAACTACATAAACACGCTGCATTAGCATTATTTATGTTAAACGTTGCCGAAGAAAAATTTAATATTAGATATTTCCAGAATGGGAAGAAAAATGTCGAAGACGAAGAAAAGAAACTTCAAAATAAATATGGAGAAATTTTTCTTGAGATATTAGATTTTTATGGTGGTTTGGAAAACTTACTTGTTGGAGTTAAAGAAATTATATTTTCTTCTCTAGCCGTAAGTATGGAAGCTTCTTATGGTGCCGACCATTTAAGAGATCAAATTGTTCAAGCTGAGAGCATTATTGTAGGAATGGCGAGAGGAGCTTCTGAAGCATAGGAATTGTCTTCATGTTAAAATCAATCATATGGACGAAAAAGAATCCTTATTCGAAAAAATAAGAGCAGCAGTAGCAATGATTCCAAAAGGAAAAGTTACAACTTATGGAGATGTTGCAAGATTTGTAGGGTCCAAAGATGCTAGAAAAGTTGGTTGGGCTGTTTATGGAAATCAAAATCCTAAAGTACCTTGCCACAGAGTTGTTGCTAAAGATGGTTCTCTTGCAGAGAAATTCTCTCTTGGGGGATGGCAGGAACAAAAACAAAGATTAGAAAATGATGGTATTGAATTTACTGAGGAAAGAAAAGTGGATTTGGATAAGTATATGTTTAGGTTTTAAATAACCCCTTCCGTGCCTGCCTTGCCTGTCGGCAGACACGGAAGGCAGGCAAGCGAAATAACACAAAGGTCTGAGTAACTCTGTTTTCTTTATAACAGACGAGTAATGCAGGTGGTAAAGTCCTATAAATTCTTCAGTTTATAATCTACAAGTTTAATATTCTCACCTGCTTCGAAATCAATTTTTAGATCCGAGCTTAATTCTATTTGCTTTGAAGTTATTTCAGTCGTACTCAAGACTTCTTTGGTAAATTCATTAATACTATTTTTAATTACACAATCACTCTCTATCGAACAATCAAGCTGAATTTCGGAAGTTTTTGAAAGATCTACATTTTTAAACGTAAACACATAATAATTACTACTCTGCTGTATGCCGATTCGAACATTAGATATAACCGGGGAATTAATATTATTTGGAATTAAATGAATTATAAACGTTAAGTCAGAAATTTTTTCTAGTTTCGCTATGGGGTAAGTTTGTCCTAATGCTAATAAGAGTAAACTTCTACCTCCGTTAAATCCTTGAATTAATTTATTAGGAAATTTAAATTCTCCTTGATCTATTAATTCTTTATGATAATTCAAAATATCAAAAGGTGTAAAGCGCTCGGCTGGTGTAACTTCCGGATATTTTTCCGCTGTAACAGCATTCGTTTTGTAAAGCTCATCAGTTGGTGTAATTCTGTAAAGAATTGTAATTGTCAGTGAATAGATAGTAAGTGTAGCGATGAAAAATATAGCTATTGTTTGTATGAGATTGCTTTGTCGCTGCGCTCCTCGCAAAGACACCGCAATTCCAATTGCCATAAATGGAATTAAAACTAGGAAAAACCTTTGTCCTAAACTATCTCCTGCCCACCAATTTGGCCAAAATGAATAAGTTAAAATTAGTAAGATGCATGGAGCTAAATAAATTAAAAATGATGGTCTATTTCTCCAAGCATAAATTAATAATCCAATACTTCCAATTAACATTACAGGAGAATAAATGTACCAACCTCGTACATCAGAAAATAGTAAGTTCACTAAGTTAAATTTTGTAAAATCGAATAATTTTTCGGAAGAACCGTAACCTGTAGATAAAGGGTTTCCGAAATTAATTGTATTATAAAGAAAGAAAATTAATGCTGAGGGAATTGCACCTAGGATAAATAAAATACTTGATTTAGTATTTCTATAAGCAAATACAAAGAATAAAATAGGAATTACAATCACTACATCAACTGGTCGAATTAAAACTAATAAACCTGCAGCTGCTCCAGCAAAAAGTGTATATTTATATTCAAATTTTTTCCCAAACTGAATTAAAAAGTATAAGAGTGTTGAAACTGCAAAGATCTCATAAATATGTGAATATGATGCAAATTGTTCTGTGTAACTTAAAGCATAACTTCCAATGTAAACAACAACAACTGATATTAAGGAAATTTTTGAATTGAATCCTAAACTTTTTAAAATTTTATAAATAATTACTAAACTTAGAAATGCATAAAAACTGGCTGCAAGTAAAACTGCTAATCCATCAGCGACAGAATGCCCGTCAAAAGCTTTATAATAATCTGTATAAATAGTCCCAGAATCGAAAAATTTAGAAACAGTCAAAAATGGCCAAAGTAAGATTGAACTTCCAGGAGGATATGATGTTACAAATTTCCCATTTTGCTCTGTGACTGCATGCCCAGTATAAGGAAAATACTCAGGTTCTTTTAATTCTAAAAAACTACCAGTTGTTACTAAAGTTTTTGCATTGTGAAAATATCCATAACCATCTCCAAATATAAATGGAGAACCATTTACCAGAATTGAGAGTAGGAACAATACTCCTAGGCCTATTATTACTAACTTTTTTCTCATTTAAAAAATCCTAAATTATAAATTCTGCCTTTAAATTTTCACTTTGCAATGAAACAATTTTAGAATTATTAAATTTAATCATTGTTTGGAAACTGTAAATTATGTAATTGAAAATTTCCGAATATATTATAGTATATTCTTATAAACTGACAGTATTTGTTGTAGAATATTCCCAGATAAATATTATTGTCTCACAATGAATCAAAAAACGATAATAGCAATCAGTTGTTTTATTCTAGCATTCATTTGTGGGATATGTACTATAGGATTTGGAATTATTTATTATTTAATGAATAATCCAAAATCTACAGGCCCAATCGCTTGCACTTTAGAAGCGAAAATGTGTCCAGATGGTTCAGCAGTTGGAAGAGATCCGTTAAATAATTGTGAATTTAAACCTTGTCCATAATACTTTTGTTATCAATACTATATGGAAAATGAAGATTTCCTTGCAGAATTTAAAAAATATATTGCAGATCCAAAATCAAGAATAATTTTGCTAGCTGGCGTTGGACTCTTTTCTATAGCTGCAATATTAGCAGTTTTCTTTATAACTAATAATAATGGAATAAGTTCCAAAGAATTCACAGAGGCTCAGAAAATTGATCAAAATCCTGCCCAAAAAAATCAAATACTCTCAGAGATTATAAAAAACAATCCTAAGACAAATGTAAGCCCAGCAGTTCCTACTTCAGATTCTTCAACTTCACAAAGTACTTTTCAGGGGAATAAAGGTTACGTTCGAGTAGATCCGATAACAGGTATAGCAGAGAATATAGAAAGCGCTTCAACAAATCCAGTAGGAGTTGGTCCAGAAGCACAACCAGACCTTACAAAATATAATTTTAGAAAGATTATTACAAAAACTACTCCAGGTGATTTATCAGGAATTTGTCCTAACTATTATTCTCCTAAGGCTACAAGTACTCAAACAACTTCTGAGTATTTTGATTCAGAAAACTCATACTACACATCAAAAGTGGATAGTGAAGATGGAAGCCTTGAAGGTTATTACACTTCTCACTATGGGGTAAATGATAATGAGACTTATAATTACCAAGGTGGAACTTTTGCTATAGTTACAAAATATACGCCAAATTGGTATTCAGGCGGAATGTATTTCAACAATAGTATTGATAAGCCTAATGTTTCATTCCCAACTTCGTACGCTGCAATACAAAATTATTTTGGCTATGGTGCAACAATTCAAAGAATATTTCAAACTAGTGGAAGATCCTATTATGAAGTAAAAATGGAATATAATAATTATTGTGGAGGTGCACTTCCTGATTCTGTTTCTAAATATTCAAACGACAATGGTTTAGTTCCAATTATTTCAATACAAACAATTGATGCTGAATCTTACGAAATTGTTGGAAGGAAGCTATATATTGGAGAAGTATCGCCAAATAATTTAATCTGGGCAGCAGAGTATAATGCTACTTATAAAACAACAGACTTCAACAGCGTTTCTAATGAATTTGAGCAGATGTTTAAAGATAATATAAGAATTGCAGATTGGAAAAATTATGTATTTTCAAAAGTTGAGTATGCAAATAGAGTTGCAAATTATATGAAAGACCATAATTTAAGCATAATCTTTCCGTTGAATGATGATTTTAGCTTATTCTCTATGACAGTAAAGAATCTTCCGGCAGCTGTTGTTAATGCCGATTATTATAGAGATAGGAATTTTTACCCTGCTGGTTTAAAAGGAGATGAAATTTATGCTCAAGAAGAGCAAAATTACGATGTAAGGTTCCCCGTACTTTCATACATTCTTACAGATAAATATAACTCTTTGTATTTCTATATTAATCAATTTGAGGAAGGTGCAGGTTATGATAAATTACTCAGCAATATTACCTCCTACTCTGCGGTTTCAACACAATACGATTCTAAATTAATTATTAATAATGAAGATATACCTGTCAAAATCTATCAGACATTACTGGGTGGTTATCCTTATATGTCTGGACAATATCCTGTATCCTACCTTCAAGAAGTTAAAGCAAGGTTCCCAATCTCAATTCCAACATCCTACCCTGGATATGGACAATATACTACTGAAACTACTACCAATAAAATCTTATTTCGATATGGAGATAAGATATATTCTGGTGAAGTTCCTTGGTTTGGAATGGCGAATTTCTCGGATAGCAGTTATCAAAACTATAATATTGGGGAACAAATAGGTTTTATCAAACTTCTTGATTTGATTGGTAATGGAGTTAGTGGTGGAAGTTAAGTTAAACTTTTAGCAAAGGATAGCTATAGCTTGATTTTCAAAGGCTTTTGTGGCATACTTCGAAGCAAGTTTTTAGTTCTCAGTTATAAGTTTTCAGTTGAATAACGAATAACTAATAAAGATAGACTTCTATATTGGTAGTGGCTTTAAAAGCTATTCCCAGAACTCAAAACCTGTGAACTTATAACTAAAAACTTATTACTTATAATTTTTTTATGGCAGAGGTACATTTAGATTACACGAAAGTAAAAGATACAAAGTACTATAGAAATATAGGAATTATTGCACATGTAGATGCAGGTAAAACTACAACTACAGAAAGAATCTTATTCTTTACAGGTAGAAAACACAAAGTAGGAGAAGTTCATGAAGGAGCTGCCGAAATGGACTTTATGGCACAGGAAAGAGAAAGAGGTATTACCATCCAATCAGCTGCTACAACAGCATTTTGGAGCTTGAAAAATCAACCATATAGAATTAACATTATTGATACACCAGGGCACGTAGACTTTACTGCTGAAGTAGAAAGATCTTTAAGAGTTTTAGATGGTGCAATTGTTGTATTCGACGGAAAGATGGGAGTTGAACCACAATCTTCAAAAGTTTGGTTCCAAGCAGAAAAATATAGAGTTCCTAGAATGTGTTACATTAATAAACTAGATAACATTGGTGCAGACTTCTATAAATCTTACACAAGTATTACAGACCACTTAACAGAAAAAGCAGTTCCAATCTCACTACCAATTGGAATTGAAAATGAATTCAAAGGAATAATCGATTTGGTAAGAATGGAAACTAGAATTCACTTAGACGATGAAGGAAAAGATATTGAAGTAAAACCAGTAAGCGAAGACTTAAAGGCCAAAGCATTAGAATGGAGAACAAAACTTATCGAAGTTGTTGCAGATGCAGATGATGATATCGCAATGAAATACTTAGAAGGACAAGAAATTTCTGGTGATGAACTTGAATCAGGAGTTCGAAAAGCTACTCTAGCCTTAAAGCTATTCCCAGTAATGGCTGGATCATCTTTAAGAAATAAAGGTGTGCAAGCAATGTTAGATAATGTTTGTCTATACTTACCTTCTCCATTAGATAAAGAATATACATATGACGATAAAGAAACAGGAGAAGAAAAAGTGCTAAAAGGAAAAATTCCAGGAACAAATCCAGAAACTGGTGAATTCACAACTAGAGAGCTTAATGAAAATGAACCTTTCTCAGGTTTAGTATTTAAACTTGCTGTTGACCCACACGTTGGAAACTTAGCTTTCTTTAGAGTTTACTCTGGTAAACTACAAGCTGGATCTTATGTTTACAATAGTTCAAAAGATATTAAGGAAAGAGTTGGGCGAATTTTATTAATGCATGCAAACCACAGAGAGGAAGTGAAAGAAGTAAAGACAGGAGATATCGCTGCTATCGTAGGATTTAAAGATACAAGAACTGGAGAAACAATCTCAGATGATAAAAATCCAATTATTCTTGAAAGTATTAATTTCCCAGAACCAGTTGTTAGTTTTGCTATTGAGCCAAAAACAAAGTCTGACCAAGAAAAGATGGGTGAAGTCCTTGCAAAACTTGTATCAGAAGATCCTACTTTTAGAGCAAAAACAGACTCAGAAACAGGACAAGTTATTATCTCAGGAATGGGAGAGTTGCACTTGGACATCAAAGTAGACATTATGAAGAGAGAGTACGGGATTGAAGTTGCTGTAGGTAAGCCTCAGGTAGCTTATAGAGAAACTATTAAAGAAGAGGCACAGCACAGAGAACTTTTGAAGAAACAATCTGGAGGAGCTGGGCAATATGCAGATATTGATATGATAGTTAGACCAAGAGAAAGAGGAGCAGGATATAACTTCAAGGATTCTATCAAAGGAGGATCTATTCCAAGAGAATATATCCCAGCTATTGATAAAGGATTCCAAGAATCTATTACTGCAGGACCTTTAGGAGGATTCCCTGTTGTTGATGTTGAAGCAGAAATTACAGATGGTACTTATCACGATGTGGACTCAAATACAGATACTTTCAGAAGTTGTGCATTCTATGGAATTAAAAATGCTATTAAAAAAGCGAATCCTGTTCTAT
Organism: Candidatus Dojkabacteria bacterium; assembly: GCA_040006935.1. Lineage (GTDB taxonomy): Bacteria > Patescibacteriota > Dojkabacteria > J137 > J137 > JBDSRX01. Next base: position 329,719 of record JBDTVZ010000001.1, on the reverse strand, counting down.
TAGAGCCAATTATGAATGTAACAATTAATGTTCCGGATGAATATGTTGGATCTGTGACTGGATATTTATCTTCAAAAAGAGGTTTAATTAAGAATCTTTTACAAAGAGGTAAAACTAAGGAAATTGTTGCAGAAGCACCTTTGGCAGAACTTTTCGGATATATTGGGGATTTAAGAAACCTAACTTCTGGAACTGCAGCCGGAAACATGGAGCCAAGCCACTATGCTGAAGTTCCAAGAAATATCATGGAAAAAGTATTAGGAACAGCCACAACAAAATAGTAGAAATCTTGTGAAGTATAAAGAGTCCTCTAAAACGGGACTCTTTTTTTTCTTGATTTCGTAATGTCACTTAAATATAATAGCGAGGTATTTATCCTATTCACTATTATGAACATAGATCAGTCGACTATTATGTTTGTTAACACTAGTAAGAGACTTTCGTTATTTCCAGATACTGAAGAACTACGCCCATATCTGGAAATGCCGGTGGAAATATTGGAGATGACTTCTATTAGCCAAAAGGCTATTCAGGAAGCGGATCCTCGAAGAAGCTTATGGTTTCTAATAAAGAGAAATCAATTGAGGTTGCAGGAATGTTTCCCACCCAACTCAACTTCTCAATTAATACTTGAAGATGTAGAAGGAGAGATAATTTACCTTGAGAAAATAGTGTCGGAAATACCCCATGGTGAATATTTTAGAGAATACTTTAAAGTATTTGAGCAGCGATACATTGAGCTTTGTTTGAGAATGAAAATTCTAACAGAAGATAATGGGCCTGAATTGTTATCTTGTTTCCTTCAACAATTAAGATATTCCAAAGCTGTTGGGATTGATATTGATCCTTTTTTAATTAAAGACCTAATTAATAAATATCTCGGGTATTTTTCCTTGGAAGTTATGCATCAAATATCAAATGTAAGCGTAGTCGTTGAGCTACAGAAATTAGACAGTTTACTTTTACTATTTAATTCACTAAGAGAAAACTCTACTCTACAAGATCTTATTTCCTTTCTCGAGGAAAAATTGGGTAAATCCTTGCATCCAAAGATACTAAGAAGTGAAGTTATGGAGCCTTGAATTCTGACGTACATTTTATTAGATTCACTTGCAGAATATATAATTAAACCGGTATAATCCTATAACGGTTATATAAATATATGCCATTGAATGGAGACATTGTTGTTAAAGTAGATTCTTCAAAAGATTTAGATCTTCTCCTAGATCCTGAAATTTACGGGCTTCAAAAAAAATATAATAATATTATTAATAAGTTAGAGTCATTAATTAGAAATGATTCAACAAGAGTTGAGCTCAATTCTAGAATTGAGAATTTCTATATTGAACTTTGGACAGCTTTTAATAAAACTTATATAAACGTAATAACAGCAAATATTACTGAGGATCTTTTAGTATTTCAAACAATGAAAGATATGTTAAGCAAAGTTTTCCAGATTAAGATTAATCCAGGACAAGAATTATTATTAGACTTGAATTTGGGAAATTTATTCTTAGCAGATAAACGCTTTCAATCTTATGATCTAGTTAGACAAACTAAATTTAAACAGGCACTAAAAGTGTTAGTATTTAAATATATTGACCTAATAGAGCAATTTTATACAGAGCATACAATTAATTTGAATGGGAAAGAACTTGTATGGCAGTTTAGAAAACCTAGTCCAATAAAACAAATTTTAGAACAATAAATAATGGCAGATATAATAGTTGAAGATGGCATAGTAAAATTTGGAGAAAGTCAATTACTAGTTGATTATAATAGTTTCCTAGAAAGTTACTTTGGAATTAGCCTTCTAACTCTAGTATCTACTCCTATTTCAGAAGATGAAAAACAATATCAAGCTGAAGATGTCATAGCTTTATTTAATTTTGCTGCTAAAAATTTTTTAGAAGATCCTGAAAATGTAGATTATCAAGATGAACTCTTAAGATGTATTGCAATAATTTACAATTCTTTTAAATCTAACAAGAAACTAAATATAGACGAAGTATTTGAGGTGATTGTATCCCCATTCATAGAAAAAATAAATCGAATATTTACTGAATTAAGTGTAAAAATTAGATATGAACTTCTAATTGAAGGTGATTTTGCTTCAGAGGACGAAATAGATAGCTATAGATTTTATAGAAGGATATTAAGCTATTTAAATCGTGATCTTGATGGGAACTTTACTCCAGTCAGAGATGATTTATACACACATTATGAATTAATTCAATATGAACCTGACAGTTCACTCTCACCGGATGAGCAGAAGCCTAAATATATGCCTTTCTATATCGAGGAAAAGGAATACTTAGATTATATATTCAGGCCTTAAAAGTTTTTCCACTCCTCAAAATTCCATTATTACTGTAAAATGAGGAATATGAAAAATATTCTTACACCCGAATTTAAAAAACAAATTATTGAATTTGGCCAATCTGTTATAGTTTCCATAGTAATTTGTATATTTATAATCACCTTCGTGGCTGCTCCAAACGAAGTAGATGGGAGTTCTATGCAGCCAAACTACACTACTGGAGATAGACTTTATACTAATAGACTTTCGCATTGGGTAGGTTCAACTCAAGTAGGTAAAACTTTAGGCCTTGAATATAAACGAGGAGATGTCGTGGTAGTAGATAAACCAGGAATAGTTTCCTTAATCAAAAGAGTTATTGGATTACCTGGGGAAACAATTAGAGTAGAAAATGGAAAAGTCTATATAAATGGTAAGGAATTAGAAGAAAGTTATCTACCTTCAGGAACATATACTGGTGGTGGTACATACTTAAAAGAAGGAAAGGATCTAACTCTTCCAGAAGAAAACTATTTTGTAATGGGTGATAACAGACGTGTAAGCTCGGATTCTAGATATATTGGAATAATTCAAGAAGATTGGCTTCAAGGTAAAATCTTCTTAAGAATATGGCCTGCAGATGAAATCGGTGTGATAGGTGCAGGTGAAAGTAGCTTAAAATAACTTCCTATAGTTAATTCTGCTTTATTTACAGTGTATTCCTACTCTTGTGTGAATGTAATTATGTCGCCGTAAAGTGTTGACATAATAAATTATGATTTGATATAATTCTAGATCTTAGTCAACTTTTATGGAGGCAGCACAAGAACAAAGAATGAACTTGGTTTGGTTTGTACAACCAGAGCTTAGTTTAACTGCGGCTGAAAATTGTTTTACCATACTTTTAGAAGAAGTTTTTGCTTCTTTAGAAGCCGTAAATGAACCAGATTTACTAAGCTATGAAAATAGATCTTTATCCTTAGAAAATATTAAAAGTGCATGGGAATATGTACTTTTAGTAAGAAGTAATTACCCTAAAGGTGTTATTGCAGATACCTTTGCAGAAAAAGCATCTAAAAAAACAAATGAAGAAATATATTTAAATATATTGGGTTTATATAAGAAAATTGCATTAAGAATGAGGGATTACATTATTCCTGATGATAATAAAAGACTCCTCTTCTTAAGAGAAATTAACGATCTTATTTTTGGATCAGAGGTAACTAATCAATTGCTTGATACAGTTGATGAAGAGTTCAAAACAGAATATAAATTACCCAACTCCATTCTTCCCGAAGATCCATTCTACAGTCCTCTACACAAGACAGATAGAAAATAATTAACTTTCCTTCACGTTTCTAAAAGTTGTGGTATAAATAGTTCATGCAGAATATTGACCACCTTTTAGAAAAACTCAATCCACAACAACGAAAAGCCGTCGAAACAGTTGAAGGACCAGTTTTAGTTGTTGCAGGTCCAGGAACTGGTAAAACACAGGTTCTTACTCTTAGGATTGCAAATATACTCCAAAAAACAGATGCCAACGCCTCTAATATTCTTTGTTTAACATTCACAGAGTCTGGAGTAACAGCAATGCGAAGAAGACTGTTAGAAATGATAGGAAACGATGCATATTATGTTCGAATTCATACTTTCCATAGTTTTTGCAATGAAGTAATTCAAACCTTCCCTGAAGAATTTATGTTCTCAAAAGAACTAACTCAGTTAGACGATTTAAATCGTCTAAAATTACTAAGAGAAGCAATTGATAAAGTTGAGATTGAGGTTGGAAAATCAGAGTTCAAATTAATTCCTTTTAGAGATAAGTATTCATATATTAGAGCTATAAACTCCTCTATTCAAACATTAAAACGAGAAGGAGTTACTCCAGAAACTTTAGAAAAAAATGCACAGAAAGTAATTGAAGATTTAGAATCAAATACAGCAATCAATAAAAAAACAGGAAAGCCAACTGGGAAATGGGATACAGCCCGAAAAAGTGCTCAGAAGAATTTAGAACTTTCTAGAATTTATAAAACGTACTCTGCTCTCTTAACAGAAAAAGGATTCTACGATTACGAAGACATGATTCTATTTGTTCTAGAAAAATTTAAAACAAATCCAGATATTTTATCTTCTTACCAAGAAAAATATTTATATATTCTAGTCGATGAATACCAAGATACAAATGGAGCTCAAAATGAAATTTTAAAATATCTGGGAAACTTTGATAGTTCACCAAATATATTTGCAGTTGGAGATGACGACCAAGCAATTTACAGATTCCAAGGAGCAAATGTAGAAAATTTATTGTTTTTTGAAAAACAATTTCAAAATGTTCAAACTATTCCAATCACAGAGAATTACCGATCTAGTCAAAACATATTAGACCTTGCATCAGGAGTTATAGAAAATAATAAAGCGAGATTGGTAAATTATATTCCTTACTTAAATAAAAAATTAAAAGCAGCAATTGAAATTCCAAATCATAAAGCACAAATCTTGGAATTCAATACTTCAGATGGTGAAATTGCTTATATTGTAGATAAAATAAAAGAACTTCAATCTCAAGGAATTGATTTAAAAGATGTTGCAATAATTTATAGAAATCATTCGAATGCAACAGAATTAATCGAAGCCTTAGTAAAAGAAAATATTCCACTTCAAGTTACAGCGGGTAAAAATGCCACAGATAATAAAGTAGTAGAACAGTTTATAGATTTATTAAAAACAATTGAGTATACAAATAAAGATCGTGATTTTTTATTATTCAAAGTATTGTTTTTTAATTTTCTTAACTTTGATAGACTTGATATTTTTAAAATTACAAGAATAGCGGGAGATGAAAAACTCTCAATCTTTGATTTACTAACAAAGGAAGAATTTCAAGAAAAGTTACGAGGTTTGAATTTAAAACAAGAAGAAGATTTAAAAAACTTTGCCTTAAAAATTGCCAACTGGAAAGGAGTATCAAGCAATTTATCAATTACACAATTTTTAGAAGTAGTTGGAAGTGAAAGTGGATTTATAGATTATGTATTTAAGAAAACAGATAAAAATGAAACTTCTATAGAGAATATAAATTCAGTGAACTCATTCTTTTCATATACAAAAGACGTAAATAAATTGAATAAGAAAATTTCTCTTGCGGAATTTTTATCAGATTTAACAACTTTGGAAGAGGAAAAAATGCCTATAAATGAAAAAGATTTAGAGATTAATAGAAAAGGGGTAAATTTATTAACAGCACATAAATCCAAAGGATTAGAATTTAAACATGTTTTCATAATTAAATTTGTAGATAAAACTTGGGGTGGAGCCGCAGATAAAAATAAAATAAAACTTTTACTAAACACAGACGAAGATCCAGAAGAAATAGACGAAATTGAAGACGAAAGGAGATTATTTTTTGTAGCCTTAACTAGAGCTAAGGAATTTGTTTATATCACATACGCACAATCTTACCCGAGTGGAAATTCAACAACGCAAACATCACCAAGTCAATTTTTAGCAGAACTTCCGGAGAATTTAATAGAGAAAGTAAATACACAAAAATATGAAGAAATTGATATTGAGAGATTAAAGAATATTCTAAAGCCAGCAGTAGCAACAAACTACTCTATTTCGGAAGAAGAATACTTGAAATATTTAATATCAAACTTCAAATTAAGCGCCAGCGCATTAAACGAATATATTGAATGTCCATTAAAATTTAAATTCAACAGATTATTAAAAGTTCCTAAATTTAAAGATAAAAGTATTGCATTGGGAAATGCGATGCACTTTGCATTAGAACATTTTTACAGAAGCTTAATAAAGGGAGATGAAAAAGATAATAATTATCTTAAATTTTTATTTCAACAACAGCTAGAACGAGAATTACTAGGTCCTGAGGACTTTGAATCGGTATTAATAGAAGGAAATAAAATCATCGATGAATATTATAATTTCTATAAAGGAACTTTTGTAAAACCAATTGAAGTTGAGTATGGATTTTATGGAAGAAACCTTCTTTTAGAAATACCTGGAATAGATGCAATTCCTTTATCTGGAAAGATGGATAAAATAGAACCATTGGAAAAAGATACATTAGGACAAGTTACAAAAGTGAAAGTTATTGATTACAAAACTAAAGTTCCTGAAAGTGAAAATTCTATCAGAGGTTTAACAAAAAATTCTAAAGGAAATATATTCAGACAACTAGTTTTCTATAAGTTACTAGCAGAATGCGATGAACACTTTAGATCTAATATAAATTCTTCAAAATACGAAGTGCAACAAGCTGAAGTTGACTTCTTAAAACCACAACCAAATGGACAGTTTAAACGAGTTTCTTTGGAAATTACAAACGAAGATGTAAATATTTTGAAAGAAAAAATCAAAGATGTTATTACTAAGATTAGGAATCTAGAATTCTCAGGAACTGAAGAATATCCTTTGTGCCGAGAATGTGAATATTGTTCTATGTAGTTATTCCCATTTAAATAGCCTTACTACAATAATATAAATTAGAATTCCCCAAACAATTAATCCTAAAATTTGAGGTAATGTATCGGACAGTGGAACTCCTTCAAAAGCAACTTTTCTCATAGCGTCATTTAAAAACGTCATCGGAAGAATTCTTGCAATAGGCTGCAAGAATGAAGGGAAAGCATCAATTGGGAAGAACGAACCAGATAAAAATAACTGAGGCATTGAAATTAAATTAGCTGCTGGTGCAATTGCATCCTCGTCATTACCAAAGGTTGTAACTAATAAACCAAATCCAAGGAATACTAATAATCCAATAATTGCTAGTGTAATCATTGACAGTAATGTCCAAATTCCATTTGCAAGAGTAAACCCGAAGAATATATTCCCAACTGTAATTATTAATAAAGATTGCAAAACAGCGAGAACAATTTTACTTAAAATTTCTGAAAGTATAATTGATGATTTACTTGTAGGTGTTGCAAATATTCTTTTAATAACAAGTTCTTTTCTTAACGCAATAAACGAAAAGGCTATTCCATTCATGGCGCTCATTAATAATGCAAAAGATAACTGTCCTGGAAGTATAAAATCTATTTGTGTATACTTTCTACCCTCAACTGTTACAACATTAGTATTAATTAACTTTACTCTTGAAGGATCATCTGGGTTATTTATACTCTCAGTAATACTATTCACAATAGTTTCTGCAGATTGAGAAGATTGAGATGCGGCAGATCTTTCTACAGTTAAATCATAAACTCCTACTGTTTGATCAACTACATTTACATCACCTTTTTTATGTAGGTTTATAACTAGAGGAATTTGACCCTTTTTTAACTGATCATTTAGCTCATCATCGGTTTTGTCAGTAATCAAATTTACAATTTTCTTCTTATCACCGTTATCCTGTGAGAGTTTATCTAAAGTCTCGTAAAAAATTCCAGATTTATCTGAATTCTGCCTAACTCCTATATCAATTGCACTACTTCCTTGTGCTAAAAGTCCAAATACAATAATAAAAATAAATGGGAACGCAAAGCTAAAAAATACTGCGGATGGGTTTCTAAAAGTAGAAAGTAAGCTTGCTTTGGTTAATGCAAGAATAGCTCTAATTTGCGTTGGTTTACCTTGACTCATAGTTTTTAATTAAATTTACTCTCTAAGTGCTTTCCCAGTTAAATCAATAAATACATCTTCCAAACTTGCATCTTTAGCAGGTTTTGGTTTTGTAAATCCTTTATGGATAAGTTGATCTATCAAATTATCTGGTGTATCTATTTTTAAAATTATACCTTCATCTATAATTGCTACTCTATCGCACAAATATTCTGCCTCATCCATAAAGTGAGTTGTAATTACAACTGTTGTCCCACTATCTCTAATTTCTTTAATTAAATCCCATAAATTTCTTCGTGCTTGAGGGTCCAAACCTGTTGAAGGTTCGTCCAAAAAAATAACTTTTGGGTTATTTATTAAAGTTGTTGCTATGGAAAATCTTTGTTTTTGACCTCCAGAAAGTTCTTTAATCTTAGCTTTGGCTTTGTCTTTAAGTGAAATCTTTTCCAAAAACTCAATCGGATTTATCCTTACTCCATATAAACTTGCAAAGAGCTCTAAAATCTCAGTTAATTTTAAACCAGGGTGAAAACCAGCTGCTTGAAGTTGAACACCAATAATAGATTTCACCTTGGCTGGGTCCTTATTAATCGAATATCCTCCTACAGTTACTTCTCCATCACTTTCATCTCTGAGTGTTTCCATTATTTCAAGAGTAGTAGTCTTTCCTGCTCCATTAGGTCCCAAAAGTCCAAAGATTTCTCCTTCGTATACATCAAAACTGATTCCTTTTACAGCTTGAAAATCTCCATATTTCTTTATTAAATTTTTGACTGATATTATAATTTTATTCATATTCTTAATTCAACTCATAGATGGTATATCCGAAGGGTTAAATTGTCAATAAAATAATATGATGCCGACCACCAGTGACAATCTGTGGTTGATTTGCTATCATGTATATATATATCCTTTAAGTAGCACGTATGGCCGGAGATAAATTATTATTGAATAATCATCTTCTAGGGAGAAGAGATATCATTTTTGATAAACTTCCTGAAACGTTGACAAGGCAGCAAGTTCTGAGATTTTTTTATGAAATAAAATATGCTGATGATAGAGATGTAGTTGTAGTAAGTTTTCTAGATAATCTTGTAAAAAATAGATTAGTTTTACCTTATAGAAATGTAGGTCGGAACGGAATTTTTTATACTCATGAAATGCTTATAAAATTACTTTGGGTCGCAGAGATGCTAATCGAACAAAGAAAATTTTCGGGACCTAAAGGTGCAATAGATTATGGATCTATGAATAGAATATTAACAAACACATCAGAAGTTATGTCTAACAGAGATAGATTAAAAGCAAGAATAGAAGCAATCATCAATAGTAATAGTTTTAACTTCTTAGCTCCAATAAACGAGGAAGAGTATGTGGAAGAAAGAACTTATTGTCAACACCCCCTTTATTTAAGACTAGATTCTACGAGAGTAGCTTTAAATTGAACAGGACTCATTTTGAGTTTGGTATGAATTCGATATTTATTGTAATAGTTAATATAACTGTAAATCTCTTCTGTTAATTCACCTAAAGTATCAAATCTACTCAAATCTCCATTCTCATCTTTAAATCTTGAAAAGAAAGATTCTTTATATCCATTTTGCCATGGACTTCCTTTATCACTTACTGAAACTTTTACATTCTTTGATTCAATAAAACCTGTAACACTCTGAGCCATAAATTCAGAACCTTGATCTGAATGAAATATCTGTGTATTACCATTGGATTTGTTGATAGCTTCTCTAGCTATACTTAGAGCTAATTGGCTATCATGTTTATCGGATAAATTAGCAGATAATATTTCTCTAGTAAATATATCTTCAACTGTTCCCAGATAAATGAATTTCCCTTGAAATTTAATATATGTTAAATCAGTACACAGTAGCTGATAAGGTCTTTTTATTTCTAAATCTTTAATTAGATTTGTATAGCTAGTATTTTCTACACATTGCGTAGTGCTGAATTTCCTAACTTTTCTTCTAGGAGCTCTAATGCTGTATTTTGCCATAACTCTTTGAGTGCGTTTTTTGTTAATACCAAGTTCTATTGCTGCTCTTAGATATCCATATGATGGATGGCTTTTATGCATTGTGGTAATTTTTTCGATTAATTTGAAATCTTTATCTTCCATTCTCGATTTGTAGTAAATATCTTTGTGATTAATTTTTGCAACTTTTGCTATTAGTTTTTTGTTTGTTGAGCTATTTATTATCTCCACCTTTTTTTTTCCTCTCAAGTTCCAGCATTACCATTCCTAGAATTCTTTTTAGCTCTTCATTTTCTGCTTTTATCCTTCTATGTTCCCATATTGATACTTCTTGTTTTACAGATTCTTTTAACCATTGATAAATGGTTTTATCTCCAATTCCATAAAGTCTTGCTAAATCTATTACCTTTTCTCCATTACGCACTTTTTGCAAAACTTCATTTTTGATTTCTACTGGTATTCTTTTGTACATATTCACAAATTTAATAACTAAATTATTTTATCTTAGTCATAGAAACCTGTCTTAGTTTAAGGGGGTGCGGTCATATAGAGATGGGGAAGTTCCGGATGATTTTGTTAATTGGGCTAAGGAACAATAATTAGTAATAATATTTTATGGAAGAATTTTCAACGCAGGGTCAACAGCCATTGCCAGAATTCACAATAAAAGATATCTTCGATCTTTTAAGTAGTGAAAAAGGAATTAATTTCCTTATTCAGAGAATAGAAGACGAAGAAATTAGTCTATCAGAGGCAAATTATATATTGAATTGCTGTCAATGCATAACTTGCATTCCAGAGTCTTTAAAATATATTTTAGTGGATAGACTAATTGAGTTTAAAACATTTCTAGAATTATACTCTGTTAATTAATAATTATGTTGGATGACGCATATAATAGAAACCAGAATTTAAATACTCGAAGACAAGAACTCCTTGATTTACTAAATAGTAAAATAGAAGATCTGGTTATTTATGCCTCTGCAGGAAGTCTATCTAAAAATGATGCTAATTTTTTATTAGAACAAATGGATGAGACAGGTGCTTATGATGAGGATCTCGCTAGTTACCTTCTAGCAATTATAGAGAACCCTTCGGACATATCTTTAAATTAATCACCTCTTATCCACTACATCAACTCCAAATCTACTCTTAAGTTGGTCCCTAATCTCGTCAGCTTTTTTAAAGTCTTTACTTAATCTTGCTATATTTCTCTCCTCAATTAACATTTGGGCCTCAAGTGGAATTTCTTTTTCTTTAGGTTGTGATAAAGCATGTTCTAATCCTAAGCCTAAAACTTTATCAAAATCTAAAAGAGTTCCTAATTTATCATCACTTTGTAAGTCAGATTTAGTTAATTCCCAAACAATTGCTAACGCATTTGGAATATTGAAATCATCTTCAATTGCCTCTGTAAACTTTTCCTTAAATCCCTTATTAATCTTGAAATCGTTAGATTTCTGTTTATCTGAATCTTCTGCCCACGTTTTTACAAAGTTGATAAGCCTTTCATAAGCTTTTTTAGCTCCATCAAGAGCTTCGAATGTAAAATTTTGTTTTGATCTATAGTGTGCTTGTAAAAAGAAATATCTCAAATGCATCGGACTATAATTAGATTCCAATATATTATCAAGTGAATATATGTTTCCTAAAGACTTACTCATCTTCTTACCATCAACATCCAAATGCTCATGATGTAACCAATAGTTTGCAAATTTTTCTCCATTCGCAGCCTCGCTTTGGGCAATTTCGTTAGTATGATGAACAGCTATATGTTCAATTCCTCCTATGTGAATATCAATAGGATTTCCTAGTAGATCTCTTGCCATTGCAGAACATTCAATATGCCAGCCTGGAAAACCTTCTCCATTTTCTACTTCAGAAGATTTAAAAGGAGACGGCCAATATTGTAAAGCATTTTTATGTACGTCAGTTCTGAAAAACCACAAAGCAAAATCTTGAGGATTTTTTTTATTTTCGTCCGTAACATCTCCATGTCCTTCTCCTTCTCTATTCATATCTAACCTTTGTCCGTTGAGTTCGTTGTATTTAGGAAACTTAGATATATCGAAATAAATTGCATTTGGCCTTTCATAAGCAAAACCTTTATCTAAAAGTTCTTGAACCATTTCAATCATCTGTTTTACATATTCTGTAGCTCTAGGTTTATAGTCTGGTTCTAAAACATTTAACTTTGCAACATCATTCTCAAACTGAGCAATATATTTATCTGCGATTTCTTTTGGACTTAATCCTTCTCTTTTTGCTCCTTTCTCCATCTTATCTTCGCCTTCGTCCTCATCACTAGTCAAATGACCCACATCTGTGTAATTTTGAACAAATTTAACTTTGTACCCTTCGTACTTTAAAGTTCTTTCTATTAAATCAGACATTACCATTCCTCTCATGTTTCCAATATGTTGTGTCCAGTAAACAGTCGGTCCACATCTATAAATACTTACATATTTATCTTTTATAGACTTAAATGTCTCTAATTCTCTTCCTAATGTATTGTAAATTTTAAGCATAAATTTGATTTAGATAATCATTATTATTCGTACTTCGTCGTGTAGTACTCATATGGATTCATTAGAATTGTAACCCAAAGTGGATATTTGTGCGATAGATTCTGTGATTTGTACTGTCTCGCTGCTAAAAATCGAGCAAAAGCTTCTTTTAAAGTAAATAATTTAAATTCTGGAGGTTCATTACTTTCAAAATTAGCTAAATCTAATCCTTTTATATATTTTTTTAAGTTAAGACTTCTAGCCACTTTAGGTCCAATAGTAGAATAAAGTACTTTTACATCCTTATTGCTTTCAGAAATTTCATGGACTACTTTACTTAATGCAACATGGTCTTGATGACCATAAACTCCCCATTTTTCATAAGTTACTACCAGATTTATATTATTCTTTTGTATAAACTCCTCTACTTGTCTTTTTAACTTTTCAAAATTCTCTGGTACTTTTCCATCAGGAATATCCCACACTTCACCATTCTTAACGCCTACAATCTTCATTACTATTTTAAATTCACTCTCTCTCACTTTCCCTAATTCTTCTGGAGATAACTTTAGAATCTCGTCTCCTCTATCGCCTTTTGTAACATCCACCACAAAAACATTAAAATTTTTATCTTTTACTAATTTTCTTAATAATCCACCTGAAGACATGACCTCATCATCTGGGTGTGGAAAAATAAATAAAACATTAGTTTTTGATTCGGAATCTTTAACCTGGAATTTTTTCAGTTCAAGGTTAGGAAAATGTAAATCCTGAAGTAAAATCAAGATCATTATATAACCAATTATTAACGATAAAATAAATATTAAAAAAAACATAAATTTTAGTTAAAAATAAAAAAATCTCCCGTTTCCAGGAGGTTTTCTAAATACTTATAGAGAATCCTTCCTGGCTATGTACAGTAAGGACAACAACAATTTTTAGTTAATACATTAATTATCATGACTGTAATTATTACATTAAGAGTTATCTTTTGCAAAATTATTTTCATTTTGTTTAACAACACGGTTTGAAACACTAATAATTTCTTCGTATAATTGCTGCATAAACAAGGGTTTCTTTATTGCAGAAAAATTAATTTGACTCCAAATCTCATTGAATTCGGAACCAGAACAATACATATCTTGTAGATGTATTAAAAATTCATCTGAATATTCTAAATCATTACCTTTAGACATTAAACTAACTTTTAGAACACTTAAATATAGAAATTTCCCAATTACTTCCATTGAAAAATCAAAATTAAAATTGGTGTTAGTTTCAGAGACTTTACTAATTATGTTAGTTTTCATTTGATAACTTACTTGTTCCATAAAGTCCTCAAACATTTGTGATTGTTCCGAATCTTGCTTACTAAATTCAACACCCTCTTTAATTTTTGTATAACTTATAAAACATTGAATAATATTGTATAGGGAAATAAGTCCACTGGAAAATTTCTCAAAGCCTTCGTTCTTCATGTTTATTAGTCTAAACTCTGTTACGTTAGTACTTCTTACTTTTAAAGGGTAGCCATGAGGCTGCCCTCTTAGGTTTGGATCCCAAGATATTAAATCTTCATCGGTAATTGGTTTATTAGTTCCAGTATAATCTAGGTCAATATCCCACACAGGCCTATGAAATATTCCTGAAGCTGAGAAACAAAGATGAATAATGAGCATTTCTTTTAAATACTTTAGAGGTTGTACAATATTCTCAAAGTTAATATGGGTATTTAATTCCTGACCTGGAAGAATAAACTTACAATTAAACATTTCCGCATAACCTGCTAGTTGATTTTCTAATGATGAAGGAGGCAATGGTATTTCTCTTAAAGAATCGTATCCAATTAACAATCCTAAGTCTTGAACCTCTTTATCTAGGTCTTCAAGATATAGATTAACTTCTTCACGACTTAAATTAGGAGGCTCCTCAATTTCTATCTCAATACCAACTCTATTACCAGTGGGGTTATAAACATAAAATTCTTCAGGAAGTTGTATAAGGGTGCGTAAATTATGCTCATTACGGTAATTGATAAACACTTTAGGCTGAAGTATTTTAAGTAAAGGAGCTTCTGAAAGGGCAATCTTTTTTACTTGTTTAGACGTACTTGATATCCATTCATCATCTCTATCCTTAACGCTTTGAGGGACGAACATACCATATCTTTCAAATTCACGATGTTGTACGTACTTAACTAATGCAGTTGCGCGAGCCCTACTTGTTTTAATTCTATACTGCTCTCTTGCTTCGTTACTTTTCTCAAGATTCAGATAATCTGTCGAAGGGATCTCCATATTAATTATTACCTTTCAGCTTTAATTTATTAGAATTTGATTTCTTGAGTATCTCACTTTCAAATGTATAGGTCAATTTTTGTTTCTTATCATGTTTTTCTTTTCCATACTCAATTAATTTTGTTAATAACTCTTTTAATTCAATTCCACTTTGTTTCCATAAGTGTTGGTAAATTGTTCCTGGAAGAGTATTAATCTCATTAGCATAATATTTCTTGAATGTTCTATCATACAAAAAATCTACTCTCGCAATTCCAGAGCATCCAAAAATTCTGTATACATCCTTAGCTTGTTGTTTAATTTCCTCAGTTGTTTTTTCATCTAAATCTGCCGGAATAATCATTTTCTTCTGAGCATTTCCAATTTGAGCACCACCTTCGTTAATGTACTTGTCTTCGTAAGAAAAAAAGTCTTTTGTATATGTAGATTCTTGAATCTTACTTATAATTGGTTCATCGTTTCCAATCAAACAAACTGTTAAATCCTTTAAATCTTCAATTCCTTCTTCTACTAAAACCTTGTCATCATAATGAAGGGCTACTTCAATTGCAAATTCTAAATCTTCCTTAGAATTAACTTTAGCAATTCCGATAGAAGAACCTAGTCTAGAAGGTTTTACAAATAAAGGAAAAGTTAAACTTTTTCCAATCTCATTCATAATCTCATCTTTTTTTGTTAACCATTCATTTGTATGGAAGAAAGTGAATTTTGTAGTTGGAATATTAAATCTTTGATAAATCAATTTTGTAGTAACTTTATCCATCGCATTTGCTGAAGCAGGAACATCACATCCAGCATAAGGAACATTCAACATTTCGAACATTCCTTGAATAGTTCCATCTTCACCATTCTGTCCGTGAATCGCTGGAAAAGCAAAATCAGCAACTAACTCGGTTGAATTAAACATTGATTGCTTCTTGAAAATCATTTTCCCATTAGTATTTAACTGAAGATTAAATCCTTCGTAGTTTTTAAGTTCTAATCTATAGTTTTCTTTTTTGAAGAAATCTAAATTACCAAGTTCTTCTCCCACATACCAACTGCCATCTTTGGAAATATATACTGGGATAACTTCGTGACCAAGTTCTTTCAAACCGGAAATAATAAGTTGTCCTGTAATTATAGACACATCGTGCTCCGGGTTTCTAGATCCAAAAAATACTGCAATTTTCATATGATTTTAAAGTAAATGAATAAAAAGATTCTAACAGATTGTGTCATTTCGAGCGAGGCTTTAGCCGAGTCGAGAAATCTTTAACTTCTGTGGTTATAGATCCCTCGACTTCGCTCGGGATGACACAATGCATGTTTAGAAATAATTATCGCTCCAATCGTTCTGCATCATAACAACATCTCCAGTTTGTAGATTCTCTCTTAATTTTTCGTAAGTTTCCTTTGATGTCTCGTACCAAACTATTTTATCTTCTGTAAATCCTGCTTCTTTCAATCCTTCAGCGATAAATGGTGTTGCAGAATTCTTTGTTAATATTACTAAATCCGCAACAGAAGCTAATTGTTTACCAATTTCCTTATGAATTTCTTCCTTAAGTTCACCAGTTTCTACAAGTCCAGGAGTTACATAAACTTTTCTTCTATTAGTAAATTCAGAAAGTAATTTAATTCCAGCTTTAATTCCATCTGAATTACCGTTATAAGTGTCATCTATGACCACTATATCGCCATTCTTCTTAACTTCTAATCTATAAGGAGCAGGTTTTAACTGAGTAATTCCTAATTTTATTTGAGCTTCACTCATTCCTAACTCTGTTCCAACAATCATCGAAGCAAGTATATTCCCTCCAATATATTCGGCAATAATATTTGTTTGAGCTGAAAGAGCTGATGTAGGGGTTTGAATTTCAATTCTTCTGACTAATTTCTCAATGTCAAACTTAGAACTTAAAACTTTAAACTTACCTGCCCGCCCTCCTGCGTCAGGAGCCTTGCCATTCGTCAGGTAAACAGGCGGGGAACTTTCAGAATTAAACCACTCTACTCTTTTGTTTTTTGTAAATCTTTCGTAGTTCTCAGTTGTTAATTTGTCATTACCATTTAAAACAACTAATCCACCCTCAGGAGTATTTTCAACAATTTCAAATTTTGTATCAACAGCATTCTTCATGCTTCCATATCTTTCTAAGTGAGCTTCGTTTATTCCAGTAATAACAGAAATATCGGGTTTTGCAATTTGACAAAGTGCATCTACATCTCCTTTTACGTATTCTCCCATCTCAACTACAAATACTTCAGTGCTTTCGTTCAATGAACTTAGAATAACTCTAGCTAAACCGATAGGAGTATTAATATTTTCTGGAGTACTTACTACTTTAAATTTCTCAGAAAGAATTGTGCTTAAGGTTTCTTTCATAGTTGTTTTCCCAAAGCTACCAGTAATGCCGATAGTTTTAAGTTCTGAGTTTTGAGTTTTAAGTTTTTGATATTTTGATTTCGCTTGGTTTATTAATCTTTGTTTTTGAAAGTATTCAAGTGGGAATAATATCCAGGAGGCAACAATATTGAATATAAAACTCAGATAAGCAACAAGGAATAATTCAAAAATTAAGATAATAATTAATACGAGTGTGGAGTTAAACAAAATTAGACCGATCAGATGAGAATCTGCTGCAGCCACTGCGATTTGAAGTATTAATGATATTAGAAATATTAATTTTGCTTTCAATGTCCATTGTAATTCTTTTCTTAGCGAACTTGTAGGGATTAATCCTTTATGAAGTATTGCATCTAGATATCTCCTGCCATCATATTCTTCTAATTGAAAAAGATATAACTGATATTTAATTATTTTGTATGGATTAAAGTTCAAAATACAGATTTAAAATCTAGGAATGCAAGTAAATATTATCATAACTACATTTAATAGTTAATCGAAGTGTACAGTGATTATTCTGTTAAGAAGGAATCGAGAATCTTTACAAATTCTTCAGGCTGATCGATAAAGGGGAAGTGTCCTGCTTTTTCCATTGCTACTAGCTTCCCATGAGTAGCATGTTGTATTTCGACAGCCATCACTAAGGGGGTATCCTGATCTTCTTCTCCCCAAATCATGAACAAAGGGGTTTTGATCTTTGCTAAAAGTTCATTATATTGATCTCTTAATATATTTTGATAAGTTTCTTTAAAAAATGGAGAGTCTTCTGCAACTATATAATCTTCTGCTCCAATTGATTGATAAATTTTTTTTCGTAAACCTTGCATAAACTTAGGCTTGAAAAGAGGTTTTATAATCTTTGCTAAAGTTTTCTTTAAATTCATTTCGCCTTCTTTTATTCCAACTCCAGATGCATCTACTAAAATAATCTTTTCTAAATCTGCTTTATTATTAACACCAATATCAATTAAAACTCTTCCTCCATAAGAATGACCAATACATATTGATTTTTCAAGTTTTAATTTATTCAAAAATTCAACAACTAAATCAGCATATTTATCTGTATTAAAAACTTGATCTGGAGTTTGAGATTTTCCAAATCCTGGCAAATCTAACGCAATTGAGTGATATCCTAACTCTGCCATAATTTCCATTGTTTCAAACCAAACTGTAGAATCCGATCTCCAGCCATGGAGGAAAACTAAAACCTTACCACCTTTCTCTTTCTTAGATTCTAATGCGTAGTAATTTAATATTAAATTTTGTACAACAATTTGTTTTTGTTCCATAGATAACATTTTAACTAAAATCTAATTTAGTTCAAATGTTTTAAAGTTGAAATGTTGTAAGGTTGAATAACCTTCAAACTTTTAAACCTTTAAACTTTATAGCAGAAAAAACGCAGTTTTTATGGTATAATACAAAGCTTTTAAACAAATTTATGGAAGACCAATCAAAAATCAGAAACATTGCTATTATTGCTCACGTTGACCACGGTAAAACTACTTTAGTGGACGCATTCCTAAAACAAAGTCACCTTTTTAGAGATAACCAGGATGAAATGAGCCAGGAAATGATACTAGATACAGGAGATTTAGAAAGAGAAAAAGGAATTACTATAAAAGCTAAAAATGTTTCTATTACATATAATGATTATAAAATTAACATTGTTGATACTCCAGGACACGCAGATTTTGGAGGAGAAGTAGAAAGAACTCTGAATATGGCAGATGGTTGTTTATTAATCATCGATGCACAAGAAGGAGTTATGCCACAAACAAAATTTGTACTTAGAAAAGCTTTAGAAATGGGTTTAAAACCTATTTTAGTCATTAATAAGATAGATAAAGCATTCGCAACACCAGAAAAAGCTTTAAACGAAGCTTCAGACTTATTCTTAACACTTGCTACAGACGAAGCACAATTAGACTTCCCTGTCTTCTACGCAGTTGGAAGAGAAGGAAAAGCTTGGAAAGAACTTCCACAGAAAAATGCTCAAGGAGATTTCAGTACAGTACCTGGAGATATTTCTCCTCTACTCGATGCAATTATTGAACATATTCCAGCACCGGTTGGAGATATTAATGGACCATTACAAATGCAAATTTGTTCTCTTGAATACGATAGTT
The DNA here is from genome assembly GCA_040006935.1 of Candidatus Dojkabacteria bacterium. Lineage (GTDB taxonomy): Bacteria > Patescibacteriota > Dojkabacteria > J137 > J137 > JBDSRX01. The sequence goes on along the minus strand of JBDTVZ010000001.1, from coordinate 310,522 downwards.
ATCAAGGAAGAATGCTTATTGGAAGAATTAACAGAGGTAAAGCACGCGTAGGAGAGAATATTGTAATTGTAAGTGGAGATACAGAAAATCCAAAAAGAGAATCAGGAAAGATTAAAAATCTTTATGTTAGAGAAGGACTTGAATTCAAAGCAGTAGATAATGTTATTGCTGGAGATATTGTTGCAATTTTAGGAGTTGAATCTACAGCAATTGGAGGTACACTTTGTGTATCAACTAATGTAGAAGCATTACCAGGAATTAAAATCTCTGAACCAACTGTTCGAATTAAATTTGAAGCAAACACTTCTCCACTTGTTGGAAAAGAAGGTAAATTTGTTACAGCAAAACAACTTCAACAAAGATTGGATAAAGAAGCTGAAACTAATATTTCTCTGAAAATTACTAAAAGTGATGGTGGATCATATTATGTAGCAGGAAGAGGAGAGCTTCAGTTATCGATCTTAATTGAAACATTAAGAAGAGAAGGGTATGAATTCCAAATTAGAAGACCAGAAGTTTTAATGAAAGAAATCGATGGCAAAAAGTTCGAACCACTAGAAGAAGTAATTATTGATGTACCTTCAGAGTATCAAGGTACTGTAACTTCTGCACTAGCAGAAAGAAGAGCAGAAATGCAGGATTTAAAACTTGAAAATGGACAAGCAAGGTTTACTTATAAAATCTTAACAAGAAACCTTTTGGGTTTAAGGAATATCCTTTTAACTCAAACTAAAGGTAACTTAGTAATGAATAACTTCATAATTGATAATGTTCCGTATACTCATCAAACAGAAATTTATAGAAAAGGAGTTCTAATTTCTACTGATCCAGGAGTTGCAATGGGTTACTCATTAAATACTATTCAAGAAAGAGGAGAATTATTTACAGAACCAGGAACAGAAGTTTATACAGGAATGATTTTAGGAATAAATAAGTATGATGCCGATTTGGAAGTTAATCCAGTAAAGGAAAGACAAAAATCTGCAGTTAGAATGAAGCACGACGAAATTACTCAAACTACTCTAAAAGCAATTAAAGCATTAACTTTAGAATTCGCATTAGTTTTCATGAACGACGATGAAGTTTTAGAAGTTACACCAAAACATTTAAGATTAAGAAAGGCTTTCTTAACAAAAACAGAAAGAGATTGGAGTAAGAGAAAAAATCTAACAGATTTTGCTAAACAGCAAATGGGAGCTAAGTAAAATTAAAATAAGTGGGCTGGGAAGCGAGGTTTATTAACCTCGCTTTCTGTTTCTCAAATTGAAGTGTGAGGTTTCCCCTCTTGTTAAGAGGGGTTAGGGGAGTTAATAACTCCTCCCTCCCTCCTTCTGTGCCTGACGCCTGTCGGCAGACACGGACGGCAGGCAGGTTACAAAGAGGAGGAGAGAATGAGAATAATATTTATGAACCTTACCACCTCATTTACTCACAAGGCAGTTAAAGATAGGTGGGGTTGGATCTAAGCTGGATCTGGCAATCTATGAGTGGACGCATAAATGCGTCCACTACGAATCTCAGTCCTTACATTATTCCTTCGGCATAAATTTCTTACCTAAATCACCCAAAACCTCAGCAATATCCATAAATCTCGCAGGGAATATTATTGTAGAATTTTTTTCTTCAGCAATATTAGTTAATGTTTGAAGAGTTCTCAATTCAAGTGTAATAGGTTGTGCTGCCATAACTTTAGCTGCTTCTGCAAGTTGTTTTGATGCCTGAAACTCTCCTTCAGCAGCAATAATTTTTGCTCTCTTCTCTCTTTCTGCTTCAGCTTCTTTTGACATTGCTCTCTTCATTGATTCTGGTAATTCAATATCTTTCAACTGAACAATAGTAACTTCAATTCCCCATGTTTCTGTATGTTTATCTAAAATTGTTCTGATTTCTGTATTAATTTCATCTGTCTTAGTTAAAAGATCATCAAGAATAAATCTTCCTATAATTTCTCTAACAGTAGTTTGGGCTATTTGATCAACTGCTGCGTTTGCATTTGTAATTTGAGTATAAGATTTGATTGCATCAATTATTCTGAAATATGCAACTCCAGCAACATCAATCGAAACATTGTCTTTAGTGATAATTTTCTGAGATTGAATAGGAAGAGTCACAGTTCTTGTATCAATTAAAACTATTCTATCAATATAAGGAATAATTAATGTTAATCCAGGTTGTGCAATACCAACTATTTTACCCAATCTCATTATAATACCTATTTGATACTGATTTACGATTCTAAATCCTGAGAAAACTGTAAAGATTATAAAGAATCCTATTAAACACATGCAAAGTAAAACAATTTCCATAATATGGGTATAAAGAATATTAATAGGATTATAGGACAGAAGGATGAAATATTAAATAGGCTATTCTTACTACTCGTAATGGTATAGCAAAGAATGTATACTGTATTTAATTAAATCTTAAAACATATTTATGTCTACAAGCATATTCTTATTTATTGCCGGTCTCATGGTATTTTTGGGAGTTTTGATTGGTGGAGTTTCGTTTCTAACAGGTAGATTAAAAGATTCTCATCCAAGAAAAATAAGTGTGGGTAGAATTTTACAAGTTTATTACTATGGGATTTGCCTATTGAGTATTGTATTCATCGCAACAGGCCTGATATCGATTTTAAGAGCGACCATGAGTTACATTGGTGGCTATCAATTTAGTTATCAAGTTAATAATTATTATCAACCGACTCCTGTTGATTCAAAACCGATAGCTCCGGATGCTACTTACTTAGGTGATAATCAATCCTTAATTACTATTAATAGTAATCAATATATTGTAAATACAACTGCTCAGCGTGAAGAATTAGTAATTGGAGTCTCTCTACTGGTCAGTTCTTTAATTATTTTTGCACTTCATATTTTATTAAATATTCTATTTATAAAAAGAATTAGTGGTCCAGTTTCACCATATAGTTTGATTGCTAAAACTTACAATTTTACTTTATTAGCTATATTTAGTTTAAGTAGTTTAATCTTGATACCAACTAGTATTTACCAAATTGTAAATTATATTTTAGATAATGGGAAAGTAATAACTTATACTTCACCAGTTCCGGGAGAATACTTATCTGGAGCCATTATTGTAAGTATTTTCTGGTTATACTATCTAGTGAAATGTATAGCTTATTATTCTAAAGAGAGTAAGTAATCATGGATAGTCTTAGATGGTATGGTTCGCCAAGAACTCTACTTAAAGTAGCTTTTAGATCGAATCTGTGGTATAATATTCCTATCTTCGCAATTAGCTTCTTGTCTTGTGTAAGAAACAAATATTTTTCCTGAGAAGCTAAATAGGTTTCGTTTTACGAAACAGATTATTGTTCGAACCGGCTTTATGCTTAAAAATGGTTTTAGAGCTTGGTTTAGCGGGATAATATTATTTTTTACAGTTACGTATGTACGATAACAACAACAGAAAACCAGGTGGTTTTCAAAAGAGAAAGTATCCTTTTAAAGGAGCTTCGGATAGAACAGAAAGACCAAGAAGAGATTTTAATTCTTCTTCAACAGGTCCAAAGAATGATTTCTTAAGCGGAAATTCACGTTTACCAGAACGAAAACCTTTCGATTCAGAAACTAGAAGATCTGACTCAGATTATTCTTTCAGACCAGCATCAACAAATAGAGGTCCAAGAAGATTTGGAAATGATAGAAGACCAAGTTCAGATAGTAATTTTGGAGGAAGAGATTCTAGCCAAAACGAAAACAGAACAGAAGGCAATTACAACAGACCTGAAGGTGGTTACAACCGAACAGAAAACAGAAGCAGTTATTCCCAAAACAGATCATCAGGTGGATACAGAGGCGGAAGTTCAAGTTATGGTAGATCATCAGGAGGTTATAGGGGCGGGAATAGAGGCGCAAGATTTTCGTCAGTAATAAATCAAAGCAAATATATTAAAAAAGGTGAATTAGTAGAAGAAATACCTTACGTTGCTAAATACGAATTTAACGACTTCAAATTAGATGCTAGAGTTAAAAAGAATGTTGAATTGAAGGGATATAAAAATCCGACTCCAATTCAAGATCAAACAATACCTCTAATTATAGAAGGCAAAGACGTACTTGGAATCGCAAACACTGGAACAGGTAAAACTGCTGCATTTTTGCTTCCACTTATAAGTAAAGTACTTGCAAATCCAAACGAACAAGCTTTGATTATTGTTCCAACAAGAGAGTTGGCACTACAAATTGAAGATGAATTTAGAGATTTTAGTAAATTTATGAATATGTATTCCGTATTATGCATTGGAGGAGCTAACATAAGAGCCCAAATGTATGGATTGAGAAGACGATTCAACTTTGTAATTGGAACACCAGGAAGATTAAAGGATTTAGTAAATAGAAGAATGTTGGACCTCTCTGGATTTAAAAACATTGTTTTAGACGAAGTTGATCGAATGTTGGACATGGGATTTGTAGATGATGTCAGATTCTTAGTAGAAAAATTTCCTAAGCAAAGACAATCACTATTCTTCTCTGCTACATTGGAGAAGCAAATGGAAGGAATCATAAATTCATTTCTTACAGATCCAGTTAAAGTTTCTGTAAAAACAGGAGATACAGCAAAAAATGTTGACCAAGACATTATTAGAGTTGCACCAGGAGCAAATAAAATAGATACATTAAAAGAACTTTTAAACAAACCTGAATTTTATAAAGTACTCATCTTTACCAGAACAAAAATTGGTGCTGACAAACTTACAAGAGAGCTTTCAACAGCTGGATTTAAGGCAGACAGCATTCATGGAGATAAATCTCAGTTCAAAAGACAACAGGCGTTATATAAATTTAAGAATGAAAAGATCAGTATCCTTATTGCAACTGATGTTGCCGCAAGAGGTCTAGACATACCAAACGTTAGTCATGTGATCAATTATGATGAACCAGCGACATATGAAGATTATGTTCATAGAATTGGAAGAACAGGAAGAGCGGGTAAAAAAGGTAATGCATTAACATTTGTTAGTTAACTAGAAATCTGAAAAAGTAATAAAAGGCTCCGTAAGGAGCCTTTTTTGTTGCTTGGATGTCATTGCGAGCCGAGCTGATTTTATCAGCGAGGCGTGGCCAATCCCGTCAAGGGCGCCATGCCTGACTGCGCAGTCAGGCAGGTAACACGCCCTTGATCTATGTTGAGTATACACAAGTTATCGTCATTTTGTATCTTGACCTTACCACCTCTTCTTTGTTTCTGGCAGTTCAATACCGCATGAAGTTGCCTGCCCGCCCTCCTGCTGGTCGGGAGCAGGCGGGGATTACTCTTTGATTCTGGCACTTTTATAGGGGACGCATAAATGCGTCCCCTACGAATCTCAGGTCTACAAACCCTACACACGGCAGATGCGTCCTTACGTAATAAATATACAACAGGTTAACACTTCCCATGCTATAATTACGTTCTAATGCAACGAATAAAGTTAATAAAAACCCTTCCGCATTTAATACCCCTGTTTTTAAAAAACGAGGGTGGTTTTGTATATTCAAATTTATATTCCAGAGAAATTGTCGATTTCCTAAATGATCTCAAGCCTTATTCTGACATAACTTTTAGCAATATTAAGAAATATTTAGAAAGACAAGCTGTTAATTCTCGAGATACTTCTGTAGCACAAGAAGAGCTCCCAATATTTAATCGAGTTGAACAAATTACCGAGAAGCTTGACTATACAATCAAGGGAGATATTGTTTCATTATGGCCAATTGGTTACGAGCATCCAATCAGAATTGAATTCTTTGGTGAAGAAATGGAGTCATTGTATTTATTTGACGAACTATATGGTCGAAAGATTGAGCCTATAAAGAGATTTTATCTTTCAGATGTGATTATAGAGGACAAGACAGAAAGAGAATCTATAAAATTACGAATTACGAATGACGAATTAAAAAATAATGAACTTGAGAAGATGATCTTTGTAAATTCGTTAAGAGAAATTTCTCCTTCTGGGTTTGATGTAATGAATTCAGACTTTACCTTCCCTCCTCTGTTCTATTCGAAAATTAATATTTTCGAGCTAGAGGTCGAGAGAATGAGGAAACTGAGTTACGAGATTATAATAAAAAGCAGCAATGAAACAGTCAACAGATTAAGTACTAACTATTCTGAGTTAAATATTGAAGAGGACTCAGTCACTGGACTTACTCGTAACACAATCTCACATCAACTCAAGACCCTTAACCTTGCAGCTGGGTTCATTTCAGAGTCTCTTAAGATCGCAGTTTTCACTGATAGAGAAATTTACGGGACTATTTTCCTTACTCGTCCAGAAAAATCTAAGAAGTTTAATTCAAACATTCAAAAATTATTAAGGCAGTTTGAAGGAAATATAGAAATGGGTGATTATGTTGTTCACGAAGATTATGGAATTGCAGAATACAAAGGTTTAACTCAACAAGAAGTAGATGGAAATATGATGGAATATTTAGAGCTTAGGTATTTTGGAGAAGATCAACTATTTGTTCCAATAAATCAGATTGAAAAAATTACTAAATTTATTGGAAACGAAGGTTCAGAACCTAGATTATCAAAACTTGGAAGAGTTCAATGGGCACAAGTAAAAGAGAAAATTAAAAAATCCACAAGTCTTTTGGCTCACGAACTTGTTGAGCATTACGCTAAACGAGAAGTGGCAAGTGCAGAACCAATCTCAGAAAAAGATTCTAAAGATTATGAAATATTTACTGAAGAATTTGCTTTTAAAGAAACTGAAGATCAACTCAGGTCGATCAACGAAGTTTTATCAGATTTAACAAAAAATAAACCAATGAATCGACTTTTAGTTGGAGATGTTGGATTTGGAAAGACAGAAGTTTTAATGAGAGCTGCATTTAAAGTTGTTGAAGGTGGAGGCCAAGTTGGCATCCTAGCTCCTACAACTATTCTAGCTGCACAACATTTTGAAGTATTAAAAAAGAGGTTCAAGAGCTTTCCTTTCTCGATCGAAATGATTTCAAGATTTAATACAAAGGAAAAAAATAATCAAATTGTAGATAAAATGAATACTGGGAAAGTGGACATTGTTGTTGGAACTCACAGATTATTAAGTAATGATGTTAAATTTAAAAAGTTAAAACTTCTTGTGGTAGACGAAGAACAAAAGTTTGGAGTTAAACAAAAAGAAAAAATCAAAACTCTAAACTATGGGGTACATGTATTATCCGTAAGTGCGACACCAATTCCAAGAACTTTGAGCATGGCACTCTCTTCTATCCAAGATATATCCATTATATCTACGCCTCCAGTAAATAGAAAATCAGTTAAAACAGAAATTATTAAAAACGACCCGCCTGCTCCCGACATGTCAGGAGGGCGGGCAGGCCTTAACAGAGCAATAAAAGCAATTGAGTATGAAGTTTCTAGAGGAGGCCAAGTTTACTTTGTACATAACCAAGTAATGTCGATTAAAGCAACTGAGGAAAAATTAAAAAGACTTTTACCTGGAATTAAATTTGTTCATGCACATGGTCAAATGAGTCCACAGGAATTGGATAGAATTATGTCTGATTTTTATATTAAAAAACATGACGTTTTGATTGCAACTTCTATTATCGAAAATGGCTTAGACATTCCAAATGTTAATACAATGATTATTAATAGAGCTCAAAATTTTGGATTATCACAACTTTATCAATTAAGAGGAAGAGTTGGAAGATCAGATATACAAGGATACTGTTACCTACTTTATGATGGGGCAAAATTAGAAGATAATGACGAATTACGAATTACGAATGAAGAAGCGAATGAAAAGAAAATTAAACCTAAATTATATCTAGACAGACTCCAAACTTTGGTGGATAATCAAGACTTAGGCGCAGGGTTTAGAATTGCAAGTAGAGATTTAGAAATTAGAGGTGCAGGTAATATCTTAGGAGACCAACAGAGTGGGTATATTTCTACAATTGGTTATGCATTGTATGTGGAAATTTTGGCGACAGAAGTTGAGAAATTGAAAGAACAACATTTACAAATTATTAATAATTAATTTAATAAATATGGAAATAAGACAAGAGAAAAAGCAGGATGTCATTGATTGGATAAATTTTTCTGGAAGTCTAGAAGAATTAATTGAATCTATATTAACTAATACAAATTTGAAGCCTCGACAGATTCAATTACTGTTCTCCATTGCAATAAAAAAACGACCTCTGCTTGAAGAAGAGGAAATCTTTATAAGTGCTGCTAATTGTGCCGATATTTTAGATAAGGTTGTAGAAGCTTTTCATAATGAGGATTTGCCCGAGCTTGGAACAGGAGTGATAAAACAATATCTAATAGGTGAAGGTTTTACTGTAGATTCTGTTGTTTCTGAATTTTAAATCTAATATTATTTTATGGAAAAGCCTAAAGAGGTAAAAATAGAGAGCTGGTTAAGATCTGGAAATATTGATGAACTCGTAGAATCTATAAGAGAACGATGCTTCTTTGATGATACTGAAATTCAAAAACTATTAATTATAGTTTTAAAAAAAGGAAATTATATCTCTTCTAAAGAATATGAATTTATACAACATTGGGCTCTGGAAGATATAATAGAAAGGATTAGTAATGCAATGGAAAATGAAGAATTTCCTAATTTAAGTAAAGAAAATGTTCAAAAATTTATAAATCAGATTGAATTTTAAAATCATGGAATTTCCAAAAACAACTGAATTTGATTGGATAAATTGTAATTCTTTTAAAGAACTCATAGCTTCTCTAGAAGAAAGAATGACACTATGGGATATTACAGATTTATTAGAGTTGGCAATCCAACCCTGGGAAATAAAACAACTTCAAGCCAGCTTTATAATTAAAATAGATAAGAAGGAATTGTTTCTATTTTTACAAGAGCTTTTGAGCACTTCTAAAGAGATAAAAATGGAAGAGATCAAGGAATTTATAAGAGCTAATCCCAGTCCCCACGGTTACGAGAGAATGTAATATTCTACTTTGAGGAAAGTAATTTCTTAATTTCAGAATTCTCAGTTTCTTCTAATTTTGGAGATTTTACAATTATTAAATACTTCCCTTTTGTAATTTTATTTTCTTTAAGTAATTCTGCCCATACTGCTCTCAGTTTTCTTTTTATTTTATTTCTCACAGTAGATCTCTTATCGACTTTCACTGAAATAGATATTGTCATTAAAGGATTTCCCAAAGTATTATCGTACCAAACTTTTAAATCAAAAAGTTCACCTGAAAATCGCTTTCCATTCTTAGCTATTCGTACAATTTCCTTGGAAGGAAGTCTTAAATGTTTTGGCAACATATTTACAGATAACAGATAACAGATAACAGATAACAGATAACAGAATAAACTTACACAATTATCTGTAATCTAGCTTCTGTAGCTGTTATCTGCATTAATCTTAGCATTTTTCGCTCAATTTCTGTTATCATTTAGCGATTTAATATTGAATTTTTCCTCATTGCCTGCCAATTAGATATGGGTTTGAGGTGGTTTATCTTACTTATTAATAATTTTCTCAATGATAAAAATTAAATTTTGCGGTGCGGCTAAAACCGTTACAGGTTCTAACTATGTAGTAACAACAAATCATGGTACTTTTGCTGTGGATTGTGGAATGTTTCAAGGTCCGGATGTAGAACACTTGAATTTGGAAGAACTTTCATATAATCCTACAGATTTAGACTTCGCTCTACTTACTCATTCTCATATTGACCATTCAGGAATGCTTCCAAAGCTTACAAAGAATGGTTTCGAAGGTGTAATTTATGCAACAAGCAATACAATTCAAATTTCAACTGAGCTTTTATTAGATTCTGCCAAAATACAAGAGAGTAATTTTAAGAGAGGTGAATTCTATGGAAAGTATACTAAGGTTAAAGCTCTTGTTTACGATAATAATGATGCAATAAAAACAATTGCTAAGTTTAAGCCAGTAAATTTTGATGAGACTTTCGAACCTGCAGATGGAATTAAAGTAACTTATTTAGTTGCTGGACATATTTTAGGAGCTGCAAGTATTGAGGTAGATATTGAAGATGATGGCGTTTGGAAAAAGATAATATTCTCAGGTGATATTGGAAGAATGGGATCAAATATTATCGATACATTCGATAGAGAATATCGATCTCAACCTGATTATGTTTTAGTAGAATCTCTTTATGGAGGACAATTTCACCCAGAAAGACAAGAATCTGTAAATGAGATGATTACACTTATAAGTAATACTGTAAGCACTGGAGGAAGTGTATTCATTCCATCGTTTGCAGTACAAAGAACTCAGGAAATTTTAAATGACTTAAAAATTGCAAAACAAGCTGGAGCTCTAACTAGAGATTTGAAAGTTTGGTTAGATAGTCCTTTAGCTCAAAGAGTTACAAGAATTTATATTTCTGCATTACAACATGGAGAAGAAAACTTGTTCGACTTTGAAGGTTTAATTTATGTAAATAAATATAAACAATCACAAGGAATTGCTAGCAAAACAGGTCAAGTTGTTATTGCAGGAAGTGGAATGGCAGACGGCGGAAGAATTGTAGAGCATTTATCTAGATCATTAGAAAATCCAAAGAATGCTGTGATATTTGTTGGCTATCAAGCAGAAGGAACTTTAGGAAGAGAATTAACTGAAGGAGCTAAGAATGTTGTAATTGGAAGTAGAAACATAAGTGTAAAAGCTAAAATTCATTTATTAAAAGGATTTTCTGCACACGGAGATACAAATGATTATTCAGCTTGGTTAAAAAGATTTACAAACGAAAAGCTTAAGAAAGTATTCTTAATTCATGCGGAAATTGACAGATCAACAGCTTTAAAAGAATATTTTGAAGGTGAGAGAATTAACAGTTGCTATATTCCAAGTATGCAAGAGGAAATACAATTATAAATTAATAATTAAAAATTAAAAGAAGAATCTCAGAATGAGCCTGCCCTGCTTGCCTGCCTCCTCGGCTGCCTTAGGCATGCTGGCATGGAGCTTGCCGTGCCTGACGGCAGGAGGTTAATAGAAGAATCTCAATTTTTTTAATAAGGACTTATAATTCATAATTGATCATTTATAATTATTTATTGTTGTCATTGCGAGCCCGAACGAAGTGAGGGCACGTCAATCCCATCAGAAATATAGAACATGGTTCGACTCCGCTCACCATGACACAAAAGAACTAGGGCGTAACACGCCCTTATCATATGTTGAGTTAACACTAAACTCAGGCATTGATTATATTAATTACTATAGTTTCAACTCAGTATGTCCTCTCCGCTAGTAGTTATAGAAAAAATAAGGCAACTTCAACAGTATGATGAATATATTGCTGCTTTTATTTTTGGTTCCTATGTTAGGGATGAATTTGGTCCAGACAGTGATTTAGATTTTAAGGTAATAACTAAAGAAGATAGACCATTTACTATTCTTAATCCTGTTATTGAGGGTATTAAGTTAGATCTTACCTTTATTTCCTATCAACAACTTAAAAGATCCACCGAAAAAGAGATGGAAAAAGGTGACCGTCCTCCTATTATTTATGAAAGTAAAATACTTTTTGATAAAGAAGGTGAAACAACAACTTTAAGAGATTACGTAAGAGAAAATGCGAAACCAAGGATTTTTGATAAAAGATTAGAGTACGATGTTCGCTTCTCGATTTATCATTTAAATAATAAAATAACTAGGTATCTTAATAGTGACAAAGATTCAACCTTATTATCTATGCATGTAGCTATTAATGAGTTAATAAAAGCTCTCTATGCTAGCAATGAAAAGTGGTATGTAAGTGATAAGAGATTAATTAAGGATTTAGGAGAATGGAATAAAGAGTTTCTGGAATTATTAGGGGAATTTATTAATGAAAGTGATCCTCAAATTAAGTATAATTACTGGAATCAATTGTATAATAATGTATTAAATAAGATAGGTGGGTATAAACCCTTGAGTGATTTCCAATTCGAATTTAAAAATGATTTAACTAAACTTTTATAATGAAAAATCATGGTTCGACTCCGCTCACCATGACACAAAAGAACTTGGGCGTAACACGCCCTGGTAAAAACTAAAATTTTGAACTAAACTAAATAATAATAAAGTCATGGTTTGAGAACCTCAACATGACAAAAGGAAATAGCAATGAACACACTAACTAAAGAAGAAATTAAAAAAATAGCAGAATTAGCAAAATTAGATTTTTCTAATGAAGAATTAGATAAATTTGCTGGAGAATTTAATCATATTCTGGATTATGTTTCTCAGATTCAAGAATGCGATACTACAGGTATTGAGTTTGAACATAATTTATCAGATTTTAAAGGAAGAGTTTTGCAAGAAGATGTGGTGAAACCATCATTATCTCAGGATAAACTTCTTAAAAATGCTACTGATGGTAGATCAAAATACGGATATATTGTTACTAGTAAGATTATCAACAAAGACTAATGAGAGATTACGTAAGGAAAAGCCTTTCCTTTTTAAAACATGTTTTTAAACACGCTAAAACTCTTACCTTAAGAATAATTAATGATCGAGGACAAATAGTATCGGTTTGGTTAATTGCTCTCCTTCTCTCTTCTACTGTGACCGTTTTAGCAACAAATGTAACAGCGTCAAAATTAGAATATAAAAATGCAGTTTCGATATTTAATTTAAGTGACTCTGATTTAATTTTCCAAGAAAGTGAACAAGTATTAAATCTCCCAACTTTTGAAGCTTATACAAGAATTACAAATGAAAAGGAGAGTTTTTCCATAAGCACAAGTGACAATAATCAACAAAAGAAGGAATTTACTTTTGAAGATAAAAAGTCTAAATTATTTCTTTACGTAGCATCAGAAGACAATAGGTATTGTTTTGTAAATGCAGATGTAACATCTCTTTACTACAATACAGAAGATAAAAACCGAAACCCACAATCAGTAACGATTTTATCAACAACTCCAAGCCCCATGTTAGAAGCTGCCTTAGATTGGAATAAATATGATTATGTTTTTCCTGGAAGATACTTTCCATCACAAATAAATTATAATTCTGAAAATAAAAGGCTAATTGGGTTTTATCCAATTGAATGTAAATCAGTAACAAACTCAGCAACAGTTGCGGAAATAATAACTTTTTATAAAACTTTCCGTGCTGAAGTTGAAAGAGATATCTTACAAAAAGAATTAGATAAATTAAAATGACAAATGTATTCCCAGAAATAAAAACTCAACAAATTGAATATTTACAAAAGAATCCAAATGCACTTATATTTCTAAAAAGATGGATAGAGAAAAATTCTGCAAAAGCTAAGAATATTTTCAACTTAAAGAAAGAACCCTTAAATCTTCAGACTGATGCTCAGAGATCTCTTGTTAGCGCAGTTACTTTTGATCCAGAATTTCTAAAAACTATTGAAGAGCTTTCAACAAGTTTAAAAAGTTTTGATATAAATTTTGCTGAATTAATTAGCCAATTGAAAAATAGAAAAGGACCTTTCTTCTTTATAGAAGATATTGATAAGTTAAGGCCAGATGATACTAAAGAGCAAGCAGCAGCACTATGGTTTTGGCATTTGATAGGAAAAGACCCAAAGGGATTTTTTTCAAGACTATTGAAAAATGATGTGATTACAAAATATTACAGTGATCAATTTTATACAGAAGAACTAAATTCCTATCTAAATTTAGCGGAAATAATTGCAGGCATTGCTTTGGAGGTAAGAAATAAGCTATTAAATGAGAAATCAAATGGTGACGAAGAAAAGGCAATTCATATGATGAATAGTGTACAGTTCCAAGAAGAACTTTCTCAAGAGTTGACGGCTATTTGGAAACAACTGGTTTAAATCTTGAATATATTAAGATATAATCACTATATGTTCACAAATGAACCTTCGATAAAAAATAATTTCTTCATGATGGCGGCTACCGCTGCCTAATTTTCTACATCTAAATTTCAAGTATATTCATTACAAATAATCCCGAAAGGGAACGCTAAGCTAAGTTTTAGTATTTGCTCTGCAAATTCTCAAACAGCTTTGAAGTGCTATAATAACTTAATTTACTAGACTTTTTTAACATGACAAAGTTTTACTTAACAACAACTCTGCCCTACGTAAATGCTGCGCCACACATTGGCCATGCATTGGAGTTTTTCCAGGCAGATGCGATTATTCGATTTTACCGAAAGCAATTAGGTGTAGAAAACGTCTTCTTCAATGTGGGAACAGACGAACACGGCTTAAAGATTTACGAAAAGGCTTTAGCAGAAAATCAAACTCCAAAAGAATATGCAGATTTTTATGCTGCAAAATGGCAGGAATTCTGTAAATTATTCAATATAAATTATGATAATTTTTACAGAACAACAGATCCAGCTCATTACAAAGCAGCTCAGGCATTCTGGAAAGCTTGTGATGCAAAAGGAGATATTTATAAAAAGAAATACGAAGGCCTTTACTGCGTTGGTTGTGAAGAATTCAAAACAGAAAAAGATTTAGTAGATGGTAAATGTCCCTTACATAATACAGTACCAATTCAATATTCAGAAGAAAATTACTTCTTTAAACTTTCTAAATACAAGGAAGAACTCTTAGATATTTATGCAAAAAATAAAGATAAATTAAAACCAAGTTCTAAATACGATGAGTTAATCAACTTTATAAAAAATATCGAGGACATTAGCATTTCCAGACTTAAGAAAAATCTTCCTTGGGGAATTCCTGTTCCAGGAGATGACGCTCAAGTAATGTATGTTTGGTTTGATGCTTTAACTAATTATGCAAATGCTGTTGGTTATTCCACAGACGAAGAGAAATTTAAACAATGGTGGCCAGTTACTCAAATATTTGGACCAGATAATTTAAGATTCCAATGTGCAATTTGGCAAGGAATGTTGTTATCTGCAGGATTAGAACCTTCCAAAAAGTTCTTATGCCACGGAACTATTTTAGGACCAGATGGAAGGAAAATGAGCAAGACTATTGGAAATGTAGTTTCCCCATTTGACCAATTAGAAAAATTTGGATACGAAGCAGTTCGATTCTATATGCTGTCCGAACTCCCAACTTACGGAGATGCAGCTTATTTAGAACCTGACTTGAAAGCAAGCTTTAACTCAAAACTTGCAGATAACTTTGGAAATTTATTAAACCGAGTTATTCATTTGGCTAATAAGAAAGAAGCGTCAATTAATAATGCAGATCTTGTAGAACCAGAATTTAAAAAAGAAGTCGAAAATCGAAAATCGAAAATCGAAAATCTTTATACTGATTTTGACATTAAACTTGCATGTGATGAAATATTTCAATTAGCAGAATACGGAAATAAATATATTCAAGATAACGCACCATGGTCTGAAAAAGATTCTGATAAAGTACAAAAAGTATTAAACAATTTAAGCTATTTAATTAGTACAGTAATAGATTTATACGAACCTATTATTCCAACAAGTTGTGAAAATGCTAGAAACGCTTTGAAGAATAATGAGACGATTATTTTGTTTAAGAAATTTGAATAAGCCTCTCCCGGTTCTCTCCGCCTTGGGCGGATCGAACCACCCTCTCCTTTAGGAGAGGGTCAGGGGTGAGGCTTAAGATCTCATTGCGAGGACGAGTCCCGATTCATCGGGATGAGGACGTGGCAATCCCGTAAGTTCAAGAGTCACGGGATTGCTTCGTCGTTACACTCCCCTTGCCTGACGGCAGGCACGGTCGCAATGACAACAAAATAACTATTAAATACAAAACTTATGCAAAACTACAAAACAAAACTCATCAACTTTATCAAAGACGATTATCTCGTAATAATCTTCTTACTTTCATTTGCATCTGTTGCAGGAAGTTTATACTTTCAGTTTTTCTTAAACTTACCACCATGTAATCTTTGCTATGTACAAAGATATTTCATGTATCCACTGCTCCCAATTGCTGCATTATTAATTTTATTTAAAAAGAAAATTAATTCACCATGGTTTCTAATCTTAAGTGTTCCAGGAATTTTAGTCGCGATATATCATGTTTATATACAATCAACTGGAACTCCAAATATTTCTTTTATTCCTTGTAGCGAGGCATTACCTTGTGAAGTAATAGATATCAAACTATTCGGATTCCTAACAATTCCAATGATGTCTTTAATGGCTTTTGCTGGAATTACAGTTTTGGTGATTTTATCTTGGTGGTTGAGTCGAAAAAGTAATTAATATATAATTGTAATAATATTTCTTAAGTACTTACTATGGATGAAAAGCCTTACAAAGTAATTGGGACACCACAGGAAGAGAATGGACCAGTTAAACATGTTTCATTAAAGGATCTCTTAGATAATTCTAGAGATATTGGTGAGATGACCTTGGATGAGCTTTTAATTAAGGTAGAAAAAACTGCTAAGAAACTAAACGATTTAAATGAAAAACTTCACAGCGATACAACTACCGAAGAGGAGAAGGTTCAATTAGATTTACATATAACTTTAATGCAAGTGGAACTTAAAGGGGTAATTAGTGAATTCCGTGAAACCCATCAAGATCAAGCAATAGAATTAGGAGACAGAATGGAAGCATTAATGAAAAAAATGCTAGCTGACGAAAATCAATCTGAAGATAATCAGCCTATATAAAATTCAACTTGTAGAATAATGGAGAATTTTGAATTATCAAATGTCGCAAATAATTACTATAATGCATTACAAAGCTTAGACTTTACAGAAAAAAGTAAGGCGATAAAACTTTTTGAGAATAATATAAATATTTCAGTCGAATTTAGAGATAATCCTTCTAAATACCTCTTATCTCAAATATCCGAATACTTTGATATCCAGGAAATATTAGAAAATATTGATAGTGTTAAGTATGTAGAAATTTGCGAAGGACTTTACTGTTTAAGACTTCCATACGACATGCTCAAAAAGTTAAATCAAAAATTTGGTAAAAATATTGATGCACCAGGTGTGAGGGGTATGGCTGTTAATCAAAAAAATGGTACAAACTTTATGTTATTACCTAGCTACGAAAATTTAGAAGCGGATGACTATGAAAGTTTAGTTAATCTTAGACATGAGGCAAGTCATATTCTTTTCTTTTTATTAAGGAAAGCGGAAATTTTAGAATATCCACAAAGTTCAGTTTACGATTTGATATTTGAAGAATTAATAGATGAAATGATAGCCTCAGTTTGCGGTGAACGTAAACCACATCCGTATTCAAGAACATTGATCGCACAAAAAGAGGTTTTAGAGAAAGATGTAGTAGAAAAGTGCTTTGAAATAATGGATTTCACTCATAATATCAGTAATAATAAAATTAAATCAAAAGTCGATTACTCCTTGATCATTACAGAAGTAATGAAACTTAAAAACATCGATGAACTTTATAAATACTTAAAAGATCTTGAAGCCTTTTTGCCTGAGATCGTTAGAATTCAAAAAGATTGGAACAGTATTTAAACTGAGATGCTTACGTCATCAATACTCAAATTCAAAATTTTAAACTCATCAATCTCATCAGTGATTACCTCCGAAATAGTTTTAGTTTTCTCTAAAAACTTTCGAATTATATTGTATGTATCTAAATTAAAAACTTGTTTAGATATCAAAGTTTCGTCGCTTGTTCCTAGGCTTGTTCCAATAAAGCACCACTTATCAAAAAGTAATTTTTCTTCTAAATCTCCAGTTTTTTCTGTAATCGCAATTGGACCATCGAATGGCCAAATATCTACTTTATGCATTCCAAATACTTTGCTAAATAAATCATTGTATTCATTCACTGGAACTTTCCCAATACACGCACCATTACATTGTCCTAATTGATAAGCAAAACAAGCTCCTTTCCCTTTTTCTAAACCTAAAAGTTTTGGACAAAGTCCGTACTTTTTCACATAACCTTGTAACATTGTTTTTACCAATATTTTATTTCCAAAAATTCCAACAACTTCCTCAAGTTCATTTGTATCCACAGTAGTTTCTCTTTCTACATCTAATCTACTATAGCCATTCTCATCAAAGAATCTTCTTAATTTAACCATGCTTTCATTTCTTCGTAATGCTCTATTGTAAAGTGGTTGATACTTTTTTATTAAAGCAGATTCTCTTAATAGCGCTCCTAATTCTCCAGCAGTTGGGATAATTTTAATATCGGTCATTTGCTGGTTAATTTGTAAATCTTTATTGTAATTTACATCGTTGTATAAGTGATCCATTACTCTACTTTTTAAATGAATACTTTTACCAATGTATAAAGGAAAACCATCCTTCCCTAAGAAAATATAAACTCCAGGTGTATTTGGAATTTTGGACAAATCTTTATTCATTATCTTGTCCGGAATTGCAGCTTTTCTTACAGATAAATTAAATGCATTTTCAAAAGCGTCGTGCCCATGTTCGCCATAACTTAAGTAGAAAAATTTTTTAATAACTTCTGTATCGTAATCTGCTCGATGTCTTTTGCCATCTCCAAATTTTATTCTTTCGATAATACTGTCCAAATTATGTTTTTGATATTGAGGATATAAAATCCTAGAAAGTTTTACAGTGCAGCAATAATTATTTTTTATGTCTATTCCGTATCTTCTAAATTCACTTTTCAAAAATGAGTAATCAAACCGAGCATTATGCGCTACCAACATATCCTCACCAAGAAACTCAAAAAGCTCATCCATTTTATCTTCAAATACAGGTGCAGCTTGTAAATCGCCATAATCAATATTTGTCATGTTGAGTATAAAGGAATCTGGCCGAAACCCTGGATTCATGAAGGTGTGGAAAGTATCTAAAGTTTTGTTATTTTTCACTTTAGTAACGTAAACTTCGATAATTCGGTCTTTATTGTGATTTGTTCCTGTGGTTTCTAGATCTAGGAAATTTAAAGTGACGTCTTTCATAGAAGCAAATTATACTAGAGGAAAGTGTTTTTACCAGAATAGGAGATTAATTATCTCTCAGTGAGAGTATGATAAAGTAGGACATTCGCTGGAAGATAAGCCTCTATTTCTTTGGCTCTTCTTTGTGAAAATCCATCGTCTATTACTATTATTACATCTCCTTCTTTTAAGTCTGAAGGTAGTGCTACTTTTTGATAATTTTTTGAATTTGGGTCTGAAGACATAAACACCATAGGATCATATTCTACTGTAATGCCAGATGGTATCTTCAAATATTTCACTAGTTGATCAGGTAAATTTCTAAATATAGAATTTACAATTAATAATTCTACAGTACCAGAAGCTAAAGGTCCTACGAATCTAATTCTTCTTATATTGTTATCCATAAGAAACTTTTCAAACTTTTTAGCCCGATAATTAAGTGATTTGGTTTTATCTAAAATTGTCCAGAATAGTACACTTATAAAATCCTTAATATCTTTTTTCATATAATAAGAGAAATTTATAATAGTTTGCGTCATCGCATTTATGTTTGTATTTGCAAAAGGTTCGTAACCTTCTGATTTAAATTCTTCTAAGTATTCCTGTATTAAATCTAAAATATCAGATTCTTTCTCGGGGTTAGAAGTAAATTCTAATAGTTTATTTTGAATTTTTTTAGATATATGGAGAACTAGCTTAGAGTCTTGCTCAAAATTATCTGAAGAATTTAATGTTCCTCTTAGTATTCTATAAAATTCGTAAGTCTTGCCAATTACATTTGAAATTTTTTCAGCATTTTCTGGAGTTGTATTAAAGAGGTGTGAGAGTGCAGACAAAAGATCCTGATTCTCTGTTTCCCAAAAAGGTCTTATAGTATTACTCATAAAATTTTACAGAGTTCTATATTAAATACGCCCGGAGGGACTCGAACCCCCAACATCTTGTTCCGAAGACAAGTGCTCTATCCAATTGAGCTACGGGCGCTACTAGTTAAAAAGTTAAGAGTTAACAGTTGATAACTGCGACAATTATATCATTATTATTGTCAATCCTGACATCAAGATTTATACTAATTAAAGAGTTCTTAACTATTCACTTTTAACTTTTAACTATTAACTATTAACTATTAACTATTAACTATTAACTATCAAATATGGAAACCGCTACTTTTGCTTCAGGTTGTTTTTGGTGTACAGAAGAGATTTTTGAGAATGTTAAAGGTGTTGGTCCTGTTATGTCTGGCTATTCTGGTGGAACTAAGGAAAATCCAAGTTACGAAGAGGTCTCTTTCGGTTCTACTGGTCACGCAGAGGCAACTCAGTTTGAATTTGACCCATCAGTGATAACCTACAAAGAGTTATTAGAAATATTTTTAAAAACTCATGATCCTACAACTTTGAATCAACAAGGTGCGGATGTTGGAACTCAATATCGATCTGCGATTTTTTATCATAATGATCAACAAAAAAAGGATGCTGAAGAAGTAATTAAAGCAATTGATGAGGATAAAGTATTTAGTAAACCAATTGTTACTGAAGTTACAGACTTTACTAAGTTCTATCCAGCAGAAGATTATCATCAAGATTATTTTAAGAACAATCCTAATGCAGGTTACTGCTCTATTGTAATTGCGCCAAAACTTGCAAAATTTAGAAAGGAACTCGGGGAGAAATATGGGAAGAAATGACGAAGCAATCCCGTGACTCTGTAACTTACCTCATTGCCACGCCCTCGTTAAACTCGGGCTCGCAATGACGTCAAAAACATTTCCCCTCAAACTCCCACTGCGAGAAAATAAATGTTCATCTTGTCAGCAAGAGTTACTTCGTAACTTCTATGAGATTGTCCCGATCAAAGAGTAAGGTAACTTCATGCAGTATAAAACTGCCAAAAACAAAAAAATGCGGTGGGCTAAAGCCAACATAAATCTAAAGCTCGTAAACCCGCTAAGATTTATAGCTGTAAAGTCATATATATTACTGGAGCTCTTCTTGCATAAAGCCACGAATGTAGTCTAGAAATTCTAAATTTATGTACTCTTTTAACGAGCTAGATTTTATACTTAGTAGCTCAGTAAATAAGAAGAATGAAACAATAAAACTAGTCTTAATATCCAAAATCCCACTTTGAGGCAAGACTTGTGAAAGTAAATCGAATTCACTTTTGCTAATTTTTCTATAGAATAGATCTTTATATTCAGCGGAAGTTAAACGTGGCCTGTCGAATTGTTTACTCCATCCATTATATTTCTCAAAGAGTAAAACAATCATCGCATCCTTAACTAAATCCCAATATCTGTAGATTTCCATATTTTTTCTTTTATACGTTTTCACAAAACCCACAACCAGTCCCATATAGTTAGTCATCCACGAATCTAAAGTTTCCGCTGGTTTGTTTTTTCTAACAATTCCTCTTTTTAGTGTTCTATCAACTACTTGATTCTCGTACATTATAAAAACGTTCGGATTAAAGTCTGACAAATATCCCAGATATGGAATTACTGTTAAGTCTAATTTTTGAAATGCACTATAGTTCTTTAGATAAATAACTTCACTAATAACATTAGGTTTATCTGCATAAAATGGTGAAACTGCAACAATTGGGGAAATTGACTCTATAATAGTGCGATATTCACTATAAGTTTTTGCTAAATCGTTTGAGCAAATAATTAAATCCACATCGGAATAATCGTCCATTTCATTATTAATTGCGGATCCAAAAGTTGCTATTAGGAATACCTCTTCGTTCTTGGAGAATTTATCAACCAGGCTTTTCAACAAGTTTTGAGGAGAATAATCTGGGTTCATAATTATAGTCTATACCAAATAGAGAAAAGTGAACAGAGGAAAGAGAAGAGTTAGAATATCACTCCTGAGTAATGCAATTTTCGTTGCAATCCCGTTAATTAGCAAAGCTCAATCAGGACCACACAAAAGTCAGGTAATGCTTTCGGTGTGGTATGACCTCACCCTAACCCTCTCCTTAAAAGGAGAGGGAACGTTCAATCTGGACATATTTCGACTCAAATGATATCATTCACTACGCTTTATGTACTTATATTTCGAGCAATAAAAGCGTTCAATCAGAAATGGATTTGTAGCTCAGTGGTAGAGCAGTCGCCTCTTAAGTGATTGGCCGAGGGTTCGAATCCCTCCAAATCCATAATATAAAAACAAGCCGAGCGTTCTCCCGAAAAGCAGGACTTCAAATTCATAAAATAAAATCTCTCTGTCATTCTAATCTCCATTGCCCATATTTTCAAAATACTATATGATTGGTTAGAAATAGTCTTTTATAAATATTTTATGGCTCTAGAAAATAATTTGAGATTTAGTGAACAGCAAAGAACTTCTTTTTCGCAAAAACCTATGCCACAGACAAAGATTTCTAATTTTAATTTAGACTCCATTAGTAAATATATTCCTAGTACAAAAATATCAATGTTTTTGCTTTTCATTTTTCAAATAATTCTTTTAATTTTAATTGTAAATCCACCTAACCTATTAAGCCAGCTTAATGTAGTAAACGTTATTAATGATGTTTCTAAAGCGGCAGCGATTCCTCCAACGGAAGTTCCAGTAGTAGCAGTAATTGGTGATAATAAAATACTTCCAAACATTGATGATTTAAAAAAACAAGATCAATTTACTGCGGAAGTTTATAAAGATGCTCAGAATGGAGACTACGTTCTTGGCTATACTTCAAAAATGATAATTTATCGAGTTAGTGAAAAGAAGGTGATTTACGATGGAGAAAGTCCAGTGGCTAAACAAACAAAGTTACAAAAAGATGCAACTAATGCAGTTGTTGCTAAAGTAAAAGAAGTAGGATTGATCACATCAGATTCTACTGAAACTCCAAATCTATCCGTAGTTGTGGATGAAGATAAAGTTAAAGAAAGTAACTCGTCCTTTTACACCAATGTTCAAAAGGACGATATTATTGCTACCTTCCCCGATTCTAAACTACTAGTGATTTACAGGCCTGCAACAAAAGCAATCATAAATTCTGGCAAGTATACGACAGTAGTTGAATAAAAAAGGAACATACAAGGTGGAACATTCCCTTCAAAGGGAGAATCTGCAGATCATTCTATTTACAGTTTTTCTTCCTAAAGCTTTCGGAGTAATATATTCATAGTAAAAAAATTCCTATGAAAAAGTTTTGGTATTATTTTGATTTATTTATACTTGTCCTCTTAGTATTCTCACTAATATTTTCTGTTGGTGTGTTTATGCATCAGGAAACTAGAGATGGTTTTTCATTAATAGTTAATCTGATCGCATTGGTTCCCGTTCTTATAAGTACTTTCAAAGCATTAAAGAACCGAAAAATTACTGTGGATTTACTGGCAAGCATTGCATTACTATTATCTCTAATCAATCACGAATACTTCTCTTCTCTATTTATAAATTTGATGCTTACAACAGCAAGAATTGTAGATAGTTACACAGAACGTAAAACAGAAGATTCAATAAAGAGTCTTTTAAAGTTAAAGCCAGAAAAAGCAAGGATTAAAACAAAGAATGGCGTGGAAGAAGTTAAAATTAATGATATAAAAATTGGAGATATTGTGTTGGTAGGCTTGGGACAAAGAGTTCCAGTGGATGGGAAAATTCTAAATGGTAGCGCATCTTTAGATCAATCTTCACTTACTGGGGAATCTCTACCTGTAGAAAAAAAAGAAGGAGAGGAGGTTTTGAGTTCTACTTTAGTTACATCTGGTGAACTGGAAATTGAAGCAGTTCGTGTAGGAAAAGATACGGCCTTAGAGAAAATAATTCAACTTGTTTCAGATTCCCAATTAAATAAACCTGAGATAACCATGCGTTCGGACCGATTTGCGCAATGGTATATAATTCTAACTTTTATTGTTACTATAGTTCTTTATATCATTACTAATAATCTAAATTTAGTTCTCTCAGTAATACTAGTTGTTTGTGCTGATGACATTGCAGTTGCTGTTCCGCTTGCATTTATTGGTGGAACGAGAGCAGCATCTAGGCTTGGAATAATAATTAAAGGAGGAAAATATTTAGAAGCCATTGGAGAAGTGAAAACACTTATTGTAGATAAAACGGGAACATTAACAAGAGGAAAGCTAAAAGTTAATGAAATCTTTACCTTAGAAAAGAAATCAGAAATATTAAAAGTAATATTTTCAATTGTTCAGGGATCTATTCATCCTGTTTCTGAAGCAATAGAAGAGTTTCTAATGTCGGAAAAAATTAAAAGTGTAAAACATGAAGAACTGAAAGAATTCAAAGGCCTTGGGATATCTGTAGTTTACAAAGGAGAAAAATACTTTTTTGGCAGAAGGCAGTTTATATTGGATCAAGTAAAAAAAATTAATAAGAATTACGAGGAATTTATAATGAATGCTGAAGAAAAAGGTTTTAATGCATCTATACTTTCGAATTCCAAAGAAGTTCTTGCAGTTGTAACGTTAAGCGATAGGTTAAAACCAGATACAAAAAAGGTAATATCAGAACTACGTGAAGAGGGAATAGAACGGATTATTATGCTGACAGGTGACAATGAAAAAGTCGCAAAAACAATAGCAGAGGAAACAGGAATCCAAGAGTACCATGCAAATTTATTGCCCGAAGATAAAATTAAATATTTAAAAAGTTTTTTAAATAAAGACAGTAAAACTGCAATGATTGGAGATGGTGTAAATGATGCAGCTTCTTTAAGCCTTGCGGATGTAGGAATTGCAATGGGTGGAATAGGCTCTGATGCTGCGATAGATTCTGCAGATATAATACTTGTAAATGATCAGTTGACTAAAGTTAAAGAAGTAATCGATTTATCAAAGTTCATATTAAATATTGCCAAACAAGATTATATAATCTGGGTTTTGGTAAATATTTTAGGATTATCGTTAGTATTTGGCGGAGTTTTAACTCCTTCCGGAGCAGCATTCTACAATTTCATTACTGACTTTATCCCATTAATAAATTCAATGAGAGCTTTCTTCTGGAAAAGAAAAAAATAATATAATCTCATTTCACCCCCCCCTCTTTTTAGACAGCAGGAACTATTGGAGTTGGTAGTACCGGTGGTGTAATTGGCACTACTTGAGCAACTGGAACTATTGGAGTCGCTGCAACAGGATTAGAATAGCTAACCTTGCTCCTTGAATTCTCAAAATATTTTATTGATAATGTTAGAACAAATGTAGAAGCTAAAGTAATTAACCCTCCAGCTATGGAAAGTAAAAGCAAATTATTCGCTCTCTTCTCTACTTCTCTTAAAGATCTCCCAACTAATATATATCCAGTATCATATCTTTGTACAACTATTGCATCTCGAATATTTATACCTGGCTGCCATGTTAATATATTTACACCATTTTGTTTTGCTGCCTCGAAAACTCCATCTGGTGGAACAGGTGCAGTGTCATTTAGAAATCCTGTTGAATAAACAATATTGTATTGATCATCATATATAATTCCGAATGTAGAGAGACTTTTGTTCATATCTACTTTATTGGAAACTAGAAGTGTTGTAGGATCTTGCCCTGCATTTAATTTAACAACTAAATCTTCGGCGGTCTGTATTTGTGGGTCATTTGCCAAATTCCTTAGAATTTGTTGTCCTACAATATAAACAAGTCCTGTCAGTAAAATAACAGTAATAGCAATCACTGCCCATGTTTTGAAAACACCTCTCAGAGAAAAAGAATTTTGCATATGGTTTCCCTAACAAATATTACTAATTATAGAAAGACTCCTCATATTTATCGTATTCTTCTTTTAATTCATCAACAGAAGACTTTACTTCCTTCAAAAGAGTTTGTAATTCATCTCCGGAAGTATCCTTAGCTTCGTTAAGTTTAGCTGTAACGTCCGAAATACCTTCTAAAACTTTTTTGTACTCTTCGCTCTTTTTACCTTCTTCAACCATTTTCTCTACTTTAACTCTGAGTATTTCGAATTGCTCTAGTGCTTCTTTGTATGCGCTTCCACCTTTAACTTTTAATTCTTCTACAAGTTCTGTAATCCTATCTCCAGCTTTTTTAGCTCCCTCGCTAAGTTTTTTCTTAGTATCATCGTCACTAAGAGCAGCAGCAGCCATTAATGCGCCGGCCCCAACTAATGCAGCTCCTGTTACAGCATTTCTTATGAAATTATTTGTGGTTTTCTTTTTTGTCATAGTTATTTTGTAACAAATAAATTATCGTCCTTTATCTTTTTACTGAAAAGCTTATTTAACCCAATCAGAATGTATCCTATTATTACATACTCAACGAATCTTACCAAAATAACATTCCACATATCGATGGAAGTTGCCGCATTCCCTGTGCTATCCACACAATCAAAATCTTGTGTAATATCAGTTCTCTCGGGTAAAGGATGGCTTACTATTTGATCTCGACTCAAATATGTTCCCGCTGGACAGAAAAGTACCTCGATAGGTTTGTTATAAATAAAATTACCTGGTTGATCTATAGCCATTCCCATTAACGCAAAAAATACAATTCCAACTCCAACCATAAATCCAGAAGATTTCTCCTTAACTCCCTTTACATTTATACTATCGCTTCCTCTAATAACAAATATTCCTGCAATAAGAATTATTACAGATGCAGCTCCTTCAACACTAGAAATTATAAAGAATAAAAATATTATTCCGCCGATTAATGCGAAAATACCAAGAGGCAATAGTATTACCCATGCAATTGAAGGTAAATTCGAAACGATATTCTTTAATTTATTCATAATGTCATCAATTTTTGACTAATTACAAATATAAGTATATAACATTCTAAGAAATTAAAAAACCTCGTGCTGCTCATATTAAATATAAAAAGTGATAGAATAATCAAATGGATAAGTTGATTAAAAATAAAAAATTTGTTTTACCTACAATTGTCATTATTATCTTATTAATAGGATTAGTCTCATTCATTTCAGGATTATATAAACCTACTCCTACTAGAAAAACATTTGATTTGCCCATAAGTCAAAGAAACTATTTCGTTGGAATTACCGGATATTCTCCTGTAGGACTCCCTAATTCACAATCACAACAAATATCGGATTTCTTTACAAATATAAGTTCTCACAGTGAAGTATATGGAGTACATACTACAGTGGACCATTTAGAAGTTGTTGATTTATCCGCACAAAGTGTAAAAACACCATTAGAAGTTGTTATTGGTATTTCAGATGATATAAAATGGAAAGATTCAGCATCTGATTATATTACTAAGGTAACAGATTTAATTAAAAAATATCCACAAATTAAATACTTAAGTGTTGGAAATGAAATTAATTTTAATTTTAAAAACGGATCACCCGAACTAGTTGATTTTGTGAATGCGTATAAACAGATATATGGAAGTCTAAAAAAAACTTTCCCTACATTGACTGTTTACACAACATTCCAATTTGAAACATTAATTGGAAAGGGTTATTTAACTGGACGAGAATCAAATCAAGGTTGGGATACTTTTAAAGAACTCGAAGGGAATATGGATATTATTGGTCTTACTGTCTACCCTTTCTTCGATTATAAAACTATAGATTCGATTCCTGATCAATACTTTTCCATTTTAAGAGATTATTCTAACAAACCAATTGCAATTACAGAAACAGGTTGGCCATCGAGTACAAATATTTCGGGTTTAACAGATGTCGGGTCCGAAGACAAGCAGACTCAATATTTAATTTGGCTTACTCAGGAATTAGAAAAAGAAAGAGTTGTATTTGTAAATTGGATATTCTTTAATGATGTTGGCAGTAAATCAATTTCGGAAATATTTAGTTCTATTGGACTCAAATCTTCAAGTGGTATTTCAAAAAAAGTTCTTCAATCTTGGGAAGAACTCGTCACTATTCCTAAAGCTAATTAAATTCTCAAACGTTGCACTGTTGGACTACTTAATATATCCTATAAGAAATATACTTTTTCATAAATTTTCTATGCCAGAGTTCTTAAAAAGAAAACGAAATTTAGCAATAATCGCAATAATATTACTAGTTTTATGTTTTCTTTGCATCTCGATTGCAGTTATATTCTATATTTCAACAAGACCAGCACCAGATAATAATGTTGTTAACCCACCCGTTGCAGTAACACCTCCTCCAATATCAATTCCGGAAATTAAACCAATCGTAGCTAAAAAGCCTTTAGGATTAAAATTTCCTGCAAATTTTGATTTATTACCATACGAAGATGAAGGTTGTGATAGACAATTAGGAATGGAAATTTATGGTATTAAGAATAATCCTGAAGCAATTCGATCTCAAACTTTAGTAATAAATAGACAAATACTACCTGCAAATGATTCTGAAATTGCTGATTATAATAATGCAATCAGTTTAATGGACGAAATCTTTAGTTATAACGAATCTAGTTATCCTGCAGGGTATTCATTCCCATCAGTGCCATTCTTGGCATTTTATTATTACTGTGGAGGAGCTGCATTTACAAAATTAGATAGCTTTAATGTGGATTATCCTGGTACTGAAAAAGCTATTGTAATTCCTACAATTGGAGGATATCAAGCTAATTTCCCTGCAATTACAGAGCTTGATATGACATTGTATATTTATGCAGAAAAGAATGGTGATATTCTAGAAGCCATGCAAAGATTTAAAGCACCAGATGTTTTTTCAGAAGCAGAAGCTCAGGCATGTATGGTAATAGATCCAGATCCAAATGGATATAATTATATTGATCCAGAGTGTTTAGCCAATAATGCTCGTGGAGATTTAACTAAAAAAGCTATTTATCAACAGAAAGCGGAGACTCTAATGAATCTGTTTGAGTTAGTAGAATAGTTATTGTTTCTAGGTAAATTTACCAGAACTAATCTCATACAGAACTTTCGCAATACAGCTAATTATCAATTCCCTATGGACCGCACAAAAGCTATAGCGTGCTTTCGGTGCGGTAGGAATAATATTGTATAAGTAGTCCGTAAGTAAAATCCCAATTCAGGATAATATATTTGACAATAAAAGAGTTCAACTGCTAAGATCTACTAACAACTACTTCATATTTTCTCAATTGGAAAATAAAATAAATACCACAAAATTTGGAACTTTTGATAGTATAAAACATCTAAACGGTGCGGATGAAGAATATTGGTACGCAAGAGAATTGATGAGTACGCTTGGGTACGAGACTTGGGAAAGTTTTCATAAAGTCATAAAAAAAGCACAAACTTCAATGTTAAAAATCTATCCACAAATTGAAGGACATTTTCGTGAGGTCACGAAAATGTCTAAGATTGCCGCTGGAAGATCTAATGAAGCAATGAGACCAACAGTAGATTATAAGTTAACGAGATATGCATGTTATCTTATAGCTCAAAATGGTGATCCAAGAAAGGAAACCATAGCACTAGCACAATCATATTTTGCCACTCAAACACGAAAACGAGAACTGGAAACAGAAAAGAGCCATATTATAGAGAGAATCAAAGCCAGAAGAAAATTAAAAGAAACCGAAAAGAAATTCTCAGGCGTGCTGTCTTCAAAGGGACTAACAAGTAGTGATATAGCTGAGGTTAGATCGGTTGGGGACCAAGCCTTATTTAATATGCCCACAAGAGTTATAAAGAATAAATTAAATATAAAAACTGGTTCGTTAGCTGACCATTTACCTACAATTACTATAAAAGCAAAGGATCTTGCCACTGAAATTACAACCTTTAATACTTTATCTAAAGATCTCAGAACAAAACCAAATATCAAAGCAGAACATAAAGAGAATAACTTCTCGGTTCGTAAATTACTAAACGAAAAAGGAATCTTTCCTGAACAACTTCCTGCAGAAATAGATATTCAAAGGCTTGAGCGGAGAATTTCGGAAAAGGAAATATTGAAAAAGAAAACGAATGATTTTATTGCCTTTACAGAACTCATAATTAATTTAATAAATGTTATAGAAGCCGAAGAAATATTGAGAATTAGAGATATAATTAGGGAAAACCCTGGCGATATCCCGTTAAAAGTAATTTTTGGTTCAAATAAAAATAAGAAAATGCTTACCCGAAATATCTCCTTGAGCAGTGAGTTAATAAATTCTTTAAGGAAATATATTGTAATTGAAAAGAATTCTTGAATACTAGAACTTAATTGGAACTCCTCTCTTTGCATCTGAGATCTGCATCAATAATGCCCTTGCTTTATCAATGAGCTCTTTAGAAGAAATATCTTCAGCAGGGGTGTAAATAGTGGTTGCAATCTGTAGTATTATATTCTCATTTTCTAATATCTCTAATGTATAGTCATCAGATTCTACTGTTACGTTTTCAACTGATTCGCGTGTTCCATGAATTACTCTGCCAAATGTTTTTGCTCCCATTGATTTTGACGCTTGCCTCAGAGCTAAAAATGCTAGATCAAGATATGTTTTAACATCTTTCCTAACAGACATATCCATTTTTGCAATGCTTTCATGGACTAACTCTTGTAATTGACTTGCCTGTAATATCTCAGTCACAGCAATTATTTCTGAATCAGAAAGGTCTATAGTACTTTGATCTGCGAAAATATCTTGACATGTAACAAATAATTTAACTAATCTTTCAAATCCTATTATGCTAGCTGCCCGTACAATAGCAATAATTGTGAGCTCATCAGCTGTTACTGCAGCTTGAAAATGCTTTGAGCGTGCATATAGAATAATGCTATTTTTATCCTTAGTATTTATATTATTTTCTTCAGCCCAATTTAAAAAACATATATATTGCATGTAAATATCGGGTGTAATTTCAATTAGACGCTTGTTTCTTCCGATACCCACCTCTTCCATTCTTCCGGTCTTTAATATTGTCATATCAATCATATTTCCGTAGAGACCAAATCTGCATTCTTCTGGTTCTAGATTGTAATGTGATCTTAAGAATTCTTTGAATACTTCCGGACTCAATAGATTAACCTTTGCCGCTACTTCTAATGAGACTGAATCTACACTAGTTAGAACTGTATGTCCTGCTTCGTGGGATAGAATTCTTAAATAATGAATTAAAGCTTCCAGATTATTTCTGAATATTTGTTCTAAATTAGGATCATACCTTATTAATATTTCTCCAGTGTCTCTTAAAAGACATCCACCATTGGTAGTGGACTTGCTAATGGCATTTGCTTTTGCCTCATATAAACTAAGCTTGCCTATTTTTTCAAAGTAACTTGTGTTTATGTCTATATATTCTTGTGTGGTACAAAAATATACTTTATTTGGATCGATCTTTGGTCTTAATTCAAGTGGAAGCGTTTCAATGGTCTTGATAAATAAATCATAAGCATGCTTAAAATTTGGATGTTCGTTTCTTCTCAAAAGAGTTTTTTCAATTGTGCTTTGAATATTCATGGTTATTAATTAATTCAGGGGATTTTATAATCTGAGGAAGGATATGTCAATTAGTAATGATGACAATGTCCTTTGATTTATAAACATAAAGAGAATGAGCAGATAATAATTACTTCACATACTTTCCTAATAAATGTCCCAACTTATGCTTTTTAGCATGTAAATATTTTGAATTATCTATAGTTACTTCGACTTCTAATGGAACTCTTTCGACCAATTCAATATCACTTGATTCAAATGCAATAAGTTTTCTTGGATTATTTGTAATTAATTTTATTTTTCTAATATTCATTTCGTGGAGAATATCTATAACTACTTGGTAATCTCTTTCGTCTGGTTGTAGATTAAGTCTTTCACTTGCCTCTACAGTATCCAAATCATCTTCCTGTAACTTCAATTCCCTAGTTTTATTAAAAATTCCATGTCCTCTACCCTCTTGATCAAGATAAAATAAAATTCCACCCTGTTCAGATAATAATTTTAAACTCATATCTAGCTGCGTACCACAATCACATTGGGTTGTTCTAAAAGTCTCGCCAAATAAACAAGCGGATTGTATACGAACTAAAGGAATATCGCTTTGTTTTTTCGATTCTAAAACAATTACATACTTCATAATTGGTTGTTTCGAATATGCAGTGCTGTAAGTTGTGAGATTAAATTGTCCGTAGATTGTAGGGAATTTTATAGTTTCGATTTTTTCTAAATGGTTTGTCATATGATTTCTTAATATTTATAAATTATACAGCAATCTAAGAGATTGACTATCATTCTTCAGAATACTATAATCCGTAATACTATTTATATACCAATAATATATGACTTCTGCATTCGCAAGCTCAGCTGCACCAGATTTTGACCTAATTCGAACAGTTGAGATAGCTCAAGAGAATAACTTTAAAAGTATACAACTATATATCAATGAAAAATATATTGATGTGGAATACTTGAATGATTTGATCATAGCTATTAACAAAAGTGACTTAGAGAGTGTTGTTATTCACCTCCCAAATTTAAACGATCTAACTCCAGGAATTATTAATGCAGTTGAAAATATAGTTAATCTTAAATCTCCACATTTAAAAGTAGTTGGACTAATACATTATGAAGACGAGATTCCAATTAAAACAATTCATGTTCCTGAAGGTGTAAACGGAGTTGCTGTGAAGCCTCTATTTATGAATGATATCCCCAAGATTCCAGGACTAATCATTGGTGTCGAAAATTCCAAGACAAAAGTATTTGATCCAAAGCATGTTATGAGAGCATTCCATATGGCTACCCTTCATCATATTCCTTTTGTATTTGATATTGGAAGAATAATGTATCCAAGAAAAAAAGGTGGAGAGATAGAACAAGAAACTATAAATGAAATTTATGATTTTATTACAATTCTAATAAGTCAATTAGACCCTAGTCAAGATATAATTCATTTATCTGGGAAAACTCAATTTGGCGATTTCCGCAGCTTCTCATGCGCACTAGGTGCTGAAGATGATATTACAATACCATTAATTCCAGTTATAAAAGAATTTTCTGATAGAGGTGGAATAGTAGTTTTTGAACATGAAGACTTAATACAAGCCTTAGAGAGTAAGAAAGCTTTAGAAGGTTAGCTTAGCTTTTAATCTCATCTTTCTGCACGCTATGTTCAATATTGTGAGTAATTACATCGGCGATTGTCTTCAATGCCATAAATGCTATTAATAAATTCATGTTTCCAGATTTATTTACAGTAAAAAATCCCATTAAGATAATAATCAAATGCATGGGTAGTATCCTTGCGTAGGGTAATATAAATATTTTCCCAATATTTACCCTTCGCTTTCTATCTTCTTCTCTATTTGTAATAAAAGATATTGCATGATTAGAAACAATCAATAAAACTGAGATTAAAAAATATGGTGAAAATAGGAGTTGAAATAAACCTATGTTTATAAAGGCAAATAAAAAGAATAAATAAACTAAATGAAACATTCCATAATGCACAACAAAAAACCCAGCGAAGAAATATTTAGTTGCACTTGTAGCTGCTGCAGGATTTCCATTTACTAAAACTCCTTCAGTTGTGAAATTCTGTAAATCTAGAATTTTAAAAAATTGAAAAAACCCTATCACTAAACTCTGAATATAGTAAAGTAGAACCACCTCTCCTCCAGACCAATTTTGCCAGATAGCAACACCAATGGTAAAAAGGTTAACTAATATTAGAAAAATCGTTGAGATACTGAGTCTATTCATAAATCTATTATAAGATAGTTTAATAAGCATATATATAATCGCAAATTGTATTCCCATAGTCTACTCACATCTAAATAATATTTGATGTAAAATAGAGTAATGGTTTTTAAATAATATACTCATGGCCGTTAAATTAGAACTTAGAGGACAACTTGAAGAAATTAAATTTAATGAAGTCAAAGCTCGCTTATCTAAAGAAAGTTCCAAAGAATGGCCTGACGATCGAGAAGTTGCTTTCTTTATTATTCCTAATATTAACTTGAAAGTTACAAAATATTTATCCAAGAATACTGCAAAGATCGTTTATAAAAATGCACTATCATCCGAGGTGCTTGCAGAAGAGCTTAGTATTCCGATAAATCCAGAGGACTTTGAGGGTACTGTAAGAATTTTTACTGAGCTTGGGTATACAAACGTTCAGCGAAGCAATCAAAAGAGAACAAATTATCTTTATAAAGATGTAATAATTGCTCTAAAGTATAGCGAGGATTGGAAATATCACTTTGAAATTGAAAGAATAATTAAACCGGAAGAACGAGGTGATATTGTTAGGGATACAATGGAATCGATCGCGACAGAACTTGGACTTATAGTAATGAGTTCGGAAGAGATTAATAATCTAATTGTGAAGGTAAATCAAGAACATCATATAAATTAGAAAAGAGTTCCGAAGAATAATCCCCGGAACTCTTAAATTGCTCTTTTATACTATTAAGCAGCTTTGAAAGCTTTCACTATTGCAAGTAGAACACATGCACCAATGAATGCGACAACAACTTCTCCTAGTAGTGATCCGTTTGCTCCCAATCCTAGTAATCCGAATAAAACGTCACCGATTAATCCACCGACTAATCCTACAACTGTGTCTCCAACCAAACCGAAACCTCTACCTTCTATAAACTTTCCAGCTAAAGCTCCTGCGATTAATCCTACGATTAATGATAATAGTAGTCCCATATGTAAAAGATAAAAAGTAAGATACCTAACTATACACCCGATCGAGAATCATTACCAGTGAACGTTTATATACCTTGTACCTGGAGTGATATCAAAGTCTTGTTTAAATTAATTTCTTATCTTTTATTGTAATTTTTCTATTGTAACCCACAGAATCTACAAAATATCGATCATGAGAAATTAGTAATATTGCCCCTTGAAAATCACGCAATGCTTCTTCAATTACTTCTTTAGATTTAATATCCAAATGATTAGTTGGCTCGTCTAAAATCATAAAATCGTACTCTTTCATAGAAAAAACTGCAAAAGTTAACCTTGCTCTCTGTCCTGGACTTAAGGTTTTTATCTTAGATTTTCTAAAATCCTTTGAAAATAAAAATTTTTCTAAAACACCAAAAGAACTATCGTATGAAACTCCTGTATGGGTAATGAAATAATTTTCAACAGTATCTTCCATGTCCAAATGTGATTGATCCTGCGAAAAGTATACATATCTTAAAGCGTTACCTATTCGTATTTCGCCACTTTCAGGTTTGAGC
Source organism: Candidatus Dojkabacteria bacterium (assembly GCA_040006935.1). Taxonomy (GTDB): domain Bacteria; phylum Patescibacteriota; class Dojkabacteria; order J137; family J137; genus JBDSRX01. The sequence continues at coordinate 275,666 of JBDTVZ010000001.1, read as the reverse complement.
ATATTTAATATCAGTTTTACAAATGTGGTTTTCCCAATTCCATTATGACCGTAAAACCACACTCTTTCTTTCCCAAACATGTCAAAATTTGCGTTTTTGAAAATAATTTTATCTTTATAAGAAAAGTTAAGGTTTCGAATTTTTAAAACAAATTTATTATTATGAACAAAACCTTTTAGATCTAAACCTTCAATTTTTTCTTCCTTGTACGTTGATATTTCATTTCGCGTCACTTCTCTTTCCATTCTATGTCTGGCAGCGCTTAAAGCTTTTGATTGTCTCCTCCCATTAGAAATTTTATATGCTGTAAGAAGTAAGTTCTCTAACTTCTCTCTCTTCTTCTCTTGTAAAACGTATTGGTTACTTCTTTTTTCTAAATATTCATCTTTTTGCTTTAAATAATCATCATAGTTACCTTTGTATACAAATAATTGATTCTCATCAATTTCGAAAACTGTATCGATTGTGCTGTTAAGAAACTCTCTATCATGAGAAATAATTATGCAAATCCCCTCGAAACATTTTATAAAACTTTCTAACCAAATAATTCCATCTATATCTAGATGATTTGTCGGTTCGTCGAGCAGCAAAATTGTAGGCTCTTCGGTCAGTAATTTAGTTAAGTAAAGCTTCATCTTTTGCCCTTCACTTAATGTTTTAATTTCTTGGTAAATATCTACATCAAATTGTAGCTTTGCCAGTATCCTGTTCACTATATACATCTCATTTTTAGGATTATCTAGAAGTTCTTCTAAAAATTCCCCAACTAAAAGCCTCTCATCAAAAGTATATTCTTGTGGTAAGTATGAGATCTTTTCATTTTGTAATTCTACAGAACCTACATCTGCTTTCTCTAAACCAATTAGAATTCGTAATAAAGTAGTTTTTCCAGATCCATTAAGGCCTACAAGACCTACCTTTTCGTTGTTACCTAAGGTAAAAGAGAGATTCCCAAAAATAAGTTTTGCATATGTAATTGTAAGATTATTTGCTCGTATCATAAATTTAAGGTAAGGAAAGTAAGTTTGCTGCAGCCAAATAGGCTTGCCTGCCGTTAGGTAGGCGTGCAATTAGGCTAGCAAACTATGCCGGATTTTCGAGCGATCAAGAAGTTTTGGCAGGAATTTAAATATACCATACTGGTATTGTAATATGAACCCTTTAAATAATCAAGTGCTATTGTTCGAACATTCTCTTCATTTTAAGTAAACTTGCTATTCTCGGAGCAGAATTATCCGATTTTGTGAGCATTTCCTTTAAATTAGTATCTGAATTATTGGAACTTAAATCATATATACTACTTGCGAATTCCCCCAAAGTCATTGTTATTAATAGCGGATCAAATTCTTTTATTACATTATAAAGTCTTTTAATTATTTCTTCGCTAACAATTGCATTCATAATCGATAGCTCGGACGCTGTGATATAAGATTTACTTCTTTTCAAAACAACTTGTATTAAATCTACAATGGAAGCACCGAAATTAATCACAGCTTGATCACTAATTAAGTGATTATTGAAATTGATTATAAAATTCCCCATGTAATAATCGATATCTGCTAGTAGCACCAGCCCCTTATCGTTTATCCTAAACTCAATACTAGGAAGTAATTCTAAAAGTGATTTGTAAATACTTTGTATAGATTTAGCCAAACTACCAGTTGCCACTTTGATCTTATGATCTGTGCTTCTATTCATCTGATCCATTGCACGTTGACTAATAAGTTCTGCTTCCTGTAATGCGCTTAATTCTGGAACATTTAGTGTTTCAAGTAAATAATTTAAATATTGATAATTTATAGGTAAATGATTATTAATTCTTCTTTGTACTTCATCTACAATTTCCGGAGGAAGTTTTTGCCACTTCACAGAATTATGAATGTTCCCAACTGAATATTTCCCTTTTAGGTCAGTATTATGTATAGTATTCAAGCAATTATATAAAAGTGTATCTAATTTGATTCTAGCGTCAGTACCATATATATTTTTTGCTTGCATTAACCTTACTCTTAAATATTCAGGAGTACTCAGAAGAGATGAAGTTAGGCTTGCAGTCATCCACATTCTAATAGGGTCATTTTGACCAAAATCTCCCAAAGTTATAGTATTAATCTCAATTTTTTCAGCGGTAGTTATTGAGGGCGATAGATGGTAAATAATTTTCAAAGTAAGTAGACAGCCTTCATCGTCAAAAATGTTCACAACTTCTGGTTGGATTTTTAAAACACTGTTTTCCTCCGCTCCTTCGATAATATTAGGTTCCAAGGTAATCTCATTTCCCCATGTTAGATGTCCTTGGGAAGGTTTGAGTAAGTTATTTTCGATTATGTCGGACATATTTAGAAAGCATAGGGTTAATAAGAAACAATGTATATTACCAATCTATATATAATAATTCAATGGATTAATATTCCAAAGCCAGAGTATCAAATAAAATACTCCAGATCTTATTCTGCTATGGTATAATCAAAACTAACTTACCACTTCATAATGAACGTAAATATATAAATCAAAAATAGCTTAAGAGATCTAAAAAATTTCTTATTTTGCCGTCAAGGCTATATTTTTTATTTATATATTATGAAGAGATTTTCTCGTTCGAGGATTCAACGAACTAATCCATATCACATTAGATATTCACAAAATTTTATAAAAACGCGAAGACTTGCGGTAGAGATTGTCCGCCTGTGTCACTTTCAAAAGACCGATGTTGTAATTGAAATTGGACCTGGGAAAGGAGCCTTAACAGAGCATATAATTAACCACTGTGGGAAGCTCCTTGCAATAGAGAAAGATAAAGATTTGCACATTAAATTGAGTGAAAGTTTCAGTGAGCAATCTAATATTGAGTTTATAAATCAGGATTTCCTTAAATTTCAACTTCCTCTCAATAAAAATTACAAAGTAGTAGGAAATATTCCTTTTGCACTAACATCAGAAATTTTTAGAAAACTTTTAGAAGCACCAAATCCACCAATAGAAATTACATTAATTATTCAAAGGGAAGCGGCTTTAAGACTAACTGGATCAAGGAATTCGGAAAATTTATTCTCAATGAGATATAAACCGTGGTTTGAAAGTAGGGTAATTATGCATTTGCATAAAAGTGATTTTTATCCAATTCCAAGTGTTGAAGTTTCCGTAATCAATATTAAAAAAAGAGAACCGCCAATTATTCCAAAAAACTCAAAGGCTGAATATCTTAAATTTCTAACATACTGTTTTACAAGCTGGAAACAAGACATTAGGCATTCTTTAAAAAATTTCTTTACATACAAACAGCTCGTAATTATTTCTAGAAATAACGGAATCAATTTGAATAAAAGACCTACTGAAATCAAATTTGAAGAGTGGATTGAGTTATTTGAGGTCTACTTGAAGTTTGGAAGAAAAGAATAATCGTAAAAAAGCGCCATTTGATTGGAATCAAATGGCGCTTAGATAATAATCTAATTATTACATACTCATATCCATAGATCTTAGGATCATTTGAAATCCAATTACTGTTGTAATTATATTAGCAATCAAGTCATCTACATAATCCATAGTCTCAATATAAGTTCTTTTGCTCAGATCTCTCAGATAATCTATGTAAAGCCGAAATAAGTCATCTATTTGTTTCGGGGTTGGCATATTTTTCCCAGCTCTTATACAGTATTCTTCAATTACGCTTTCAAATATAACTTTATAAGAAGTAGCATCAATCTCTTCGTCTAAGGAAATTCTTAGAAGTTCTTTTAAATTGATATTTTGAGACCAGTCACCTAAGATTCTCTTAATTTCATTATCATTTAGAGATTCTGTAATAAATGGTAATGTATCTTCCATAAATGGTTTGTGGTTCTGTAAACCTTTTTCATCTATGCCTATTCCGCTTGTTGCAGAAGAAATACCATCTTTTCCCAGAATAGTCTCTATTAATCTCACAAATGCTCTGTCAGGAGATTCTTCGTATAATTGATCTTCGTGGCTTTTAAGATATTCTATAACTTTATGAACCATGCTTATCGCTAGAGTTTGAATCTTTTTACTAAAATCTGGAGAAAGATCTAATAATTTTGATGATAAAGGCCTATCGTCAGACATATTTTCTTGTAATCTAGCAATAATCTTCTCAGAATGGTCTACACCTAAATTCCCGATAACTATCAACTTCACTCTATTATACTTCTCAACAATAGAAAGTGGCTTTTGGTTGTCTAGTAATGCTAAATCTGCCATTTAATACAGTAAATAAATAATACTATATTATATCAAAAATCACTTCATTTGTCATCAACTAGTGGCAGCGATAAGGGAAGGAAGAGAAGTTAACCTGTCAAAATCATATCCCATTGGTATCCCATAGTCTGGAGAAATTGCTATTTTTACTGATTTTATAACACCCTCTTGGCTAATATCCACAGCATTGCATCTTAATGTACCTAAATTCAGTAAAAATCCTGGTATCGGGTCAGAGGCCTGTGTTGTTACTTTCCCATTTAAAGGATTTAAATTCGAAATCTGAATAACACTCCCTCTCCTAAGCTCTGATTGTCTTATGCTCATAAGAGCTCTGCTTGCAAGAAATTGCTTCTGCTTTGTTGTAAGTTCTTCCACCCCCTCCCTCTCTTTTAACATTTCTACCCAGTCCTTATATCTCTCGACAGAATCTAAGACATCTACATTATTGCTCAAAAATCTTTCTGGTTCATATTTCATCCCTTCTTGAAGCATTAACTGTATTTGCCTACCATCTTCATATTCAATAATAATAGGTTGTCCAGGAACGAGATTAATTTCTGGGTTTTCAAAATCAATTTCTAATTCTGTTCCGTCAGGAAGAAAAATACCTCTTAATGAGTTCTTATCTAATGTTTCTGTATATTGTTCTACAATTCCCATATTCATACTTTAATTATACAGCAACTCTCCTCTTTCCGTGAAGCATAATCCTGTTTGCATTTTCTTCCCATCTTCTTAACAAGTTCATAACAAATTCATTAGTCAGGTTTAATATAAAGTGATCTAATAAGAATCTAGTCGACGAGATGAGTTAGATGGTTTAATTTTTAGAAACAAATATATGAAAAAGAAACTATTGGTGGGAGCCCTTGGTATTGCTGCTATAGGAGCGCTTGGTGTAATTGCACCATCGCTCGTTTTCGCAGCAGCGGATACTGGAACTCCAACAGAATTCGTGCAAAGGTTGGCAACTAAATTAGGTTTAGACGTAACAACAGTTCAGGATGCAGTGAGTTCAGTTCACATCGACCTAAAAGCAGAAAGAGACGCTGCTCGAAAAACAGAAATTGCGCAGGCAGTAACTGCTGGAAAACTTACTCAAAGGCAGGCAGATATCTTAATCGCAATGATTGATGTAATGCCAGAATTGAAAGCTAATCAAACTGATCAGAAGCCAGATTTATCCGGATTAACAGAAACTCAGAGAAAAGCAAAGATGAATGAAATGAGAACTCGAATGGGTCAATCAATAGTAGATGCTTTAAATGCAAAAGGCTTAAATACAACTTTAGAGGAAGTACAGAGCACTATTCAAGCACAAAAAGATGCAGGTTTTGCAAAGGGACCGGGCTATGGAATGGGTGGACCAAAAGGTGGCCTTTACTAATAATTTTATTTAACATTTGCCGAGAGAGCTTCCGAGCTTTCTCGGTTCTTCATTTTCCCTTCAAAAACACTCACCTTCATTCCCTAATCAGTCAAGATATCGAATACTATAAGGGGAATAAATTTTTTTGTAAATGATGTCAAAAGATAATATCATCTCTTTAGATAAAGTTAAGTATTAATTTTATTTACAGAGCAATCTCATTTATGAATCAAGTTAACCTAGAAACTACAGCACTCTGTATTATTAGTATTCAACAATAAAACTTGAAATCCCAGAAATGGGATTTTCTTATTTTTTAACCTCCTACAATGAAAACATTCAAAGAGTCACGGTATGCGTTATTCATCCTAACTCTCACATTGGTGGTGTCGGTGTTTTCTTTGGTTTATACATATATAAAAAAGTCTTCCGAATCTGAGAATCTTTCTAATGTCGTAATTCCAAAAGATCCTGTACCAAACCAAGTAGTTGTGAATTTCAAACCAGGTGCTACTGATGAGGAGAAACAGGCATACATTAAATCTATTGGCGCAACTGTAGTAAGTGAAATCGCAAATTTGAATTCCGTTGTTGTTAATTTAGATTCAAATAATACAGCCTTACCAGAATCTACAATTGTTGCAGCACAGGAACCTGATTACTATGCAGCAGCTTTAAGTACACCAAACGATCCAAGTTATTCAGAACAATGGGCATTATCTACAATGAATGTACAATCAGTTTGGGATTCAATGACAACTGAGCAAAGCCAATTAGAAGTAAAAGTAGCAGTAATTGATAGTGGAGTTTGTGCAAACCATCCAGACTTACAAGGAAAAATAATAGATGGAAAGAATTTTATTGATAATTCAAGTAATGTAAATGATGATTTAGGACATGGGTGTAGTGTTGCTGGAATAATTGCAGCTAATATAAATAACAACATTGGAATTGCAGGAATTGCTCCAAATGTAAAAATAATGCCATTAAAGGTTTTAGATAGCCAAGGATTAGGAAGTTATTCAAATGTTGCTGCCGCAATTGTTTATGCAGCCGATCACGAAGCAAAAGTAATTAACTTAAGTTTGGGAGGCTCTAATACCTCTACTCTTTTAGAAAATGCTGTAAATTATGCAAAATCTAAAAACGTAATAGTAGTTGCTGCAGCAGGAAATACTGGACAAGAAGGAGTGCTCTACCCAGCAGCTTATGAAAATTCAATCGCAGTCGGTTCTATTGATCAGAGCCTTCAAAGATCAAGCTTTTCTACTTACGGACCTCAAATTGATATTTATGCACCAGGAAGAGATATTTTAACAACTAAAGTTGATGGAACTTATGGATTGGTTTCTGGAACAAGCTTTGCAGCGCCACAAGTTGCAGGAATTTATGCTTTAGATATTGCATTAGGACAAACAGTGAATCTTGATGGGAAAGTCGTTGCTTTTGGTGGTAATAAGGAGATTGGGACGAATACACCATCAACTAATGGAAATAGCAATGAGTCTACAAGTCAAACTAGTAATATCGTTTTTTCGCAACAAGCTGTAGATTTAAATTCTAGCCCTATACATATGTTTTGGCCTTTTGATACTTTAGATTGGGCACTAACAGGTAATGGCCACAGTACAGATACTCATCATGGGGCAGATGAGTTGGCAGAAGATTGGAATAGGATCAATGGTGCAAATGACTGCAATCAAAACTTTAATTCCCCCTTCGCAGGAATTGTTATAGCTTCATATTTCTCGAACTCGGGTTATGGAAATACAATCATTGTTCGTTCAAGTGAAAATCCTAATATTGCCTTGAGAGTAGCGCATCTTAATTTAAGAGTGGTTTCAGATGGGGATAGTGTTACTTATGGTCAAAAACTAGGGGAAGTTGGAAATTCAGGTACAAGTAATTGTCATGCACATATGTCTTTATATAAAGACCTTGATCAGACTTATAATGGACAACCTGCTATTGAAAATTTGATACAACATCATGAATTCGCAACAAGCCCTGGATCTTCAACTCAATTCGCAGGTGAGTTTAAGTTAGATGGTCAAGTTTATGGCTCTGTTGCCGGATATGTATTTCTACCAAATGCTTCAGGCGCTGTAGCAAGAAGTGGTTATGTTTATCTTTCTACAGGAAATCAACCAGTTTCTATATCAGTACCAATAAATTATAATGGAACGTTTAATTTTTCGGGAAGTATATATCCAGGTGGAAGAGATTTTGTTGCAGTAAGTAATGGAGTATATGGGTATGGTCACTTATTCGTAAATTATAATACATCTAATCAATTAAATATAACACTGGATGGTGGTGTTTGTAGTGCACAAGCTACTGGTCTTAGTTTAGAAGCTTTAACCGCATGTACCCCTCCAGTATCTTCTAATACATGTCCTAATAATCAAAATGGCAAATATTGTGGAGTCACATTGGGTATTAACGATTCAAATCTTTATCAATGTACAAATGGGAATAATAGTCTTATTCAGCAATGTTCTAACGGTTGTAGTGTTCAGGCCCAAGGAACAGCGGACTTCTGTAGCACAGGTTCTAGTACTTCCAGTTGTCCAAATGGTCAAAACGGAATGTATTGTGGATCGTCACTTGGTTTAACTGCTAACAAACTTTATAACTGTCAAAATGGTGTAAAAACAGAAACTCAAACTTGTTCGAATGGTTGTATTCAAAAACCACCGGGAACAGCTGATGTTTGTAGAGGAGTGTCAACAGGTGGTGGAACATGTCCAAGTGGAGGAAATGGAAATTATTGTGGAAGTACTTTAGGTTTGGACTCAAATACTCTATTCAACTGTAGTAATGGAAGTATAAGCGTAGTTCAACAATGTAATAACGGTTGTGAATTAAAACCTTCAGGAACTCCAGATGCATGTTACCCAACAGGAACGGGAGGAGGAGGAAACTCAGGAGACAAAGTAGTTCTATACGGAAATTCTGGTTACGATCCATCATCAATTAGGGTACAAGCTGGAGTAGGAGAAACTGAAGCCCCAGATAGAGGTGCTCAATATAAATCAATGTCTATACCATCAGGTTGGTCCGTAATTTTAAGTGATCAGCATATCGGATTGGTCGGAAATACACAATGTTTCAATTCATCAGTACAAAATTTAGAAACAGTTGGAGGTTGGTACAACAGCGTAGAATCTATGAAAGTTTATAGTACTAATGTATGTCCTTCCGGAAATAATAATGATTGGGTTAAAATTTGTAGAGTTACAGGTTCTTGGAACGATCATCAAGGAGATTGTTTCTTAGTTACTCAAGATATTCCTAGTTTAGGAGCCCAAGGTTTTGGAAACGATACATTGAAATCTATTGATATTGGAGGAAATTGGGAAGTAGTTCTATTCGAAGATGATAACTATGGAGCAAGAAGATATCAAACAAATGGAACAAATACTGATTTAGGAGGAATTCCTTTCGGTTATAATACGTCATCAATTCAAGTTAGAAGAAGAAGTCCAGAAGCATTTAAATTATATAGACTTGGAGATTACAACGATGGAAATCCATTCACTAGCGATAGAACAATTTCAGACTTAAGTTTCTGGGATACACCTTCCGAACTAAGAAATGATAAAACAGAGTCAATAAGAGTAACTTCTGGGTATGAAGTAATAATCTGTTCAGATGGTGGTTTTCATGGAATTTGCGGACGTACAAATCATGATGTATCAGATTTGAATGCTGTAGCTCAAGGATTAAGAGATGGAGCTTCGTCAATACAAGTTTGCCAAGGCAGCTGTCCACCTGGCTCAGTTACACCTACTCCGCTTTCCCCACAAGAAAATGCTAGTTTCCTTCCTGGAACACCAGTAGTTATGACTTGGACTGGAAATGGAGATAGGTACACAGTAGATGTATGGGGAGGAAATATTCCTAATGGAACGATGCAAGGTTCCGGATGGATCGATTCGAGTGCATGGACAAGAACAGATCTAACAGCGTCAGCTAATCCATATTATTGGCATGTAAGATCTTGGACACCAATGGGTGACTCCGGATGGAGTGCTCAAGGCAGTTTTAGAGTTCAAGATGTTGCGCCTGTTCAAGTATATATAAGTGGATCTAATCAAATAAATGTAAACGAAAATAATACATTCACTGCTTTAGCAAGTCCATCGGACGCTTCAAACTTAACTTACAATTGGTCACCTACTCCAGTTGGAGGACAATCAACTGCAAGTGCTACCTATAATTTAAGAAGCTTGGGAAGCCAAACAATTTCAGTAACTGTTCAAAATACAGGTGGAAGTGCAAGCGCATCTATTAATGTAAACGTAGCATGTCCAACAGGACAGTACGCGATGCAATATTATGGAAATTCTACTTTAAGTGGAGGTGAAGAATTTACTAATTGTGTAAGTAATATTGATTATGATTGGGGAAATTTAGGCCCAGTAGCTCAAGGTTTGCCAGATTTGACGATAGATTCAACTCAAACAATATATACAGATGATATTCGTGGAAACTTAACAGAAACAGCAACAAGTGGATCTAATCAAATAAAATTGAATTCAATGAATCAATTAGATAAAGGAGATAGGTTAATAATAGTTTCAATGGTTGGAAGTTCTACTGGAACATATGAATATGGAATTATTCAAAGTATTAGTGGAAACACAGTTACATTAACTTCACCTTTAGCAAATACATATACAGTGAGTGGTAGTGATATTGTTCAATTTGTAAAAGTAGCACAATACCATAATCTAACTGTGAATGGTCATTTAACTGCTCATAATTGGGATGGTCAAACTGGTGGAATAGTAGCTATAAAAGCCACAGGAACTGTTACAGTAGTTGGTGACATAGGAGTTGATGGAAAAGGATATAGAGGAGGTTCCAGAACAACAGAAAATAATCCAGACAGAGGACACGCAGGAGAAGGATATTTAGGAAATTACAATAATAACATTGTTGATTGTTGGCAAAATGATGATTCAAATGCAAACGGTGGGGGTCCAGGACATGGATATGTTTATGTTTGGGACTCAAATAAACATGCTTCCGGAGGTGGAGGTGGTGGAAATAAAACAGATGGAGGTGGAGGCTTATCACCTTCATCAGATGGATGGTGTAATGGAGGACCAGGAAAAACTTATGGAACTAACGAAGTAGAAAAATTGTACTTTGGTGGAGGTGGTGGAAGTGGAGGAGCAGGCCAAGATGGAACAGATAGTGGAGCTGGAGGTAATGGTGGAGGAGCAATTTTAATAGATGCAAATGTTTTAAATATTACAGGGCAAATAACTTCGGTAGGTGGTAATGGTGCTTCAGCACAAGGTGGAGGCTACAACTTAGCAGGAGGTGGAGGCGCAGGTGCAGGTGGAACTATAGTTCTTAAAACAAAATCTGCAAATATTGAAACAAATAAATTATTAGTAAATGGCGGGAATGGAGGACCAGGAACACCTTCGCAAGGAGCAGGTGGTGGAAATGGTGGAGGTGGTAGAACAAGGATAGAATATTGTGATGCCATAACAGGCTCTGCACTAGAGGTAACAAAACAACTTCAAACGGATTGTTTTCAAGATCACTTCTCTATTCGTTGGACAGGAAATATAAATTTCTCTGCAAATACATATATATTCCAGACAAATACAGATGATGGTACAAAGCTTTGGGTTGACGCTAATTTATTAATAGATAAATGGATAAATAATGCCGGGGTTAACTTATCTCAAGCTACTCCTATAACTGCTGGCTTACATACTGTAAAAATGGAATACTACGAAGCAACGGGCAATGCATTAGCACAATTTTTTGTTCAACCAGCAAATAACCATGCACCTGTTATAACAACTATTCCGGATCAGCGAATTGGAGCAGGTGAAGCTTTTACAAATATAAATTTAGCTAGTTATGGAAGTGATCAGGATAGTGGAGACACAATAACTTGGAGTTACTCAGGTAATTCTAATATTGGAGTTTCTATTACGAATAACGTAGCAACTTTAACTTATCCTGCAAATTGGACTGGTACAGAAAATATTACATTTAAAGCAACTGACAATTGGCATGCAGAAGCAACTAAGAGTGCAAACTTTACAATATGGCCTTGTTCAACTAATCAATATTATGGTCAATATTATCCAAATAAAGAGTTAAATGGAACTCCTGTAGGTACATCATGTGATGACACAATTGATTTTGATTGGGCGGGAGGAGGTCCAGTACCTCTAGTAACTCCAGGAAACGAAACAGGAGATGGAAGAGAAGGAGATCTAAGTGTTTCTACAAACCAGACAGTTTATACAGATACTGTTAGAAGTGCAGTTTCATTGACTTCTGCTGCAAATCAAAAGATTGTTACTATAAGTGGAGCACCTTCAAGTGCATTTACTGCAGGTGATAGTATATTAATAATTCAAATGTTAGGAACAGGAGTGGGAAAGTATGAATTCAATACCGTTGCAAGTATTTCAGGAACAAATTTAACATTAACAAATAATTTGAATAATACTTATACAGTGGGTAGTGGTTCAGTAGCTCAGATTCTAAAAGTCAATCAATATAGAAATATTAATATAGACGGAATCTTCACTGTAGCAAATTGGGATGGAAGTACAGGGGGAGTTATGGCATTCAAAGCAAACGGCACAGTAAATGTGGGAACTTTAGGAATAATTGACCTAAAAGGTAAGGGTTACAGAGGAGGAGTTGGTGTGGGAGTAAATCTAGGAGGGATTAATGGTGAGTCTACAGATGGATTTGTTGGAAGAGGAGGTAATTCTCCAAATGGAACTGGTTCATACGGAGGTGGAAGTGGTTCTGGAAATGGTGCAACATCTCCTGCAGGTTTAAGATCAGGAGGAGCTGGATCCGGAGGATATGACTTCTTAAATTCAGGCCAAGGTGATGAAGGAACAGGTGGAGGAGGTGGTGGTGCAAATGCTACAGCAGGAGGTGGAGGCGGAGGTGGATCCGATAGTAATGTAAATGGACAGCCAGGAGGATTAGCCGGAAGTACAGTAGGTGGTGGAAATGGAGGAGGAGTTTCGGTTGCCGGTTCTAACGGTGGTTCTCAAGCATTAGGATATACTGGAACTGGAGGATACTCATGGAATAGTCCGGATGTTGGAACAGGTGGAGGTGGTGGAGGATCAAGTATTGGTGTAAATGATCAATCTTCAGTATTATTTGGTTCTGGTGGTGGAGCTAGCGGTGGGTATCAAGGAAGAAATATCACAACAATAAATGGAAATAATGGTGGAAATGGAGGAGGAATTCTATTTGGATATGCTAATGTAATTAATCTTCAAGGTAAAATTAATGCGGATGGAAGTGGCGGGAACAATGCTGGAAGCCACGTTGGTGGTGGAGGTGGAGGTGCCGCAGGAACTATAATTCTACATGGAAGTATTTTTAATCTTGGATCAAACTTATCTACAGCACTCGGAGGAAACGGTGGAAATCAAAATGGACCTTCTGGAGGCGGTGGACAAGGCGGCTTAGGAAGAATATTCATTACCTATTGTAATTCAGTAACTGGAACATTAAATCCTGTAGCAATTACAAATCAAATTGAGTGTCCACAAGATAACTTCTCTATTCGTTGGACAGGAAATATAAACTTTGCAGCAGGAGGGAATTATAACTTCACGACATGGACAGATGATGGAACACGATTGTGGGTTGATGGTACTTTAGTTGTTGATAGATGGATTGATCAAGATGGTCAGACTCCATATGCAGGATCTAAAACTCTTACAGCAGGCGTACATGAGGTTAAAATGGAATACTTTGAAAATGCAGGTGGGGCAAAAGCAAAATTGCAAATTGATTTACTAAATGCAAATCACGCACCCGTTGTAAATCAACTTCCAAATCAAACTATTACTAGAGGTCAAAATTTCTCAACAATTAATTTGAGTTCGTATGGAAGTGATCAGGATGCAGGAGATTCAGTAACTTGGAGTTACTCTGGAAATACAAATATTTCAATTTCAATTGTAAATAATGTAGCTACTCTAACCTATCCAAGTAATTGGACTGGAACGGAGAATATTACTTTTAAAGCCACAGATAATTTAAGCGCCAATGCAAGTTCGACGGCAGTATTTACAGTTAATACACCGCCAAATAATCCACCAACAGTAAGTCAAATTCCTGGTCAGACAATTTCAACAGGACAGAACTTTACAACATTTGATTTGGATAATTATGGAAGCGATCAAGATGCTGGCGATACACTAACTTGGTCATATTCAGGAAACGGTTCTTTGGGTGTAAATATTGATACTCAAAAAGTTGTAACTATAACAATTCCAAATGGCTGGACAGGATCTCAATCAATAATGTTTACTTTAACTGATGCTGCAAATGCATCTGCAAATAGTACAGCAACCTTCACAGTTAGCACGGATGCTTGCGTAGGGCAATTCACTGCACAATACTTTAACAATCAAACTTTAACTAATGCACCGGTTCTTACAAGGTGTGAAGATGTTATCGATAATTTCTGGTGGGGAACAACAAGTCCTGATGCAACAGTAAATGCAGATAATTTTTCGACAAGATGGATAGGAAATATAAACTTTGCTGCTGGTAATTACACATTCCATACAAACTCAGACAATGGAATTAGAGTTTGGATTGATGGAGCTCTAGGAATTGATAATTGGACAAGTCACTCTTGGGAAAACAATGATTACGACATCACTTTATCTGCAGGAACTCATAATATAAAAGTTGAGTATTACGAAGCAACAGGTGATGCAGTAGCATCTTTAACATGGTATCAATATGGAGGAAATTGTAATTCAGTTCCAACAAATCTATATTGTATAGAATTCTTCAATAACTCTGATTTATCCGGAAGCCCTGTATTTGTAACTACAAAACGAGTGGTAGATTCTGACTGGGGACAATGGGGACCAGGACATGGAATTACTAATGATGATAGTTTCTCTATAAGGTGGACGGGCAACTTCAGTTTTAACACTGGAACATATAAATTTGATGAAATTTCAGACGATGGAGCAAGAATTTGGTTAGATAATCAATTAGTAATAGATGACTGGGGACCTCATGGTTATCAGGAAACTGCTAAGACTATGAGAGTAAATTCTGGTACTCACAAAGTAAAAGGTGAATTCCGAGAAATTGGTGGAAATGCAATCATAGAGCAATATTTTGTTCCAGTTGCAAATAGTACACCGGTAGTAACACAAATCCCAAGCCAGACAGTTACCCTAGGACAAAATTTTACAACATTTGATTTAGATACTTATGGCACAGATCCAGATATTGCAGATTCAATAACTTGGAGCTATAGCAATAACGGACCTTTAACTGTAAATATCGATTCAAACAATATAGTTACAGTAGCAACTCCTGCAAACTGGGTGGGCGAACAATCGGTTACATTTACAGCAACAGATAGTTCCGCTGCTACTGCAAGTAGTTCTGCGCTATTCAAAGTAAATAATGTGGTGGACGCATGTGCAGGACAATTCACTGCACAATACTTTAACAATCAAACCTTAACTGGAACCCCAGCTCTTACAAGGTGCGAAAGTCTTGTTCAAAACTTCTGGTGGGATGGTGATAGTCCGGATCCATCTGTTAATGCAGATAATTTCTCTGCAAGATACCAAGGGAATATAAACTTTGCGGCTGGCAATTACACTTTCCATACAAACTCAGATAATGGAATTAGGGTTTGGGTAGATAACACACTAAGAATTGATAACTGGACAAGTCACTCATGGGAAAATAATGATTATGACATAACATTGACTTCAGGAATTCATAGTGTAAAAGTGGAATATTACGAAGCGACGGGTGATGCTGTCGTAGCTTTAGTATGGTATCAGTACGGAGGGAATTGCAATACTATTCCAAGTGATCTCTACTGTGTAGAATATTTCAATAATTCTACTCTATCCGGAAGTCCAGTATTTGTAGCAGTACAAAATGGTGTGGATGCAGACTGGCAGCAATGGGGTCCTGGACATGGAATAACTAACGATGACGCATTTTCGTTAAGATGGAGAGGAAACTTTACTTTCACAGGAGAAACTTATGAATTTGGGACAGCATCTGATGATGGAGTAAGAGTTTGGCTAGATAATCAAGCAGTAATAGACTCTTGGGGTCCACATGGGTACCAAGAGGATTATAAAACTATAAACGTATCTGCTGGTGTTCATCAAGTAAAAGGTGAGTACAGAGAAATAGGAGGAGGAGCATCAGTATGGCAATACTTTGAACCTGTTGATAATAATGATCCAGTTGTAAATACAATTCCAGGACAAACAATCGTATTAGGGCAAAGCTTTACAACATTCGATTTAGATAATTATGGAAGTGACCCAGATATTGCAGATCCAATCACTTGGAGCTATGCAAATAATGGACCGCTAACTGTAAGTATCAATGCTAGCAATGTTGTCACAATAACAACACCAGTAAACTGGACTGGTCAACAGAATATAGAATTCATAGCAACAGATTCACACGGAGCAACAGCAAGCAAATCTGCTCTATTCAAAGTCAATGCGAGTTGTACATTTACTGCGCAATACTATAACAATACAGGTTTAACTGGCTCTCCAGTTCTAACAAGATGTGAAGATACAATTTCTAATTTCTGGTGGGGAGGAAGTCCCGATGCATCAGTAAATAGTAATAATTTCTCTGCAAGATGGACTGGAAATATTAATTTCCCAACTGCTGGAAGTTATACGTTCGTTACAACATCAGATAATGGAGTTAGGTTATGGGTAGATAATGTTCAAAAAATAAATAATTGGACATCGCATACAACAACTATGAATTCTTCGACAGTTACATTAACAGCAGGAGCTCATGCTATCAAAATGGAATATTACGATGGAACAGGAGATGCTACAGCAGGATTATCTTGGACACTTCCTCAAACTCAAACATCAAATTGTGTGGACGTTGGAAGGTTCTGTGCAAAATACTTTAATAATGCAACATTAACAGGAACACCAACAATGTCTATGTACACATCGAATGTTGATTATGATTGGGGATCGAACTCACCAATCAGTGGAATTAGTAGTAACAACTTCTCTGCTCGATATGAGGGACAATTCTACTTTGATGCAGACACATATACATTTATGGAAGGTAGCGATGATGGGGTAAGAGTCTGGATTGACGGAACTCTCGCAATAGATCATTGGGGACCTCATGGATATGAGGAAGATGATGCAACATTAAATATGACTGCTGGTCTTCACACCATTAAAGTTGAGTATCGAGAATTAAGTGGAGGTGCAAGTGTTTGGTTGGATTGGTGGATTGAGTAACAATTAAACGTTATCAACCTGCCTGACGTTCATGCCTGCCGACCGTGTCTGCCGACAGGCAAGGCAGGCAAGGAGGGAGTTAAGTGTTTATATTGAGAGGAAAGTTGAGTAACTCCACAAACATATATTCAAGAGATAATCAGTGGCGTGCTAAAGCCAACATAAATCTAATAATCGTCCTGAAAATCAGGACTCATTAAAGTTATCATTTAATAACTAAAGTTATGGGGTATAGGTCACAGTGCATAATGTCAGTTTAAGGGAAATGTTCCATTCCTGTCAGGAAACTGGTAGTATGTATATATACTTTTTATTTTCTCTTCCATGGACAATACCGTCAAAGAGTCAACAACAGTAACTCAGGATGCAATGGGCAACACTGTTAAGAGAACAGTTAGGTCAAACTATAATGTTTTCTCAGGAGATTTCTTTGTCTCCAAGGTAAATCAGGTTATTTTTACTCTTGTAACTATAATTAATGTTTTGATTTTATTCAGATTTGTATTGCTACTCTTAGGAGCAAATCAAACTGGGTTTGTAAGCTTTATGATTAGCTTAACAAACTTCTTTGTAGTACCATTCCAAGGAATATTCCCAGTTACAAATGTTGAAGGCGGCTATTTAGAATTAGCATCTGTTATGGCAATTTTAGTGTGGTATTTAATAGCTTGGATTTTTGCAGTAGTAATAGGTTTATTTTCAAGCAAAACGGAAGATGTAGTTTAAAATAATTCATACGTATAGAAAAAGCTCCGTGAGGAGCTTTTTCTATAACTTTTTACCTTCTCTTAAATTAATATTAAAGAGGAGGTAAGATTTTAGTCCGTTAATAAACCCAGTCCAGCCTTGAGTTTGTCCAACCATAATTGATACAGAATCCTTGTCTAACTTCCACTCTCCTTCGGAAATAACTATCTTTGTGGTATTTACATCAATTTCTTCCAGCTTAATTTCTACATTTGTAGTTAACCCAGTTGCAGGCCAATTAAACTCAATCAATTTATCTTTTTCTAATTGTGTAACTCGGATTGTTACTTGTCCTTCTTCTCCAAAATCCCAACTTGCAGACTTCCCTTCAATTATCTGGTTTGAAGTTTTAGTAACAAAATAATTTATTAATTTATCAGGGTTTACTATTGCATCGTAAACTTCAGAAATAGGTTTTGGAATTTTATCTTCAATTGTTAATTTCATAAATTGTCTATTTAAGAACTAGCTAAATATTATATATTATTTGAAGATTTACCACATCTGTTCAGCCTACTTATAAAATCCTGAGAGAAAGTGTAAGATTGTTTATTATCTATAATGTTATTAATATGGAAAACCCTGAAAAATTACCGTTTAAAGAGATGATGAAAGATTTGTATTCGCTTTTAAATATACAAAATAGAGGCGAATTAGTCGACCTTGGTATCTACACAGAAGAAGGTTCCTTTAATAATTCGAGTAGTAGCCATCCAATTATCCCATTGTTAATTGCCACATATGAAAAACATAAAGATATACCAAATACTAAGTTTAATATAATGATTAGAGGAGATATAATAAAAGTGACACTAAAGGATCCAAGATTTGACATCTTGTCAGATCCTCGTCTTCCTGAATCTGTAATTGAAATGTTACAAAAAGAAGCTTTTATAAACGAGGGAGGTAATCTATTAGATCATACAGATAGGATGCAGGTATTTGAGAGATTAACCGATATCTTTGGAGGCTACGGCGTAGATGAAGAAACAGACGAAATGGCCGAAGAAATGCTACATTACTTAAGAAATGTCTAATAAATTACTATAAGTAATCTGGTTTCTTAGTGTTGAAGAGACTTATTCTGTAACTAATCTTATACCTTTATCACTAATTCCTATAAGTCTTTGTTTGTAAAGTTTACCAATGGATTCTTTAAATACTTTCTTACTCATTTTAAAAACTTTATTAATTTCCTCTGGGGTACTTTTGTCGTTGTAAGGTAATACTCCGTTGGCATTTTGAAGTTCTTTTAAAATTTGTTCTGTCGAGCTTGATATATAACCTCTATATCCTTGTTTTTTTAAAGCTAAATCTATTTTTCCATCTTCTCTAATTGTTTTTATAAAAAAGGCAAACTGATCTCCTACTTTAAGTTCTTGATTAATTTCGTTTTTAAATATTAATCCTTTGTGAGTTTTGTTTATTGCTACTTTTGCTCCAAGAGGATTCAATTCGTACACATAACCACTAACTTCTTGATTTTTAGTCAATTCGCCCTCTTCTATTTCTGTTTTTAAATGCTTGTCAATTTTTTGAGATAAAAGCAGTGTTGGAGTATTTTCGTATTTAAATACAATTACTAAATATTCTTCACCAATATTAACTTCACCACGTTGCTCGTTTAGAGGCATGAATAAATCTTTACCATCATCCATTTCGAGGAAAGAGCCATTTATATTTTTACCTACTGCTTTAAAAAATCCAATGTGTCCTGGGTCCATTTTATTAATTTAATTATCTAGATTGTAACACGGAGCATGATAATGATATACTATCTGATGTTCGTATTTATTAAGAACTAAAAATGAGTGCTTTAATCGATTTAAAAAACATACACAAGACTTATAAAAACGGTGGTGAGCTTACACATGCACTTAAAAACATTGATTTAACTATAGACAAAGGTGAATTTGTCGCAATAATGGGGCCCTCAGGTTCTGGAAAGTCTACGTTAATGAATTTACTTGGATTGCTCGATACTCCAACAAATGGAACTTATATTTTAAACAGCAAGGATGTAAGTAAATTGAAAGGAAGAGAACTTGCAAGGATTAGAAATAAAGAAATTGGCTTTGTTTTCCAACAATTTAACTTATTACCAAGAACAACAGTTTTGGAGAATGTGCTTCTTCCCTCAATTTACGGAAAAGTAAGTAATCCAAGTCAGAGAGCAGAATTTTTAATAGAAAAGGTAGGTTTGAAAGATCGTAAGAATCATAAAAGTAATGAGCTCTCCGGTGGTCAAGTTCAAAGAGTTGCAATTGCTAGGGCTCTAATGATGCAGCCCAGTATAATCTTAGCAGATGAGCCAACTGGTAACCTTGATAGTAAGAAATCAAACGAAATTATGCAATTATTTCAAGAAATTAATAAAGAGGGCGCAACTATAGTTCTGATTACCCATGAAGATGAAATTGCAAAATACGCAGATAGAATAATACATGTTAAAGACGGAGAAGTAACTAATATTGAAAATAATAAATAACTTACGATTTAAATTCTAAATTATGAAACTTTATAGTATTTTAAAACAATCTTTTAGATCAATATTATCCAACAAAGGAAGAAGCTTCTTAACAGTACTTGGAGTAATAATAGGTATAGGATCTGTGATTGGATTAATCGCTTTAGGCAACGGGGTTCAAGCAAGTATTACAGATCAAATTTCTGGACTTGGAAGTACAAATATAACAGTAATGTCAGGTAGTAGTCTTGCATCAAGAGTATCTGAAAATGGAGTATCTCAAAGGCAACAAACTGGAACTCCAGGCGCTGGTCTTTCGACTCCTCAAACTTTAACAAAAGAGGATTTACAATCACTTGATCAAGTTTCAACAGACTTGGTTAAGAATATTAGTGGAACTGTTTCAAGCAATGCGATATTCAAACTAGATGCAATTGAGGAAAGATTTAATGTTGCGGGAGTTTCTCCACGGTATTTCCAAATTAATGACTTACCACTTTCTGGTGGGAAGTATTTGGACCTTGATGATATCGATAGGAATGATAATGTAATCATTCTAGGAGATTCAATTGCCCATGAATTCTTTGATTCGACTGATATTATAGATAAAACAATAACCGTTCAAAATACTGAATTTACAATTATTGGAGTTTTAGCAAAAAAAGAAGAAAGTAATTTCAGTTTTAATAATCCGAACTCTGAAGCATTTATTCCAGATTTTACAGCATTAAGTTTATTCAAAACTAATTACTACAATAGTTTTACAGTACAGGCAGTTACTAGCGACACTGTAGAACAAGCCAAATCTCAAATTGAAGATATTATTTTAAAAAACCACAATATTGAGGATAAATCTCTAGCAGATTTTTCTTTAACCACAGCAGGTGAACTCTTATCCACAGTTAGTCAGATTACAGGAGTCTTAACATCATTACTCGCAGGAATAGCAGCGATATCTTTATTAGTTGGAGGAATAGGAATTATGAATATTATGCTTGTCTCTGTAACAGAAAGAACTCGTGAAATAGGATTGCGAAAAGCCGTTGGTGCACAAACAACTGATATCTTAATTCAATTCTTGATTGAAGCAGTAATCCTTACGCTTTTAGGAGGAATTTTCGGAATTTTGTTAGGTTATGCAATTAGTATAGGAGCAAGTAGACTTTTGGATTTTTCAGGAGTTGTGACAATGGATGCAATTTTGCTTGCTGTTGGTGTTTCAAGTTTAATTGGAATTATATTTGGCATTTATCCTGCTGCAAAAGCTGCGAGATTGAATCCAATTGATGCTTTGAGATACGAGTAAGTGAGTTAGCTTTCTTCTACTACAGTTGGATGACCATATTTTCTTCTCACAAATTTTCTTTGCTCGTTTGCTAATTGAGCACCACCTGATTCTGGATCAAGATCTCTTACTCTAGCTAGTTTGCCAATTAACACTGGGCTAACTTTTGTAACTAGTCCTTTTATATCATCTTTAAAATCTCTCATTAAAGATGGCGTAATTGCAGACGCTTTGAGTATTTCGGATACTTCAGCGGGAAGGTTAATTTGCATATCGTCACCCTCTCCAACGAATTGCTTATAATTAGGCACTTTCTCTCCTTCTTCTTGTAAAAGTGGAGTGCCTAAAGAAGTTATAGTATAAATTCCAGATTTTCTCAATTTATTAATATTTCCATCTGATATTGAAGCTAAAACTCTATCAGCATGATAAAGAGTTGTTACAGAGAAAACTCTTGTAGTATTTGGTCTCAAATTATCTACCACAGGATTCCACTCGTCTATTGAAGTTTTAGAACTATTGCCATCAATATTTAAATCAATATGATGCGCATTTAGTTCTTCCTTCAGCTCTGGATAAATTTCGGAGATTTGACTAATTAAAATTCTTACTACATCAGAAGGATAAAGTTGACCTGGAATTTCTCCATAAGCCCATACAACATCTGCAGCAGAATGAATAAAGTCTACTGTGTAACCTTTTTTAGTAATTTCGACTGCAAGTATTAACGCAGACAACGTTCTTTGTATTTGTTCTTTTACAAACTCAAAAGATTGTTTATCTAATGATTCGAGGTTGCTATGCCAGCTTGAAAGATTACGGATATCGAATTCATTTAACAGGACTGTGTTGGGCCAAACAAAGTAATGTAGCATTACTGTAACGTTTTTTGTATATCTTTCCTCACCTTGGAGAGTTCGAAGCTCACTTAAAGCATCAGGGATGCTTTGTGCTAGATGTAGTGGTTCTTCTTTTATACCTTCTTCGAATTTAGGTCTGTAGAGCATGACTAAATACTTGTATAATTTACAGTCCGCTATGTTTAGAACCTTTTGCCCTCTTGATTAATTCATCTCTAATTTCTTTTGCATCTTGTTCTGACAATCCAGGCAACCTTCCTTCTGCATTAACTCCGTAAGCACCTTTATTTGTATAAACTGCACTCATTCCTGCAGTTTGAATTTGTAAATCAGAAAGTCCTAATATTCTTGCTAAAATACCTCTATAAATATCAATATTTTGAATTCTCTCGTATGGAATAGTCACGTATTTTTTTGTAATAACTCCGGACTCCTTATAAAATCCATCTTCCTTTAATTCATATTTGTAATTATTGTAAGATAAAACCGCAAATACATATGATAATATAACTATTAATATGAATACTATCGAACAGATAAGTAGCATTGTTACCACGATCCCATTCTTTGTAGAGGAATCTTCGAATAAACCTATAGTCCAACTAAGACTAAATATTGCAAGAAAGAAACTTGCAAAGAAACATCCTACTAAATTCTGAATAAAGAATAACCATATACTATTTGGATGTAATTTTTTCATAATAAAAACTTATAAATTATGGATAATTATATCATAGCAGTATAAGAAAACTTATGTTTTGCTGCCAAAATTAAAAAATATATACTGTCATGTAAGGTGGACTTTGTTCCTTACCTCGATTAGTACAGGGTAAATCTGTCAGAATACCACGACGTGTGTAAAAAGATATTACTATGTAAAATATACTATGAAATTATTATATCTCCAATATATCTAATTAACTAAGAACATTCTATGTTTAACTAGCTTCTAACAACCACTAGTATAAAACACAACTTAATGATTAAATACACTTGTATAAGCGCTTATACTTTTATCTATTAAACTTAACTCTATGAAGTCTATACTTCGTAAAGCTGGAGTGGGTAGTGTTCTCGCATTACTCATAATGGCAATGTCTACAACAGGTGTGAATGCATTAATCATTAATCTTTCAACACCAAATTTGGTTTTTGATAATTTTAGTGCACCATTCCAAACACCAAGTCCAACTGCAAATCAATCATACTGGTGGAGAACCCTAAAAAGCGGAGGCCCAACAGGTTTTTCTCAAGCAGAAAATGTTGATTGCAACTATGATGCCTGTTTAGCTCAGGTTAATGGTGTTGCTAAATTTACTTTAAAGCCACAAACTTACCCAGGATCTATTATGGTTTCTGATTTAACAGAAGAGAGAAATGGGTATAGCTACAATACTCCTCACAGATGGTTACCAACTGTAGGTCACCCAATTCTTGTTACTTCTACAATGAAGTTTTCATCTGGATATAAAGCAGATGGTACAGGTGCTGCTGTAGGAAGTCATCCTTTCTGGTTATGGAATAATCCTTTAGGACCAACAGGTTATATTGCTCCAATACAATCAATTGGATTCAATTGGACTGATGGACAAACTTTTGGTGGATTCTTTACAGGATACAAGGCAACTGTTGTTGATAACACAGTTTCACTAAATCCTTTATATGTAGCAGATCTTCCAACTGTTAACATGAATGATTGGTTTGTACCAAGTTATTTATGGTCAGTAGACAGCCAAGGCGTTCAAAATGTAAAGTTCTTTATCAATTTACAAAAAGTTGGTGAATATACTCTTACACAGCCAATGCCTGCACTAACATTAGAGCTTTCTATTGATAATCAATCAGCTCAAATAGGTGCAAATGGTTACGAAATCAATTTTAGAAACCCAGTAAGCGAACAGAACATGCAAATAAGTTCTCTTTCAATTGCTCGGATCTAATTGAAGTTTAACAAGGGCCTAAAAACCCTTGTTAGCTTTTAAAATTATCTATAGCAACAATCGCCTCGTCGTAAGAACCCACCACATCAATATTAGTTGCAGGATTGAAAAATTTACTCACTGAGACCACACTATTTTTATATTTCCTTAGAAAGCCCTCTGGAACAATCAACACCATACCTCCTAACAACACTTTCCCTTCTTGCTCAATAGTTTTCTTTTTATTTTCTCCCAGTGAAAAGATCTTTATATCAGGAAGTACCCTTATCCCTTTCTTTAAATCAAAAAAAGTGTAGATTATAGTATTTTCCTTAGTAATATTTTTTTCTTCATCTAATAGTAATTGAATACATTTATCTTGAGCATCAAGACAAAAAGGTAAATTTGTAACTTTTAAGATATCATAATTTATTATATGTGCAATGTATATATTCTTATCGCTTATTGGGTTGTATTTAAGGAAAAAGATCTTATAAACAATATTGAACTTTGAATCTTTTAGATTATATGAGGAATCTAGCATAAAATTAATTTAATGTTGTCCAAGTTTTTTGGAAAAAATATATATGTTATCTCTTGAACTAATAGTCATATTATCTTGAATATTACCTTACTTGTCAATATCAATGGACTTCAAGGTATCGAATAATTACAGCCTTTGAAGATCTAATTCGTCTTTAATCTTAATTTGTGACACGAAATCTGGTAAGTGGCTCACAAGAATTAAAACACCTTTATACTCATCCAAAGCTTTTGCAATAACTGGAATATGTCTAAAATTTATATGATTTGTAGGCTCATCCATTATTAATAGTCCTGGTTCTTGTAACATAAATCTTGCATAGCAAAGTAATCCCTTCTGTCCTTCACTAAGAGATTCTACTTTATTGTTTAAAAGCTCTCCAGTGAGCATAAATCTTCCTGCGGTAGCATATAGCTTAGGTATATCTACTTCCTGCATTACACTTTTGAGAGAGTTGAGAGCAGTATCATTCATATCTAATTCAGAGAAATCTTGGCTGTAGTAACCTACTCGCACATCTTCACTAATTTTTGCCCCTTCTTGATTTAACAAAGACTTTATTAAAGTACTCTTCCCTATTCCATTTGGACCTTTAATTATCAATCTGTCTCCACGAAATAGCTTTAGATCTACCTTACTTTCATGAATCTGATGTTCTTTCAAAAATTTTACTGAAGTAATATGAATAACAGAAGTAATTGTATGTTGTGCAGGAATTGTAAATTCAGGAATAGTTTTGTCTTCTTTTCTAACTTCTACAATATTTTCACGATCAGTTTCAATATCTTCTCTAACTTTATTTGCAAGTTTTCGCATAGCAACACTTTTTCCTCCCAACTTATTAACTTTTTCAAATCTATCTTTAACACTTTTTTCAATTCGAGCATTTAATAATCTTTCTCTTTCCCTCTGTGCCTCTATTTGGGCAATAACGTCGTAGTAATTTCCTACAAATTGCTCTACTTTATGAGTATGTGTATCTAAGTTTAGAACCCCGTCTGTAAACATATTTAAAAAATCTGCATCGTGAGAAATTACAATTACGGTCTTTGGGTAAAACATTAGGAATCCTGTAAGGTGTTCGATTCCAACCTGGTCTAAATTATTTGTAGGCTCGTCGAGTAATAAAATATCTGGATCTTGTATTAATGCAAAAGCTAAAAGCAATCTCGCTTTTTGTCCTCCAGATAAATCTTTCACTTGTTTTTCCAGCGGAACTTCTAAATTTACAGTCCTTAAAACATCCTTTATTTTCTTTTCAATTCCATAAACTTTTTCTTCAAATGCCGATTCAAAATACTGCAAGATTGTCAAATCTAAGGATTCTTTTGCAATCATTTGCTGAGCAATTCCGATCTTAGATCCGTCTTTTATATTGATTTTCCCTGAAGTTGGTTTTAATTCTCCGATCAATAATTTAAAAATAGTACTCTTTCCAGCACCATTTTGTCCCATTATTGTTATTTTAGCGTCTTTACGTACAGAGAAATCTGCTTCGTCCAGAGTTGTCTTTTTATCGTTGTATTTAAAAGTAACTTTGTCAAATCTGACAATAACTTCTTGCTTATCCATAATATTTAGAATTAAATAATGCCAGTCTTGATTATACCATGAGATAGGTCTAAATCATGTGTTAGTAGGAAAGAATGTGCTCTTTCCCTAAGATTATCACCGGTGACAGAAACTATGTCATGCGATATAATTACCAAATGTCTAAAACACTCAAAATAATTTCGTGGAATGTTAATGGAATACGAGCTGCTATTAAAAAGGGTTTTCTTGATTATGTAAAACAAGAAAATCCCGACATTATTTGCCTTCAGGAAATTAAAGCCATGCAGGGCCAAGCTGAAGTCGACTTACCTGAATATACTGAGTATTGGAATTCTGCTCAGAAAAAAGGATATTCCGGAACTGCAATTTTCTCAAAGGAAAAGGCTATTAAAGTTACTAATAATATTTTAATTGGCGATAAAGTTACACCTATTCAAGACAGTTATGGTGATGCAAATAACGAAGGTAGAGTCACAACAGCTGAGTTTGAGAAATTTTTTGTAATTAGTGTGTACACTCCAAACTCCAAGCCAGATCTTTCAAGATTACCTTTTAGGTATGACCTTTGGGACCCAACTTTCTTAACTTACATTAAAGAATTAGAAAAAATAAAACCTGTGATTTTTTGTGGAGATTTAAATGTTGCTCATCAGGAAATTGATTTAGCAAGACCAGATACTAATCATAATAATCACGGATTTACAGATAAAGAAAGAGAAGGCTTTACTAATATTGTTGAGGCAGGTTTTATTGATACTTTTAGAAAATTTCACTCAGATGAAGCTGGGAAATATACTTGGTGGACAGCTTTTGGTGGTGCTAGGGCAAAAAATGTTGGTTGGAGAATTGACTATTTCTGTGTGTCTGAATCTTTAAAAGATAATTTGAGAGATGCATATATTCGACCCGAAATTATGGGCTCGGACCATTGCCCTATTGGAATAATTCTTGAAATTTAACTTCTTCATATGTATATAACGATCGACATCGGTGGAACAAATATTCGAATTTCTTCATTTACTAAATTAGATCCAGATTCATTTATAGAAAAAAGACAATTCCTAAGCAAAGAATTTGAAAAGTACGGCTATGCTATTAATAAATTTGTAGAAAATATTAAGGAAATGGCTGGCAAAGAAAAGCTTAAAGGGATTGGTATTTCTATGACTGGTAGCATGAATCCAATCAAAGGTAACGTTATTGGATCCGATTCCTTCCCCTACTGGGAAGGTTTTAATATCTGTGAAGATTTAAAAAAAGAACTTAATTGTAAAGTTAAGATAGAAAATGATGCGGTTGTTGCTGGACTTGCGGAGAGATATTTTGGATACGGAAAAGATTATAAATCAATGGGCTTTGTAATTGTTGGAACTGGAGTTGGTGCAGTTAGAATTAATAAGTTTGAAAATAAAGATTTAATTTACCCTACAGAGTTTGGTCACATAATCATAGTTCCAGATGGTGAAAAATGCATTTGTGGACAGCGAGGCTGTTTAGAAGCATACGCTTCGGGGAAAGGGTTCATGGAAATGTACGGTTTAAAGCCAGAAGATTTAAAAGATGAGGAAGCTTGGATTGTGGCATCTCGGTACTTTGCACAAGGACTGATGAACTTTCTAATTTTTCATCCAGTAGAAATATTTATTTTTGGTGGAGGACTTGCTGCCAATCAAGATGCGTTTTTGACTAAACTAATGAAGTATAGCGAGCAAATGATTATGAAAAAATTCCAATTTAAAGTTCCTAAGTTTAAAAAATCTATGTTTAAAGATAATACTGGAAGTGTTGGTGGTCTAGCCCTTCTAATGGATGTTGAAATGGTGAACATGAATTTTGTATAAAACATACTAAGCTTATGTTAGATCAAAATCAGCCAGAACCTTTAATAGCAAAGTATTCATTTGAAAACTGGGAAAATGTAAGACAAGTACCTGATTTATGTATTAGTATAAAAGGTGGTTTGAGCCTAGCTTTTGGTGCATCGATAGGAATTATAAAGTGGCTAGAAGAACAGAAAATAACTCCAGGATTAATAATTGCATCTTCATCGGCGACTATACCTTTTACACTCTACTCACTTGGATATAGTTGGAAGGAAATCTTAGAATCAGTAGCTGATTTCAAATTGCATAACCTATTTAGCCACAGTGCTATTTTTTCTCATCAATCATTAATATCGCCGGAACATTATTATTGGTATTTATTAAGGCATATTCCCAACTTGACTTTAATAGATGCAGAATCAATATTTCGACAGGCCTTTGCGCAATATTATTCGAAAGATATTCCTTTTCTAAATACACCTACAAATTTAGAGGAAATACAAAAAAGAATTGGATTTAAATTACGCGCAAATCTCAGGTTTCAACTAACTGATATGAAAAAAAGAAAGAAACGTATTTTTAAACCTGAAACCGTTCATGATTTTGTTGCAGGAATGGTAGCCTCCTCATCTTTTCCCTTAATTGCACCAGCAATTAATATTGGACCAGAATATTTTACAGATGGAGACTTAATCTCAGGTTATGGAGTTGAAGAAGCAAAAGAGTGCGATGCAAATTATGTGATAGGCGTTAGCTGCAAGACTTCCGATGAAGAAGGCTGGGTACTTCCCATTATGAGAAATATTAAGTTAGGACAAGTAGATGTACCAAAAAGAATAGCCCAACCAAATGAGAGAATTAGTGTAAAAATGCCAAAGGGAGCAAGCGTATTTAGCTTTGAGAGAAAACAGTTAGAACTTTTAGTGACTAATGCTTTTGATGCGATATCCTCTAGCCTTTTTGCTGGAGGCTATGGTGAGATGTAAGGTTAATCTGGTTTTATTAATATGCTATTTGACTGCGTTAAGTATTCCTGAAATAAAAGTCAGTGTAAATCCAGCACATAATAAAAGAGCAGATGGAACAAATACTTTCAAAAATTGTTTAAAGGAATATTTAAATTTTGGATTAAACTCCTTAATATTATTTTCGAATTGAAATGAAAGTCCAAAAAACAATAAATCAAAGATAGAAAAAGGGATACTTACAAGGTTATGTGTTATTAGAAATACAACAAATAATACAATTGTGGGGATTACCATGACTAGTAATAAATAAAATTTCAATGCTTTTGCATAATTAACATCTAAAGTTTGTTTCGCCTTTAGGGGAAGTATAATGTAAGGTATAGCAAGAAGTATAAATCCGATAATGAATGTTACAAGGACTTCTGGTTTGTGAGCTGTTGGACCTACCAAAAGAAGATTCTCAAAAAATCCTAAAAATCCGTAAAGAACAAACAAATAGGCTACGTTATTTACATTTTTTCTCTTCTTCAAGTCATCATTATTTCCTTGCTTTATTGCTTTAACTTCACTCATTTGTTACTTGTAATATATAATTGGTATATTATAACTTGCTATGAATAATAAAACATTGTACCGCAATACAGATTTTGACATTTTCTACGAGAGAATGACAAAATTTACTTATACTTTCATCTTCTTTCTTAAATTCCTATGTTTATCTTTTAACAACATTCATATCTAATGTACTGTCATAAAATAACTTATGTTGAGGTCCTGAATAACTCATCAGTAGAAGAATTACACCAAATATTCCAAAAAAACCAACCGCTTGTACAATAATCTCTCTTATAATTAATTGTGAATATTTTAAATCACTACCATTATCATTGATGATTTTTAATCTTAATACTCTCTTCCCAACAGTACTACCTGTCTTTTTAGGTAGAACAATAAAATCTATAACGTATACAATAATAAATGCTATTACAAAAATACAAAAAAATATTAAAGTAGCTATCTTATTAGATTGTGTAATAATCCCAGCAATTAAAAATCCTCCAAAACCCAGTAAAAAGGAAGCTATTAATATTGAAAAGTTATCAATATATCGTGCAATTAATCTTCTTAGTAACATTATAAATATTTAATAAATATTATTAAGATAAATTCCTTGTTTCTTTTAAATACTTCAAAGTTTCAGAAGATAGGTCATACTTTTTATTCTCTTGATCACTTAACTTGAGATTGATTAAATCTTCTTCGATATCGGATAAATTCAGTATAACAATTTCATTTAAATTATTATCTGTATCTAAACCTATGAGGATCTTCTCTCCAATAGTAAATTTTTTATTAGATTTAGAAGTTGAAAAATTAATTTGGATAGCATTCTCGTATTTTATTAATCCGAAATCGTGAGTACTTTTCTTTACTATATAAGGGTTTTTTGTGGGTTCAATTTGAAATCCGTTATTTAAATCGAAAAGTGGTATATCCTTTGAAATATCTTCACTAAGAGTGTAAATCCCATCAATTATTTGAAACTTTTCATGATAATTAATCAACTCACAACTAATTAGAATTCCTTGAGAATCACCTTCTTTATAATTAAACTCTAATTCTAAGTACTTACCATCAAATTCAATATAGAATATTAGAAGTTTATTATAATTAGTATTATCTATGTATTTAATACTAAACCTGACAGGCATTTGAATCGTAGGTTCTGAACTTACGATTGAAATTATTTTTGTAACTGAATTTGAAATTAGAAACATAAAATAATATTAAGGGATATATAATGCGTGATGTAAAACGATATCGACACTAATACTTTGTTCTTTAGGAACTCTTCTAGAAGGCATAAATTTTTAAATTTAATTAGTTCTGGTGCAGCCACCCTAAAAGAAAATAAATCATAAACCTTTAGTGTCTATTGGCTTGTAAGACTTTATAGATGTCTTATCTTTCTCAAAAGGTAGTTCCAGAAGCTCCAATTTATTTTCAAACATTGAGATAAATGAGGCAACAATATAGAATTTTTGAGTCTTAGTGGAAAGCTCAAAAACCTTTAAGTCTTGTTCCAGAGCCGCTATCTTATTATTTGATAAAAAATTCATACCTTCATCTAATTGTGTCACCTCTTTGATGGATTCAAGTTCAAACTGCGTAGGTGCATTTATATATTTTGTGTCAATAAATACAATATCCAGATTAATAGTGTCTTTATGATCGCCAGGACTTCTGTATAAAATCCTCCCGAAAGTTGGACTCCATCCTACTAAGCTAAATTTTCTCTTTATAATCATAAGTTAGTAGTTAAAATTTAATTAAAAGGGTTTGGTACTATCACTCCATCCTGAAAAAATGTTACTCTATCCCAGAATTGTGGGTTATTGTATATTTGCAATAATTCCCAATCAGTAGCTCCTCCCATTCCTGCTGATGCTCTACTAACACTATTCATAATACTATTTATACCTGTTAGATTAAAGTTGATCTTAGTGGAAACATCCGCTAATTTCTCCAAGACATAGGGTTTCCAGTCAGAGGTAGCAAGCGCCTCTGCGGGTACAAAGGCTTTATAAGTGATTGCTTGTACTTCTTCTGCAAATTTATCTAAGCTACTTCCTAGTTCATCTAATCCTAAGGCGATAGTTCCACCAGTTGCGGTAGCTTCTGTGGCGGCAGTAGCAGCAGTGGTAGTTCCTACACCAGCTATAACTGGTGCCAATAAAGCCACACCTGCTATTACACCTGTCGCAACAGCTGCTACTCCAGAAACCACAAATGCTACATTCCCACCAACATTTATTGCATTACTTAGTGAACTTGAAGTTGTTTTATCAAATCCTAAATTATTAAAGAAATTAGCTTTAGAGTCCATGAATGTACCTGTCTTCACAGTATACATAGCATCTTGTCTATTTATTTCTGAGTTTGCAGCAGACCCTACGCCAGCTACTAATGCTATACCACCAGCCACACATCCAGCTGTTGCAATACCAGCAGTCGCTACTGCACAAATAGTTCCACCTATAACTGCCCCCGCACCTGCAAATAACAGGGAAATATTTCTCTGAGTTTCTGCGGCGTTTGCTCTATTTTGAGCATCAGCTTTGATCTGATCTATTTGATTTTGAACATCACTTTTTAATGAATTCGTATCATCAATATATTTTAAAGCTTCTATCTTAGCAGATGAAATTTGAGGTAGATAATCATTCTGCAAATAATCTCTCTCTTGTACAGAGGATTCATACAACTGCGCAGCGGCGTAATATTGTTGTTGTTTGGCAGCATAAATATACGATTTCTCAGTAATTTTATTGCCAAGATAATTGTAAACCTGACCATAGTTCAACGAGTAGCCTCTAGCTTGTAATCTTCCAACAACTCCATTCATCAAAACATATGTATACTCATCTTCTAATGCATGGT
This sequence comes from Candidatus Dojkabacteria bacterium, assembly GCA_040006935.1. Lineage (GTDB taxonomy): Bacteria > Patescibacteriota > Dojkabacteria > J137 > J137 > JBDSRX01. The sequence continues at coordinate 243,156 of JBDTVZ010000001.1, read as the reverse complement.
GTGCTGACCAGTATTTAGAAGTAGCGTCTGCAGATAAAGTAGCTAAACTATTATTAATATCGTTTATTCTATTCTGTCCATCTACCGCAGCTTTATCTGCTTGGCTAATAAATGTATTTGTTTGTGTTACTTGATCATTTAGATAAGTAATTGCTTGATCACCTGTCATCTGTTCGCCAGCAAATCCATCCACATCCACACTATTCACTGGATTATTTTCTACAAATGCATATTTATTTCTCGAACTTGGATTAGATGTATTTCCTTGATAACTATCCATTTTATTCCAACTCCCAATTTCAGAATCATAATATCTCGAACCATAATAAGACATTTCACTTTCAACATCATAATCTTGTCCAGAATATGTTTTTGAATTAAACACATCTAATTTAGAAGAGTCTTTAATTTTTCCATAAGATGAATATTCGTTTAAATAATCTACAGTAGAATTCTTATTCGAAACACCCACAACAGAATCTAATCCATCTCTAAAGTAATAGCTTAAATTTACAGAAGTATCTTCAACAGGAGTTTGCTCTGGAGTGACTGAATCATCAGGATAAGAAACTGGATATGAACTTGGAACCTCATCTCCAGGATATGACACTGGGAACGAAGCTGGCACTTCTGGTTCATCATTTTGCACAACAGGATCTGTTACTTTAACCGCTGGACTTATTAAATCACTCGCAATTAAAGTAGGCTCAATATTACTAATTCCAGCTCTGTAAAAGTTTTGAATAGTTCCATTTACATCCTGAGAAATAGTATCAAAGGATTTTCCAAGATAAGCATATTTAATATAAGAGACATCACTATAGAAATTGCTATTAGTACTATTAATACTTTTCTCAACTCTTCGATTTAACCCATCGTAGTTATAACTTATATTATAATTTTTTCCGCTAATATTGCTTTGAACATTCGTTAAGTTATCTGCAAGATCGTAAGAGTATTGAATACTTTTATTACCATCTTTACCTGTTTTGCTAATTCTATTTCCATTTGCATCATAAGAGTAATTATTAGCAGAATCTTCAATTAATTGATTTGCATCGTTGTAAGAATAATTTAATTCCGCATCCCTCGACTCCGCTGGAGATGACACATTTGTTGTTTTGAGATTTACTCTATTTCCAATATTGTCATAGCCAAATTCTTCAATTGAATCAACAACATTTTGTCCGACTGAATTATGAGTTACAGTAGCTTTTGTTAATCTTTGTAAGCTATCGTAGTTATAATCTTTTGTGCCGACCAATGCAGCAGCTCCATCGCCTAACTTAAATCCTTCGCTCAACTTATTTCCGTTTTTATCTAAACTATAATTAAACTCTGCAATATTAGATGTGTTTGTCACGCCCTCGCTATCGTGAGTAATTGAAATATCAGAAACTTTAGTTAATCTATTTGTATTATCATAATCTTTAGAAATTTGGGACCCATTTGGATTAACCTGAGAAGTTAAATTCCCGTTGGCATCGTAACCAAATTGAGTTGTAGAAATTGCAGAATTCTTTTTAATGCTCAAATCTTTGACTTGATTCAAAGCCGTATAGTCAAATTCAGCAATTGTTTGGTTAGGATACCTAATTTGAGACTGGTTATTAAGTTCATCGTAACTATAAGAAACTGTAGAATTTCCATCTTGTGTTGCAGAAATTAGATTTGAATTCTCATCATAAATAAATGAAACTACACTATTACCTTTTTGTATTTTTGTAATATTTCCAGCATTGTCATACTCATAATTTACATTTTGATTAGAATCACTAAATCCAATAGTGTTTAATCTATTTAAAGCATCATATGAGTAACCTACTACAGTTCCATCGGCTTTAACTTTAGAAACTAAATCTCCCGCTAAATCGTAGCTATAACTAACTTTATTTCCAAGAGGATCTGTTTCCTCCTTCAACTGATTCAATTTATTATAATTTCTTATAGTCGATTTATTATTGGCATTAATCTCCTTAGTTAAATTTCCAACATTATCATATTCATAGTTAGTATCGTGATTTAAAGCATCTGTAACTTTGACTAATCTATCTAAACTATCATATGCATACTTTGTAAGGTTACCTTCCGCGTCAGTTTTTTTAACTACATTACCATTTGCATCAAATTCATAACTTGTTGAATTTCCTAACTGATTTTTATTACTTACAATTCTTCCAAGAGCATCGTAAGAATTCCCTATAGAATTTCCTTTTGGATCAATACTTTTCACTACTCTTCCATCTTTATCATAAACTTGCGATAGAGTTGTTCCATCTGCTTGTGTAGTTTTTGTTTGAAGATTTAATCCATTATATTCAAAAGTTGTAGCAGTGCCCTTTGCATTTGTGACTTTAGTTAAATTTCCATTATTGTCGTATTCAAAATTAGTACTAAAGCCTCTTGGATTTGTAACTTTTGCAATATTATTTACGGAATCATATTGATAACTAGTTTGATTCCCATTAGCATCTATACTTTTAATAAGTCTTCCAATTGAATCGTACTCACTACTCTTAGAAACTCCTGCAACACTTTCATGGACTTTTCTATTTAATGAATCATATCCAAAGCTAGTTGTAATATTATTTGGCAATGTTGTAGAGATTAAGTTTGAAGCACTGTCGTAACCGTAAGTTGTAACTCCATTTTCCGCATTAATATCTTTTGCAAGTCTTCCAATTGAGTCGTATTCACTTTGAGATATTGCCCCATTTGGTTTTGTTACTTTTATAACTTTCCCAACTTTGTCGTACTCAATTGAAGTTTCGTTCCCTATTCTATCTGTAATTTTTATTACATTTCCTAATGAATCGTAAGCATATGTTGTAGCTTTATTTTGTAAATCCGTTTTTGATGTCAATCGACCTAATGAATCAAAAGTAGATTTAATTGATCCACCAATTGGATTTATTGTTTCAATATTTTCATTTAAATTATTATATTTGTATGTTGTAGCATTCCCTAGCGGATCGATAGTCTTTAAAATGTTTCCATTTGGACTATATTCAATTCGTTGACTATCACCAAGTGCATTTACAATTTCGATTACGTTTCTATTCTTATCGTATTTATAACTTGTCCCATTCCCATTTTTATCTGTCTGGCTTATAACATTACCTAGTGAATCGTATTGATATTTTACAGTATTCCCTTTCTGATCCACTTCTGCAATTTTTCTATTAAGGCCATCATAACTTGTCTTAATACTTTCGCCATTTTCTCCAGTAAATTGAATTAGGTTTCCATTATTATCGTACACCAGATTTTTTTGTTGTCCTAAAGCATCTACTTCTCTAACTTTATTTCCCATTGCATCGTAATTATAGGTTGTATAATCTCCATTTGGATCTGTAATTTTTGTTAAATTATTTCGAGAATCGTATTCAAAATTTGTTTTTAAATTTAATGTATTTGTTTGCCCAATTAGATTATTATTCCCATCGTAAGATAAAATTGTTAATTCTCCTGCAAAATTTCTCTGACCAATTAAATTTCCAACTGAGTCGTAAACATAATTAGCAACATCTCCTATAGCATTTCTTACCCCACTAGTTCTTCCTGAAGAATCGTATGCATAAATAGTTGCGTTTCCAAGAGTATCAATTTTTTTTATCATATTGCCTACTCTATCGTAACTATATATGGTAGCTGCATTGCTAGAATCAATCATTTTAGTATTTCTTCCTAATGCATCGTATTCGTATTTAGTTACATTTCCTTCTAAATCCGTTTTTTCGATAACTCTTCCAAGAATGTCATATTTAATTTTTTGAGATTTTCCATCAGGATTTATTGTTTCTGTAATTCTGTTTAAAGAATCGTAAATAAATCTAGTTATGTTTCCATCTTGGTTAATTCCAGGAGAAGTTAAATCAGTTTTCTTAATAATATTTCCAACTTTATCATAGGCAAAAATTTGTGAGCTTAGTATTGAAACTCCTGCTCCATAACTATCGGTTTTAATTAATTCATTTCGATTGTTGTATGTATACCTAGTAATATTTCCATTTTTATCTTTATACTTTATTCGATTATTATTTTTGTCGTATTCAAATTGCTCTGTAACATTTACAAGAATTGGTGGGGAGCTCGTATCAATTTGTGAAGTTGGGTCGTTCGGATCAATAAAATCATCCTGAACTTCATTACTTACATTATTAAGTTCTGTTGGGAGTAATGTATTCTTTTTAATAACAAGGGTTTTTGTTCTGGCAATACTTCTAACTCCATTCCCATCTTCTACAATTAATCTGAAAGTAAATGCAGTATCTTTATCCAGCGCTGGAATTACAAAACTACTCATAAGTTTGTTGGATTCCTCATTAATTGAAACTTCAGGTCCAGTTATTTCTGTCCAATATGCTTTCTTAATATTAGTTTCAAAATCCCAACTACCTGTTGCATCTAAAATCATTTTCTCACCTAACCAACCTCCTTTGTAATTAATAATTTTTGCAATTGGTCTATTCAAATGCCCTAAATAAATATCATCCAAAATAGTTGTACCTTCAGTTCCATTACTTCCAGCCGGTAGAGTGATAATTAAACGAGCATATTTGATAATTGAAACCTGACTTCCTTTCCACAAATCCTCTGGGAAGTAGAATGCATTTCGGTATTCGTTATCCCAACCGTCAAAAGTACCACCATTCCAAGTTAATCCCAGTGGTTTTGCATTCCTTACAAAATTAAAGTTTGCATCATACATTTCAATATTAAATTGAGGAGCAGTAGCATTGGCAGTTTTATACAAAGCAGATAACCAATACTCTTGATCAAGCTTTGGTTCTAACCACACTGAATATATTTTAGAGTCTGTTGTTTTATTTTTAGTTAATAAAGTTTTCCCAATAATTTGCACATTACTATTTGAAACATCCCACCTTGATAAGTTAGTATTAAATTTTTCATCAATTAAAGTATTGCTATTATTTAATATTCCAACTTGTTTTGTAGGATATTGTAAGTACTGGCTTGGATAAGCAATTTCAACAATATTTTCATTATTATCACTTCTATAAGTTTTGACAGCACCAGCTTCGTCCGTTTCGGATGCAAGGTTGCCATTTCTATCGTATGCATAAGTCTTCACACTTCCTCTACTATCTGTACTCTTTACTAAATGATTCCTTCCGTCATATGTAAAAGTAGAAACATTATTCAAAGCATCTGTTACTTTAGTTTGGTTTCCTCGAGCATCATACTCATATTTCAAATCAGAGGAAGTTGAAAAATCACTTTGTTCAACTAAGTGTCCATTTGCATTGTATGCATATACTTTTGCATTACCATTATTATTAATTTCTTTTATTAAATTATTATTTGCATCATATAGATAAGTAGATACAGAACCTAACTGATCAGTTACTTTTGTTTTTCTTCCAGCATTATTGTATTCCATCGAAATAATTCCAGATGGATCTTTTATTTCTATTGGAAGATTTTGTGAGCTATATTTAGTTTCTTTTATATAACCATCAGCATGAGTTTCCTTTGTAGTATTGCCATTAGCATCATACTCATATAATGTTGCGACTGCTGACTCATTTGTTTCTTTTGTTACTTTACCTTGTGCGTTGTATTCTTTCTTAATCGAAGTCCCATCTGCTCTATCTTCTTCAGTTAAATAGTTATTTGCATTATGAAGCTGAACTGTGACATTTCCTAATGGATCTGTAATTTTTGTAGACTTATTATTGGAAGCGTCGGAGGTATATTCTAATTTTGTTGTTCCACCATTTCCATCTATTTGTTCAATTACTCTTCCTGCACTATCGTAAGTATTTTTTGCAACAACTGTTTTACCTTCTGCATCTATGATAGTTGTAATTCGTCCTTGACTATCATATGCGTAAGTCCATGCACCACCGTTATTTTTTGTAACTGAAGTTAATCGACCATCAAAGTTATATGAATAATTTATTACAGAGCCATCAGAACCTGTTAAAGTGTCTAGTAATTTATCTTGCCCAAAAGATAATGTCATCCAATTTCCAAATGAATCAGATGCTTTTTGTAAATTCCCGTTTGAATCGTAAATAAAATTAATAGATTTTCCATCAACTGAAGTAATTTTTTCAATTTTTCCCCAAGCTAAAGAACCTTTATCCGAATTGAATAGATATATTGTTTTATCTCCCGATGTATATTGAAATCTATAATTATTACTTGCATCAAGTCTTACTAATGTTCCTAAACTTTCTGCAGTTAGTTTCTGAAAATCTCTTGTGTATGTGTTTGGGTCAGTATCGACTTCTTTGAAACTTTCTCCTCTACCATCTTCAAATTTCACAGAGAAAGTATTATCTGGGTTCGCAAGAACTTTAATATTGAATGTATTTGTCCAACCTAAACCATTAAATCCTATAAATTGATCTGGAGAATTAGAAACTCTCTCAAATTTAAATTCTGGTCCAGAAGGATTATTAAATTCTAAATCATTGCTTCTATGTAAAAAAGATCCTAATGCAGTATTGATAGGTTCTGCAACCATTCCACTTGGGAATAAATATCCATAATTTTGTAAATATCTGTCTAATGGGTCTATAACAGGTGGATCCCAAGGATTCCCGGGATCATTTGGCCTTACATCATTTGTGGATTTAACAAAGGCGTGATCGTGGTTAAAGCTAGTAATTGGGCTTTGCCAAGATACACTCACTTGACTATTTGAAATAAATCCTTGGAAAGCTCTCCCATCTGCAATAGGGTCAATTGCACCATTAGCTGAATTCATCATTTCTAATTCCAAATTTGCACTAGTAACACGTCCAGTATTTCCAAATTCCCCAATTTCCTGCCCTCTTCTAATCGCATGTCCCACATCACTACTATTTAATACTACTAGGCCTAAATGTGCATATCTTGTTTTGTACCCATTCTGATGATCAAGTATTACATAGTTCCCCCATCCTTGAGGATCATTACCAACTTTCTCCACAACTCCATCAGAAATAGCTAAAACGGGAATACCTATCGTAGCTGCGTCCCCACCGTTTCTTGCAAAATCAACTGCTCTATAACCAAAGTTGGAAAGATGTCCATTTGGGGTAGAAGTGATTACCATTTGTTGGTTATCTCTCCACGATGGATTAGTTAGCCAAGGTAGAAATTTCCCATATTTATCAAATGGATCGAATGAGAATGCAGCAACTTTCCCAGTTGTGGAAGTTAAGAATAGAAATAAAAATGTAACAATAAGTAGTTTCTTGAGCATATTATATTGTTGTAACTTTTAATAAAGTAGAATCTTTTTTTATAACAGCATTCCCATTCCCATCAGTATGTACTATCTGGAAATCTGCAATATCTTCGATAACTTTTGTGAGTTCACTATTAGAAATATTATATAAATATAAGTTTTGCCCTATTACTAAAATTGCATACTTATTACTTAACCAACCGAAATCGGAAATATATGGAGGTAAATTATAAGCTTGTTTGTTATCAAAGCTCTCTATTGTAGGTGCTTCCGTTTTATTTACTAATAATAACGTATTATCAGGAGATAATTTCATTCCAAAGGTGTTACTACCAGCATTATAAATAATAGACTTATCCTCAAGATTTACTGCAATTCCAAAATAGCCTAATATTAATATTTTGCTATCCGAACTCCAGCTTATGGGTGCGTCATTACTTGCTAATTGGCTAGGGAAGTTGCCAATGGGTATGTTTAAGTATTGCTTATTGATATTTTGATTACCAGTAAAGGTTACAATTAATTCTGTTCCATTTTCTCCAGCTGAATCCAGAAGAGTTATATATTTACTATCTGGTGATGCTGCTGGCCAAGAATAAGCACTTGTTGAAGAATAACTTCCTAATGTAGGAATCACTTTCTCTCCTAATGGGAAATCTGCTCCAATAGATATTTTCACTAAACCAACCTGTCCAGTTCTTGGTTGAATGCGCAAATATTCATCTGAGTTTAGAAAGGCAAAGTATTTAAACGCTTCTGTGTCAGAAGTTTCTTGAATTAAAAGCTTTGTATTGTTTAACATATCATATCTATATATTCCTGCATTGTCACCGATAATTTGATAGGCTATAAAATTATTATCAATAAAATTGGAATTTATAATGTTATTCTCTTCTATTACTTTGAGTATTTCTCCTTTGCTATTATTTAGCGTGAGGCTATATGTTGTTGTAGTTAAAGAAGAAGTTCTTTCATCAATTTCCTTAAGTATTAGCATGGAATTTCCATCCTGAGACATTAGAACTCTTGACTTATCCAAGTTTAAATTTAAATCTTCTGCGCTAACACTTTGGTTTACTGGTGCATCTGGGCCTTTTATTTGCTCATTTGTAATAAACTGCGGATTGTTTTGACCTAAAAATAATATACCTGCAATAAAAAATGCAATTATTAACAATAAAATTAAAAATCGCTTGCGTGATTTCATAAGGTTTTTTAAATTTATTCTCGTATTCATGCAGAATCTCAATTTAGTATATAAATTTTTACTAATGGATTCTAACCTAAAAAAGGAATAAAAAAAATGTATTGCAATACAAATTTTGACATTTTCTCACTTTTTTCTGACAAAATTAGCCTAATCTTAGAAGGATTTTAGGTTTTTGTTAAAAATTTCTGGCATTTTAGGGCAATTCCTCTACCAGGTTCCTCAAGCTTTTTAGTAAATTTTCTTCAATTTCAATTTCGCCTTTTTTAATATTACTATCTTTGTACTTATTTCCTCGTTCACCTGGTACAAGAATTTCATCTACTCCTGGTAACTTTCTCGCAGATTTTATATTTGAAATCATTTCAGAAACATCTTTCTTAAATTTATCAGAAGAAATAAACATTTCAGGATCAATTGCCATAACTAGATTCCCAGCATTATCACTATCACTATTGAAAGACTCAGAACCAACAAAAATTCCAGCTAATACTTGAACTACTAATGCTAAACCTGATCCCTTATGTCCGCCAAAGGTTTTAAGAGCACCCGACATAATTTCTGCGGGATTTGTAGTTTCGTTTCCTTCTGAATCATAACCTGTTCCTTTTGCAACCTCTTTCCCAGCAGTTTTGGCTTCAATTAATCCATAATATGCCATTGCAGAAGTAGACATATCTAAAATGATCGGGTCCTTTTCTGTAGGAATTCCATAAGCTAGTGGATTTGTGCAGAATTTTGCTTCATTTGAACCTTCGGGTGCAGTTGTTTGAAATGGTGCTGATGCAAAGGCTAAGCCTATTAACCCCTTTTCAGCAATCTTATTTACATAATATCCTAATGCTCCGGTAGATTCTGATGTATTGAAATTTCCTGCAATTCCTATTCCGGATTTCCTAGCTTTTTCAACTGCAAGATCTACTAAATAGTCCATAACAATCATTGCATGTGTAGCATTTCCATCTACAAGTGCAGAAACTAGAGTTTCTTTAATTATCTTTGGTTTTGCTGCTATTTCTCTCTTAGGAATTCCTTTTCCTATTAACTTCACAACTCCTTGATTATTTCCTCTGAGTTGAGCAAATATTAAAATTTCTTGTATTACATTAGTTTCTTTTTCTGAATAACCATATTTAAGAATAGCTTTGTGTACTAGATTTTCTAATTCTGTGATTTTAATTTTCATATTAATTGCTTAATAATTATTTTGATGATTATACTATTAAACAACTGGAGTTAAATTAAAATCTTGCGAATGTATTTCGCCTAAATTGACTTGTCGGATAGAACTTCCAATACCTTCTCCACTAATATATCCATCGGAACTTATAAATAGTGAATATTTTCCTCTTGGGACAAAAAATTCATATTCTCCTTTTTTGTCACTTCTACTAATTCCTATCAATTGACCATCTCTATCTTTAAGTTGTACAACGGCACCATGCACAGGGTTTCCATTCATTCTATTAGTGACTATTCCATTTAGGCTTGGTCTTTTTAATAGATCTTTAACTCTGAATAAAATTAATATTGTATAGAATGCTGCAATTATAATATTGAAAGTATCTGGGTTAGTTAATGCAACTAGAACAGATAAAACCCAGAAAGGTATTACAAACCAATTCAATACATTTATTATTTGAATCCAGAATATATTTGTAGAATCTTTACCTTGCTGGGAAGTCATCCATTGTTCATGTTGATCCATAGGTACTACAATTGCTTGCTCTACTCGATCTGTAATTACTGCAACATTTTCTCCTTTATAGTAATCATAAACGGAAAGCCCCGCAGGCCTTTGATTTTGAGTTGGGAAACTATACTCAGCTTGTCTTGCTTTAAATAAGTAACTACCTTTTTCTAAATATGGTTCGTAATAAGAACCATCGAAATCTGTAATCATCGAGGAAATATACCTATTGCTTCGTGCATCAATAATATCCACTAATGCCAGGGAAATACCATTCTTGCTATCTGTACTATAAACATAACCCTGTTTCCTTTTCTTAGGTAATAATCCTAAAATTCTCAGAATATTTAAAAATAAATCTAATCCAAAATGCGTTCCACCTAATCCAAAAACTCCAAGTGTAATTGCACCTATTGAAAAAATATATGCAACTGCTAAAGCTCCTAATAATACTTCGGGAGCAACTCTCACTGCTTCGTTCTTTAGGATATTCATTGAAATATCTATAATATCTGGATTAATTTTTCCTGTATTAACTGGTAAATCTTCTGAGGTGTCTATAGTTCTACCACCACCAGAATTCGTTGGGAAAGAAGTTGGGAATGATGTAGGACCTGGACTACCAACTCCTGCTGGAGGAGGAACTATAACTGGTGCTTTGGATATCCCTCCTACTGCAGTATTCCCAGTTGCTTTCCAATAAATTATTCCCAAAATATTTTCTTGAGTTACAGTAACAGATGAGCCTGCAACATTTTGCGTTTGTCCATTTGCAAATTCAACTCTATTTGGACATAGCAAACTTACTTCTGATAATGAAAATGCATTAGGGCAAATTACTACTGTGCCTCCAGCTGTACTTAATGTAATTGGAATATATAGTGATACTGTTCCATTAACACCTTCTGCCGTGAATAAACTATTGGTAAAGGATTTTCCTAGAGTTGTATCGGTATCAGCAGAAACACTGCCCCAATTTTTATCTGCAAAAGAATTTGCTGGGAAGTCCACAGAGACTTCTGCTATTGGCGTGCTACCTTTGAATACTCTTATATTCTGAATCGCTGTCTGCCTTGTTACTGAAACGTCCGTCGAATTATCATTTGCAAGATAAGCAGTTAATACTGAGTCTAGATTCGTTATCAAGCTACCTTGAAACATTACTACCCATACCCCTCCAGCAAATGAATTAGCATTTTGTGAGCTCATTGCTATATCATTCAAGCCATCATTGTTATAATCTCCAACACCAAAATCGCCTATGAAAGAAATAACATCCCCTCCAATCAAGTCACCACCTGCTGCACCATCAAATCTTTGCGAATAACTCGAACTATTTGCTAAATTGAACACATTGCCAGTCGAAGTGCCTGCATCATCAATTAAAGTGGAATAATTCTCATAAATCGCACCTGAATCAGTACCATTAGTATCAGCTTGATAACCAAACATTAGCAAGTCATCTTTCCCATCAGTATTTACATCACCTACAGTATTAGGTTTCCCCGATAAACCGGTAACACTTCCATTTTCACCATCATATCTAATATTAAAGCTAGAACTTATTGCAATATTTAAAATATTCCCCGTGCCACCTGTGTAATTATCTATTAAACTAGAAAATAATATAAAAACAGATCCAGAATCGACACCATTATTATCTGAAAGTGCAGCAGAAATTGATAAATCATTTAATCCATCACCATTTACATCATGAATAATTGAAAATCCATCATCATAGAAATCATTTAAAACACCATCAGATTGAATTTCTAAATTAAAATTACTACCAGTGGACGCGATCACATTATTTCCTGTAGATACATAATTATCTATTAAGGTTGAAGCAAATACGTAAATCCAATTGTGCGAATAAATTATCAAATCTCCTTTACTATCCCCATCGACATCTCCAATAAAAGTTGCATAGCCTAGTTGAGAACTATCAGCAGGAGAAGCATCTCCACGGTAATCAATATTGTAATTGGAAGTATTAGTCAGATCTACAATATTTCCTGTACTGGCGCCGTATGCCGTAATTAGGTTAGAAAAAATTATGAAAGTTTCTCCAGAATCTGAACCATTTATATCTGAAAGAAATGCTCCTATTGATATGTCATTCAAACTATCTCCATTAATGTCACCTATTGCGATGCTTCTTTCTAAACCGGCATTCCCATCTATTCTTGAATCGTATCTAATATTGTAATTTGTAGATGTAGAGAAATCTAAATTATTCCCATTTGTCCCATTGTAATCGTCTATTAATGTGGACAAAACTGCATAAATTGAGCCAGAGGTGGTTCCGCCATAAGTAGCGTCAATTGCCCCAATCAGCATATCATTGTCTCCATCAGAGTTAATATCACCAATTACTTGACCCTCAATAAAATCATTAGCAGCTCCATCAAAACGAATATTATAATCAGCCGGAGTATCTAAGCTTAAGTTGTTACCTGTGGAAGTACCAAAATCATCTATAAATGTAGAGAAAAGTATGTAAATTGCGCCAGAGCTGGGTCCATTATATTCAGAATCAGGGGAGTTGATAATCAAATCTCCCAGACCATCACCATTAACATCTGCAACTTTTATTCCTAATAGAAAGTCTATAGCACCTCCGTCGAGCCTAATATTGTAATTTGAAGCGGTAGCAATCGGTCTTGTTCCTAGTGTTTGACTTGAGGTACCAAAAATAATATACAAAGTACCATTACCAGAGTACGATTGAAAGACTAAGTCCTGAATAGAATCTCCGTTAACATCCCCAGATGCAACAAGGCTTAAAGTATCGCCAGGATTGCCTGGGAAATCAATATTAGAAACAGTACTGACATCAACTGCAAATAGTTTCGCAGGTATTAGTGATAAGGAGGCAACAATAACTATTGCTCCGAGGGCAAGTTTATAAATAGATCTTTTCATAGTCAAATTAAGTGCTACTTTAAGGATATATACTATGTTAGGAGAAGTCAATCCATCTGGGTTAATAAATTTCTAGCTATTCTTTTTTTTCAAATCTTGACATCTTTTGAAAACCAGTATAACCTCTACCCTAGGTGTAGGTTAAATTATTAAAAACATTCTATGACAGATAGCGAACATATTGCAAACAAGAAAAAAGCTTCTATTTCTGTAAAAAAATCTCAGGGAATTATAAATAAAATCCTCAAAATGGTAGAAGAAGATAAATACTGCCCAGGCATTATTCAGCAGGTTGATGCTGCAATTGGTTTATTAAAATCTTCAAAAAAAACTCTATTGATTGGTCATTTGGACCATTGTTTAGAAGATAAATTGAAAGAAGATAAACACAAGGCTATAAATGAATTAGTAAAGATATTTGACTTAAAATAATTATTAGATTCTATAAAATGGAAATAGATAAAGGAACACTTAAAAGCTTAGGAATTTTTGTCGTTGTGGTAACTATAAGTATCATTGCTTACTTAACAATCACAAATCGAAATTCGTCATCTGTTGCAGGAAGCACATCAATAATTGAAGGTGATAATCAAATTGTAACTATTAAAGCAAAGGGTGGCTACTCTCCAAATGTAATTACAGCCAAAGCAAACGAAAATACAATTTTACGAGTTACAACAAATAATACTTTTGATTGCAGCTCTAGTTTAAGAATACCTTCCATGAACCTTACAAAATTACTCCCATCAAATGGAAATACAGATATAGCTTTAGGGGCACACGCACCTGGAACCGAAATTACAGGAGTTTGCTCAATGGGAATGTATAGTTTTAAAATTAAATTTTCATGAATAAATTTAGTATTGATATAAAAGGAATTCATTGCACTGGTTGCGTAAACCTCATAAAACTAGTCCTAGAAGATGATATAAATCTTCTTGAAGTTAGTGTTGACCCACTCAATAATAAAGCTAACTTCCTAGCTACTGATGCAGACGAAATCCTTATAAAAAAATTAGATTTAGTTTTTAAAACAACTCTAGAAAAATACGAATACTCAAACTTAATTAAGTTATAAAAACCAATATGGAAAAAGTAACTTTGCCAGTGAAGGGAATGGATTGCGCTAGTTGTTCGATAACAATTGAAAAAACACTCAAAAAAATCGATGGAGTTATTAACTGTGAAGTTAATTATGGAAATGAAAAAGCCAAGATAGAATTTGATTCAACTAAGACTAGCATAGAACAAATGAGTAAAAAAATAGAGCCACTAGGATATTCTCTAATAAAAAATACTTCTCAGGATCACTCTAAGCATGCAATGCACAAAATGTCAGATGGGGCTATGATGATGGATCACGAAATGAAAGGATCAGACGAAGATATGTCTGGAATGGATCACTCTGAACACTTAGGTTTAAACCAAAGCAAAGAAGATAAATTAAAAGAACTTGCTCAGCAAAAAAACAAAGTGACATTCATAATGCCAATAACAATAGTTGTATTCCTTTTCATGATTTGGCAAATTCTATCTCAAGCAATTTCAGACTTACCAAAATTTTTTATCGCAGACGAAATTTATAATCCAATCCTATTAATTATCTCCACTATTACGCTATTTTGGATAGGCTATCCTTTTTTAAAAGAGATTTTAATATTTATAAAATACAGAGTTTCCACAATGTATACCTTAGTGGGGATTGGAACATTAACTGCCTATGTGTACAGTACATTTGTGGTTCTACTTCCTAAATTAGTCGAAAATTTAGGTTTACCAATGCATACATATTTTGATGTAACTATAGTAGTTGTGGGATTCGTTTACTATGGAAAATATTTAGAAACAAAGTCAAAGCTACAAACAGGAGAAGCAATTGAAAAGTTGCTAAATCTCCAAGCTAAAACAGCAGTAATAGAAAGAGATGGTAAGGAAATAGAAATAGAAATTAGCGAAGTAAAAACGGGAGATATTATTATTGTAAAACCAGGAAGTAAAATTCCAGTTGATGGAGTAATTATCGAAGGAAAGTCTACAGTGGATGAAAGTATGATTACTGGAGAATCCCTACCAATAGATAAAGTAATTAACGATAACGTTATCGGTGGAACTATAAATAAACAAGGAGCTTTTAAATTTAAAGCAACAAAAGTTGGTTCCGAAACATTGCTCGCACATATTATTAAAATGGTAGATGAAGCACAAGGAAGCCGAGCTCCTATTCAAAAACTCGCAGATCAAATTTCTGGAATTTTTGTCCCAGCAGTCCTAATAATTTCTATCATCACTCTACTTGGCTGGCTAGTTATAGGTTCACAATTTATGTCCTTTCCACAAGCCTTATCCATTGCTATAACTTGCTTTGTGGGAGTTCTAGTAATCGCTTGCCCATGCGCATTAGGACTCGCAACACCAACAGCTATAATTGTAGGAACAGGAATAGGTGCAAAAAATGGAATATTAATTAAAGACGCCGAAAGTCTAGAAAAATTCCATAAAGTAAATACAATCGTTACAGATAAAACTGGGACAATTACAAATGGTAAGCCAGAAGTTACAGAAATAAAAATTTTAACTCAATTAGACGAAAAGGAAGTTTTAAAAATCCTTGCATCTTTAGAAAAAAATTCCGAACATCCAATTGCAGAAGCAATTGTTGCTAAAGCAAAAGAAGAAAATATTGAATTATATAAGGTTGATAATTTTGAAATTATAGAAGGAAAAGGTTTAAAAGGTAAAATCCAAGATCTCAAAAATCAATTACTGTATGCTGGAAATTTAAAACTTTTAGAAGATCTAAAAATCAATTTTGATAGAATCCAAATTGATGAACTAACAGGCGAAGGCAAAACTCCAGTGTTCCTTTCTAACGAAAAAGAAATCATTGCAATAGTTGCCATCGCAGATAAATTAAAAGAAAATGCTAAACAAACTGTTGAGCAACTTCACAAACTAGGTTTAAAAGTGATAATGTTAACAGGTGATAACGAAAGAACAGCAAAATATATTGCTTCACTTGCAGGAATAGATGAGGTTATTGCAGAGGTATTGCCGCAAGACAAAGCAAATAAAATAAAGGATTTACAATCTAAAGGAAATATAGTTGCAATGATAGGAGATGGCGTAAATGATGCTCCAGCATTAGCACAGGCAGACATTGGTATTGCAATGGGAACTGGAACTGATGTGGCAATTGAATCTGCACAAATAACTTTGTTAAAAGGTGATTTCTCGAAAGTAGTACAAGCAATTAAGCTTTCTAGATTTACAATGAATGCAATAAAACAAAATTTATTTTGGGCATTTTCGTATAATATTGTTGGAATACCACTCGCAGCGGGATTATTTTATCCATTCTTTGGAGTATTATTAAATCCTGCATTTGCAGGTTTGGCAATGGCTTTCAGTAGTGTTACTGTTGTAGCAAATTCGTTAAGATTAAAATTTAAAAAACTTTAATATGGAAAAATTAACATCTTGTGAATTTTATGTAGAAGGAATGCATTGCGCAGCTTGCGAATTACTTATCGAAAGAAATCTCTCAAAATTTGACGGCGTAAAAAAAGTTGATGCTAAGTTAGATGAAGGCAAAGTTTATATTCAAACTGACAAAGATTTAGATCCAGTGGAATTAAGTAAGCTTGTGGCAAAAGAAGGGTATAAAATTTTGAAAGATAAGGAAGTTGTAAAAAAAGACCAAAAAAAAGATTTAGTAATTGGATTTGCAATAGCTTTAGCATTCTTCACAGCGTTTTTATTATTACAGAAGACTGGATTAATTGAACTTACTTCGAGTGGACAAATTACGTTGCCGTTTATTTTTCTAATTGGCATTATCGCATCACTATCAACTTGCATGGCTGTTGTGGGGGGATTAGTTTTATCACTCTCCTCTAATTACGCAAAAGAAGAACAAGTTAGACCGATGATGCTTTTTCATGTATCTAGAATAGTTGGGTTTTTTATTCTCGGCGGAGTGATTGGATTAATAGGCTCTGCATTTGTTTTAACACCATTTATTTCATTTCTACTCAACTTCATTCTCTTTATTGTCATGTTAATTATGGCAATTAACTTGCTTGAAGTATTTTCAATAACAAAAAAATTTCAACTTCGAATGCCTAAGTTCATTGGAAAAAGAGCAATGCAAGTAAGCGAAACTAATAATTTCTTAACTCCGGTTTTACTCGGAGCTGTCACATTTTTTTTACCATGTGGATTTACACAATCAATGCAGCTTTATTCTTTAACCACGGGTAGTTTTATTAATGGAGCAATTACCATGTTAGTTTTCGCATTAGGAACATTTCCAATTCTTGCTCTAATTAGTTTAGCTTCTACAAAACTTTCAAAAGGATTACAATCGGGACTATTTTTTAAAACCTCAGGTTTTATAATTATTTTCTTTGCAATATTTAACTTCGTAGCTGCATTAGCTGCACTAGGTTTAATTCAACCGGTATTTAATATTTAACTAAATTCAATAATAGTCTTAATTCTATTGTCGGAATATTCTGCAGAATCCTCGAATGCTTTTATTGCATCTTCAAATTTATACCGATGTGTAATGAATTTATCCGTAGTAATTTTTTTATTTTCTAATAATTCGATTGTAGGTCCAAAAGTATTTAAAGAAGTCCATGATCCACTAATATCAATTTCGTTCCTAACAACTTTCATTAGAGACAAATTTACTTTATGTTCAAATACACCAAGGAACATAACTTTTCCTCCACTTTTTACAGTATTAATAGCAAGCTCTGCAGTCGCTTCTATTCCTACGGCTTCAAATACAAAGTCTACTCCTAAATTCCCTACCGCTTTTTTAAAATTCATAATAAAGTCAGAATCTTTAGAATTAAAACTCTCAATTACAAAATTATTTTCTTTCACAAATTTTAGTCTGTTATCTACAATATCTGCTGCATAAACTTCTGCACCTGTAGATAGCAAAACTTGATCAAGGAAAATTCCTATTGGACCTTGACCTATGACTAAAGCTTTGTCTCCAATGCCTACTCCAGATTTTATAACTCCATAAAGTGCAACAGATAAAGGCTCTACTAGTACTCCATGATCATAATCTACAGAATCGGGTAATTTATATACAAGATCGGCAGGTAAAGCTACATATTCTGCAAATGCACCTTGCTTATTAAGACCAATGATTGTGGGATTTTCGCATAAATTCTTTCTACCTTCTTTACAATAAGCACAAACTCCGCATCCAATAACATGTTCTGCAACTATACGATCTCCTATTTTGAAGTTCTGAACATCAGAACCTACTTCTGCCACGTCACCAACAAATTCATGACCGGGAATTAGTGGGGTTTTCAAATCCATAGCTCCACTATAAATATGCAAATCAGTACCACAAATACCAACTTTTTTAGTTTTCATTAGGATTTCGTCACTTTTAATTTTGGGTTTTGGAATTTCAATAAATTCTAAATGTTTAGGACCTAAATACTGTAATGCTTTCATAATTTAATTTATAAATAATTACGCAACTTTATTTCCAAATTCTTCGTCTTTTACATCCGCAACAGCATCTGCTTTAGTTTTATGTATTGTTCCATCAATATGGTTGGCAGGTGTATAGATTGTATATATTTTTAACTTTTCCGTTCCTGTATTTATAAAGTTATGTTTTGTTCCAGGAGTTACAACTACAACGTCTCCTGGTTTAAATTCACTTTCAACTCCGTCTAAAATTACTTTACCAATACCAGAAAGGTTAAATAGAATCTGTTCAACATGAGGATGAGTTTCTTCTCCAATATCTCCACCTGGTTCTATACACATTACTACAAGTTGACTTTTAGCTCCCGTAAATAAAACTTCACGAAAAAATTCGTTTAATTTAGTTTTCTCTAATATATTGATTTGATAACTCATATGAGAAATTTAATATATATGAGCATAGTTTATACTTAAAGTTGAAGATTTCAAGTCGATGAGGTCATGATTTGGCTCCGCTCATTTTGTTTATTACTTTCTCATTGATGGAATTTGAAGGTCCACAGATTTATGGACCCTACATGATTCTTAATTCTTAATCTCCAGTCCACCAAACACTGCAGTGGCTTTAATCCGAATTATTGGATCTGTTGCCTTTCCTGAAACAGCTTTATTTGTAACTCCTCCCATTACAGAAGTACTTTCTACTTCTACCCTTAAATCTCTTGGTAAGTAAAGCTCTCCTCCACCGAATACGCAATTTATTTCTAATCTTGCTCTATCTTTAGAAATTTTTGCGTCTCTTAAATCTAATTTAAATCCTCCAAAAACACAGTCCAATTTACCTCCTTCAAAATTATCTGATTTAACTAGTTCGTCCATTCCCCAAAATACAACTGATTCATTAATAAAATCTCTGCTAACAGTTGAGGTATTTTCTGATGAGTAATCACCTTTCAATTCTGAGTATCTATCTGGTCTTAATAATATAGAAATACCTACAAATATTATTATCAATGGCCAAATTACTGCAAAAATACTGAAGTGAAAAACTATTGAGAATAAGAATGCGAATCCAATTAGAAGTAAAAATAATCCTCCAATAAATTTTCTTTGTACAAGCAACATGAATCCAAAGAATATTAAAATTAAGGGCCAAAAATTAAATATATTAAATCCAAAGAAATTTAAACCTAATTGATCAAGGAATAAACTCAGTCCTAATAGTATAAAGAAGAGCCCCACTATAACTCTAGCTGTAAAATTATTTTGCATAAATTAAATTTAATAATTAATTATTCTGTAACAATATCAATATTACCAAGTCCAACCTCCACATTAATCACCACATTTTTTGAGGCAGTATCATAATTATCTGAGATAAAAGTTGAATTTCCGGTACCAGATGAAAGCTTCTTATCATTCAAACTAATGTTACCTAAACCTACTTTATAATTTATTTTTAAACCTACGTTACTTGGTAAAGATAATTTAAGATTTCCAAGTCCGGTTTTTACATTAAAACTTCCAGTAGGGAGAGAAATTCTTGAAACTTGTAAGGTTGAATTTCCTGCACCCACTTCCACACTAAAATTATTAATCAACTGGCTAGATAAATTTACTACACTATCGCCAGCACCAAAGTTTAATGCCAAATTCGTAGGGATTGAGTTCTGGCCTAAATCGATAGCATAATTTGGTCCCTGTGTACCAGTAAAAAAATTATTTTGATTATTATTTGTTAAACTTACACTAAGGTTACTATCTTCAAGATTTTTTGTAACAACAACTTTTTGTGAATCAACGTAAAAATCTGTAACTAGATTTAAATAATCTTTACTCTCCGAATCTACAATAGCTACTTGCCCCATAGATAAATCTACATTTAAGCTCTTATTCTGAACATCTGAATATTCGTTCTCTTTAATAGTTACATTGGCATGTTGTATTGTTGAGTTAGAACTTGAAGCAAACGGGAAAAATATTCTTGTGCTACTTTGAAAAGGGTTAAGAATTGCTAAGAATAATATGATTAAGAATAAAACAAAAGTAATAACTGATCCAATAAATTTTAATAATCTGGAACCTCTAAATATAATACTAATTCCAGCAGAGACAATAAATAATGGCCAGAACTTGAAAATATTAATCCATATACCCCAGCCTAAAATTCCTGTTGTATTTAATAGAAAAACTATTCCGACTATAATTAATGTAAGTGCTCCGAATATTCGGGATTCCCAGTACTCGTGATGCATCTCATGTCTCCAATTTCGCCACTCTTCTCTCCGTTGATGACGTTCTTCACGCCTTTCTTCTCGAGTTTTTGGCTTATCTAAATTATTATCCATAATTAATAAGGTAATATATATGACAATTAACTAGTTTATTCGATATCTTTGTTCTTAAAAAGATATCCTCCAACAATAATTAACCCGATTGCTAATACAATAATTGCTATGTTCTCAAATTTCAATTCTCTCGTTTCTGAAATCTTTTCTAATCCCACATAAAAATTGGGGCTTATATATTTTAAAAATCCTGCATTTTCCGACATTCCTGAGATTAGATTGAATAGATATGACAAAATGATTAGAAACGAAACAATGGCCGTAGTTTTTCCACTATTCAATTTTGCACCAATGAGCTCCGCTACGCTCATAAAAAAGAATTGAAGTATAAATAATGCTAAAAAAATCAAAATAAAAATATGGTAATCAACTTCCGTTTCTTTAGTTAAAATTTTTATAGAAACCACTAGAGATAAAAATAAAAGTAAATCAGAAAGAACTATATTTATAAATATTGCAAAAAATTTTGCTGTATAAATTTTTAAACGGCTTATAGGTTTCGAAAGTAGAAATAATATATTATGATTAGAAATTTCCTGCGACAATGAATTAGAAACTACAAAGATAACAAGAATGCACCCAGATAGAAATAAGTACAACATAATTGCTGAACCAACGTAGCCGTATATGTTCGTTATAGATGTTGAGTCTTTCCCAACAGCTTGGAGTAATTCTTTAGGAAATGATGCATACAGATCAATAATTTGTTGAGCATTCTGTTTAATACTATCAAAAAAACTCATGAATAAAAAAATCATTAACATCCAAATGGTTGAAAAAATCAGAAAGGGTTTGAAAAACTTTTTAGTCTCGAAAATTAATAAAGAAGTAAAATTGTTCATATTCAATTAATAATATTCTAGAAATGCTTCTTCTAATGTTGGTCTTTCAATATAGAAATCATAATGGTTTTTTGTTTCTAAGAAAGTTAACAACTCTTTAATATCGTCTACATAGGCAATAATGTCGTCCAATAGATATTCTGTTTTCTTTACACTTTTCAATTTTTTGATTTCCTCTAAATATCCATTGGAAATATTCTCGATTCTAAATCGTCTCAGTGATTTTTTAAGTATTTCGTTAGTCTTCCCTGTGAAGATGATTCGACCTTCTTTAATCATTACAGTCCTATCGCAAATACTCTCCACCTCAGCAAGATTGTGTGAAGAAAGTAAAATTGAACCGCCATCTTGTTTAACTCTTTGAATTAAAGTTAAAACTTCCTTCTGGATTAATGGATCTAGGCCGGAAGTAGGTTCGTCTAAAATAAGGAGTTTAGGGTTATGAAGTAGTGATTGAATAATCCCAACCTTTCTTTTATTTCCTAAAGATAGATTTTGTATTTTAGTATTTAAATCTAATTTAAATTTTACAGCCAACTCCTGAACTTCTTTAGTATTAACCTCATAAAGCGCGGCGGCATAGTTAAATAGTTCTTTAGCTGTGATATTTTCGTATAGACCACCTTCTGATGGTAAAAATCCTATTTTTCTTGCTACTTCTAAATAATCTTGCTCGTTTTTTATCTCTTTACCGAATAGAAAGACTTTCCCATAATTGGGCTTAATCAATCTAGTTATCATTTTTAATGTTGTTGTTTTCCCTGCACCATTTGGTCCTATAAAGCCAATTATTTCCGAAGGTTTTATATCTAAGTTTATATCAAGGGCTCCTTTCCCATTGCCATAATCTTTGGTTATGTTTTCTGTTTTGAGTATTGATGTCATATGGGCATATTGTAACTCTTTGTGGCGGAAATTCAATAGGGGCGATATTAGTAGTTAGTCTAAAATATGTAACCTTTTATCAATTAGCGTTATTAAGAATAGGTTAAATGCCCAGAAGAAAATAAAAATACTAACTTCTCCAAAGTTAATTATACCTGGATTATTCTCAGCAGGATATACTAAGTATATAAACCCTGCCATTGTACTAAGAATCATTAATATGCTGGATTCTATAAAATCGTTCTTAAGTTCATTACTAACTCTTGCAATCTGAAAAGCGATTAGTCCAAATCCTGCCATGGTTACAGATATAGTAACCACCATTGTAATTATTTCGGGTGTCTCTTTTTCTTTAAATCCACCAAAAAACATCATTGCAAAAGCAAGTATAAATGATACTAACAAAAGTATATTTGTTCTGTACATTGCTTTCATATTATTCTTATAAACTCTTTAAAGCATTCTTGGCAACTTCGTTGTTTGGATTAATTTCTAAAATACTATTATATACAGCTTTTGCATCTTCTTTTCTTCCAAGGCTGCTATATTCATTTGCAATTTGAAGTAAGAAGGTTTCTTTATTATTCGGATTATTCTTTATTGCTTCGTTATAAACTCCGATACTTAAATCAACTTCATTCAAACTGTATGCATATAAATTTGCAAGGTTTGTATAAGCACTTGTTTGTTTATTATCCAAGTCAATTGACTTCTGGTAGGAATCAACTGCCTTTTGGTATTCTCCACTATCTCTATAAATATTTCCTAAATTATTATAAATAACAGGATCATTAGCTACAGATTGAGTAACTAATAAGTATGTGGCTTTTGCACCTTCAATATCTCCAGTTGCATACTGAGCAATAGCCAAATCCTTTAAAATCTGACTATTATTAGGATCACCCTGCAATTGTGATTTCAATTGTGGGATTTGATTTTGGTAAGCAATCAATACTGGATTTGTAGTATTGCTATTATCTGTTGGATTGTTAGGTTTTCGATAGAAAGCAATGAATCCGATTGCAATTGCCACGACAATGACAGTGACCAGCGCTATAACAAATTTTCTATTTTTAAAATCAATCTTACTTAAAAGATTCGTTTCATCCTTTGGTACCTGCTGCGTTGTTTCTGTGTTCATTTTAAAAACGTAATAATTAAAAATAAAATAAATCAATGAATTGCTGTAAAAGTGTTCTGCTACCAATGTTAAATGTGACAGTATCGCTTGTCAAACCCGAATCTAATACACCTGCTGTAACAGAAGTTTCTCCTGCCCCTGCAAATTTCCTATTTTGTATTTCTATTTTCCAATAACCATATTTATCTGATGTTGTAGATCCTAAAACATTTCCATTAGTATTCCTAACAATAATAACTTTACTTGCTTGTGCTGTACCAGATATTATAACGATATCATTCCCCTCTAAATTAGATTCTATCTTAGGTGAAAGAATTTGAGGCTTTGAATTGATGTTAACTGGAATAGGACTAATATCTGTGCCAGTTCCGTTGTAACTATTATCAACATCGATAGTTACAGGATTATTTACTACTGGTGTATTAATAACTGGAACGTAAACAATCGGATTATCTTCGACAGGAGGGTTAGTACTTTCCTCCAATGTTATCGTTGCGGTAGCAAATGCAGAAACATTTAAATAAGAAACTTTAATATTATTATTAAAAGTACCAACAGTTTGGCCAGGTGTGTATAGTCCTGATTGTGTAATTGTTCCTGAACTTGAACTTGTCACTTCCCAGCTGAATGTGATTCCAGATATAACTTCGTCAAGATCGTTATATGCAACTGCGGACAGTTGTTTTGTTTGTGTATTTAATATAGTAAATGAAGCTGGGCTTAATGAAATCTTAACAATAAGATCCGGTTGTACTTCAATACTTAGGTGATCGGATGCAATCCCAGTGGAATCAAATGTTAATGTGTAATTTCCAATTGTAGGATCCAGATAATAAACTTGAGTACAAGATTGTCCCATTGGTATAACTACATTTACAAGATTAAATGGACCATTATTATTATCACCAAATTGACCAGTTGATGAATTTGTAAATAAATTTATTGTTCTCTCTAAATTAGTAGCAATTGGATTTCCAAATTGATCTTTTAAACATATTGTAATTGCATTAGATACTTTATTCCTTCGAACTTGCATAGAGTTTTGAGCAACATCCAGTGTTGTTGCATTATCACTCACGGCTGTTGCATTTACAATTATTGATGTTGAAATTCCATTTACACTTGCTGTAAGAGTTTGCATTCCAGGCTGAGTTCCTAAAGTCCAATGTACTTGTGCAGAACCATCTGAACTTACCGGCACAGAATCATTATCTACTGAACCTCCACCCTGAATTGCAAAGTCAACACTTTTGCTTGTTGCTGGGTTGCCCAATTGATCAAGTACTGAAACAATAATTGGTTGTGCTAAATCTTGCCCTACAACTCCTACTTGATTGTTTCCTGAAACATAGAATAATACGAACGGTGCATCAAAAGTTGCGACTATTTGGTTTGAATCTCCTGATATATTGCCACTATCATCTCTAACATTTAATGTTACAGTTTCTGCTTTTACAAGAATTGTTGTTAATGTAGTTGTTGCAATTCCATTTGTAAAATCTACAGTAGTTGTGTATGTGGGTGTCTCGTCTGAAGCTCCTGTTCCAGGTCCAGTATAGCTTAGAGTTTTAGTACCGTTATAATCTGGGGCAAAGTTTTTATAAGTATCTAAAGTTTTAATTGAAGTTAAGTTAAATTCTGTTCCTATTAAAACTTCACTTGGTGCAATGACTTCAAACGTACTCGGACTAACAGCATGTACATCTATTTGATTCGAACTTCCACTAAAGTTATCAGATGGAATATTGCCATTCAAGTTAGTGACTTCTTTTTTATAAAGAGTAATTTTCGCTGTTGCAATACCTTGATCAAATGTAACATCTACAGGGTAAGATGGAGAATTATTTCCAGCAGAATTAGATGGTCCTGTGAAGTTGATTGTCTTAAGTCCAG
Organism: Candidatus Dojkabacteria bacterium; assembly: GCA_040006935.1. Lineage (GTDB taxonomy): Bacteria > Patescibacteriota > Dojkabacteria > J137 > J137 > JBDSRX01. The sequence continues at coordinate 217,555 of JBDTVZ010000001.1, read as the reverse complement.
AATAAGTTCCTACCGTATTTTGTCCAGCATCAACTACTGAAATTACAGCATCAAATTCAACACCTGCCAGTACTATTGGTGGAGTTACAATTCTAATTCCAACTGGCACAGAAACTGTTGCACTTGCTACAAATGGAATTGGTGATCCATTTAATCCATTAACACTCGCCTCAGCGACATTATTTTCTGTTCCTACAACACTACCAAGAGTGAAAGTTGTTTGTGCTTGTCCCAATGTATCACTAACAGGATTTGTTGGATTTACACTTCCACCTCCACTAGTTACTGCAAAGTTTACTGTTACATCGGATTTATTATTTCCAAAAGTATCTTTTATTAATACAATTAAAGGGGCAGATAAGCTTGAGTTAATCACTCCAGATTGGCTATTGCCTGATACATATTCCATCGAGCTTGCATTCCCTGCAGCTACACTTATTGTATTGCTTGTACCCGAATAAGTACCATCAGAGATTTGTACTTGAATGTTTTCAACCAAATACAAAGTTGTTGCTAATGTTGTTGTGGACAGTCCATTAACAAAATCAACTGTAGTTGTATAAGAAGGAGTTCCCGACGTAGGCCCATTCCCGGGTCCAGAATAATTTATTGTCTTAGTGCCCGTATAAATACTTGAAACATTTCCATAAGTATCATTGGCATAAATAGATGTTAAGTTAAATTGCACTCCAGCAGTTACATTTGATGGAGAAACAATATTTAAATCATGTGGATTTCCTCCACTTACCACTATGTCATTGGATTGTCCCGTAGCTCCACTGTCTGTTAACCTTAATTTGATTGTTTCTGTTTTGACAAGTATTATTGGTGCACAACTATCCATAACACCTTGAGTAAATGAACAACTTATACTTACTGTTGGTGTTCCTGTGCTAGGGCCAACAGAAGCATTGGATACTGTCAATATATGAGCACCAGTATATGTTAATGCTGTATTATTATGAGAATCTTTAGCAGTAATGCTATTTAAATTAAATTGAACGCCTGCATTGGCAGTTGTAGGAGCGCTAATATCAAATGATACCGCATTTCCTGAAGTAACTGTAATAACTCCTGTTGCATCAGAGGTACTTCCATCTGTAATAGAAATTGTTCCCGCTGAGGACGAAGTTGTAGGAGCGAATGATATATTTGTTGTGTTAGAAAAATTAACAGCATCCAAAGTTCCAGTGGATGACCAACTTACTGCACTATTACTAATAAAGTTTCCAGATACATCGTAAGCAGCTGACCACAATACTAACGAATCGTCTGTTGTGATTGTGGTATCGTTTATTTCATTTGCCAGAGAGCCCGAACCATTGTTAATTTTTAGTGAATTAATACTACCAACTGTAATATTTACATTCTGGCTACCATTCTTTCCATCTGAGCTAGTTGCGGTTATCATTCTAGTACCAATAGTTCCAGTAAATTTAACTGCATTATTAATAGTAGCAACTCCATTCGTAAAATCCGTATTTTGATTTAAAACTGGGCTACCTCTCCCACTAATTGCCATTACTCCAGCGTCAACACTTAATGTTGTATTGTTTGCAGAAGCATCGAAATCCAATACAGTGTTATTTCCTTTATCTTGTGCTGTGACTGTGGCACTTGCAAAGACAGTATCATTTTGTTGTGGTGAATTGAAAGATAATGCAAATTTATCTAGAGTTCCATTTGTGAAATCAATTGAGTTACTATTAACATTCATTGCACCAGATGTAGCTTTGAATATATGTGATCCTACTCCACCAATATATTTTATTTTATTAGTTAAATTTGCAACTCCATTAGTAAAATCAGAGCTTTGATTTAATATATTATTTGCACCTAAACCAAGTCCAGAAACTGTGCCAGAGTCAAGTGATTCGGTTATAGTTACATTATTAAGTGAAGCATCAAAACTTGTCACAATATTATTATCAATATCTCTAGCACTTAGAGTATTTAATCCTGTAAAGATTGCATCAACTTTTTGAGGTGTGTTCAAGCTGAAGCTAAAATGATCTAAATCACTTGCCGTAATTGAAACTCCTCCACTAGTGCCATTTTTGGCATCTGCAGAATTTAGAGTGAAAGTATAAGATCCAATTGTTGATGTACTTACAACAAGTCTGCCTGTTAGATTCGCAACTCCATTAGTAAAATCTCCTGCAAGATTTAGTAAATTACTAGAACCACCATTTAGTCCACCAATTGTTAGCCCAACTGGACTAGAGGAAACTGTTACATTATTTGCTGATGCATCAAAATTTGTTTTTATATTTCCGTATAGATCAATTGCTGTTGCCGTATTAATTCCAGTAAATACTGCTCTATTCTTTTGAGGTGAGCTCATTGAAACGTTAAAGCTTGCTAATGCTGCTGGGGTAACAGTTATTACCTGTGTTCCATCACTCCAAGAAGGTGCACTAGGGTTTGACTTATGAGTAGTTAAAGTCCAAGTAGTTGGTGAAGTTTTCTCGTCATAGTAACAGAATTGTGCTTGTGAAGTTGCATCTGGAATAAGTACAGATGTTATTTCATTATTAGTACAGGCTCCTAATGCTACGGAATAAAATTTCTTATTAGCACCTGTTGAATTCGAACTTAAATCTATAGTTGTATCACTAGTTACATTTATTGTATTACCAGATGAATCTCTTGTTTCTAAAGTTCGAACTGCAGATTTATTACCTGCAACAATGCTTTGAGCTGTGCCTAAAATAACAGTTCTATCCGGTTCTGGAACTAAAGTAGCCATATCAGAAGATTCTGGTCCACGACCAATTGATTCATAATACCCTAATGGATTTGCAGTCCAAGAAAATTTTACCCCTAATTGATATTTATAATTATTTCTTGGTGTTGCTGTATTGTCAGTGTAGCTAATAAGTCCTCCAGCAATTTGACTTACAGAAGTTAGTAATGAATAAGCTCCTCCGTTAACACTCCTATATATTGTATAACCTGTTACGGTATTATTTGAAACACCTCCATTCGCACCTTGACTATTATCCCACAAACCATTCCAGCTTAAAGTAATTGAACTGAAGGTAGAAGATTGAAATACAGGAGTAGGAACTGGTTCCATCACAAAAGAATCCACAGACTTATAATTTTGTGTAACTTCTGCTTGCGAGATTATTCCTTTAAATCCCGCAACCCATGTTGGTCCATTCCAGCTATTGACTCCGTTTCTAGTCTCCCAAACATAAACTATTTGATCAACATTTGGATTTATTGGTGTATTCCACTCTCCTTCTAAGTCGTTATTATAAAGAGCAGGAATTTGTGCAGTTGGTGCTGTATAGTTATTTCTCATTTCATGAGATTTCTCGTTTACAATATTATCTCTATAATTAAGTCCTTCTGCAGATCTATTTGCAGCGTTAACATCTGTGGATCCGGTTGCTTTGACTCCTCCTAAAAACACATACACTTCGGATCGAGCTTGGAACATTGGAATAATAGCTATTATCTTTAGTGGATGAACTAAAGATATTATTAGAAATCCAAATACAAAGAGTAGCAAAGTTTTTAGATATGAGTTTTTTTGATTTGTTTCCATAAATTTATTCGATCTTTAATATGGATTTATTACTAAAATATGATTTAAATCAAAACTATTAAATCCTTTTCCTGATAATACTATACTTAAACCTGAACCTGGAGTAATTGTAAAATCATCACCAGTCCAAATATTAAAATTAGTATTATAATAGAAAATTTTTGTTGACCCTTGAACTGTTGGATCCCAGAGTGATATGCTGCTTATCTTCTTATCCTTTGATACAGAAACAGATCCGATTAAACCACCCTCCAAATCAGTTACAACTTCACTTGCTGTTCTAAACTTTGTTGTAAATGGCATTGAAATCCAGTTTACGTTTGAAGTTGGTGCACTATTGAAGTTAAGAGTTCTTGTATTAATAGTATCATTACCGCTAACTAAGAAATCAAATGAATTTGTCTGTCCTGAGAGAGTAATGTTTAGTCCATCTCCAGGGTTAATGTTAAAATCACTTCCAGTCCAAATATTAGTCCCAGTGTTATAGCTAAATACTGATCCGGCAGTTTGAGTAATAGGATTCCAAATAGAAATGCTATTAATTTTCCTATTTCTCGGATTTCCAACGGAACCTGTAATACTCCCTTCTACTTCAACAACAATATCACTAGCCTTTTTATATTGAGAATTAAATGGCATTGAAACCCAATTTACATTACCAACTGTGGATACATTAAATCTACTTTTGCTTGTATAAGCCATTGTTGAATATGCACTATCAACTGGACCACTCTCAGATCTAATTACATAATAATAGGTATCACCGATAAGATCAGTTTGTATTTGTGACCATGGTAATGTGTAACTAGTTCCTGGTGAATTGATTGTAGCCATTGCTACCCATTCTGTAGAATCATCTGTGCCTACATGCTGTTGAATAGTTGTTTCGCAAAGTGGGGCTGTTGCTCCAGTATCGCCATTTCGATGGTTGCCTCTTATTTGAGTAATAGTACAAGGATCTTGATATAGCTGTGTAAATTTATCTCTACTTCGATACAAAATATATTTGCTAGCATTAACTGCACTACTCCAAGTGAAGTGTAAGTCGTAAGTTTCAGCTGCGGGAGCAGTAGAAGTTACAGTTTTACTTATTGTGAAGTTCCTAGGTGCTAGTAAAGGATTATTATTAAAGAAAATATCATGATGATTATCTTCTGCTAGTGTTTGGCCAGTGCTATCAAATACTCTGTTGTATAAATAATATGCAACATTAGGAGTTAAGTTAAGAGTATCAAATTGCCCTGTGTAAACACCAGTTGTAGTCCTAGTTAAATCTGCTTTATTCTGTGTAAACTGTGCGCCACTCACATTATTTCCATTATTATCTTTGAAATTTACTGTGAAATCTTCCGGATCTGCTGCAACTCCATTAAATTTAGTATTAATAGTAAATGATAGAGGTATTCCAACAGATGCGTTTGTCTCATCATATAATATTTCTGTACTCCAACCAGAAACTGGCACATTGGTTATGCTTTCAGAATTAAATCCTCCAGCAGAAGCTATTACATCTAAAGTGAAATTACCACTGGCTACAGTTCCTTGGAAAGCAGGTACACTAAATTGGTACGAACTTACATTAGTTGGGGTTGCCGTACTAACAATGTTACCGCTTGGATCTCTCCATTTTATATCAAGATCAGATAACTGAGCTTGACCAGAACCTGGGTCACTAGTAGAAATCTGGAAATCAACTTTTGCAGAATAGGAACCTGCTTCGTCTCTTCCAAATATAATTGGCGAATTAACATAGTTGTGTGAATTATTGTTTACTTGTAGTGTTGTAGTTACGCCAATTTGTAAAGTATTAACGATTGCTGCTAATGTATCGTTTGTTATTCCTGAGTTATCACTACTACCAACCCAATCAGATACTGTTATAGTTGGAGTACCGGCATTACTATCTCTATAATAGACATGTAAAAAGCTGAAATTTTCATTGATACTAAATAATCCTGGACCACTCCATGGACCGCTAGGTGATGTTGCAAATTCACCACCAGATGATGTGGAAGTTAATCTAATAGGATAGCCACCTGTTGTTGCATTTGTACCCAAATTACTTGCGTCTTGTATTTGTAATGTAATTGGAACAGATGCAGTATTTGTCCTCATACTTATTGGAGGTGACATTCCTATGAATATAACTTTTGCAACAGATCCTGCAGAATTTGTAGTAACAGTTATATTATCTTGCCTTCCTGTAATTGCTCCATCAGTTGCTTGTACCCATTGTTCTCCTGTGCTTGAAAATGCAGTAGAATTAGTAAATGTTTTTGTTCCATTATCTCCAGCAACAAAAGTATAATTCGATGGTAATATTGCTCCAGAATCTAGAGAACTAAATGTGACTGTTCCAGTATAAGAATCAATTAAAAAATTCCCCGAATCTCTGGCGGTTACAGTAACATTACTTGGATTGCCAAGTGCAATTGGATCTGTAATATTAGATATTAGGAAATTATTTAATGTTTGAGCCAAAATATTTGATGTTATTGTTGCGTTAGTTAAACCTGTATCTGGGGTAACGGGGAGGTTATCGCTTGCTGTAATAGTTAAGGGTGAACTCGTAACAACTGAGTCTCTATAATATAAAGATGCATTACTATGCCCGGTCAAAACAGTTATAAAACTAATTCCCCATGGACCACTAGGCGATGAACCAAATTCACCTGTAGCCGAAGTAGACCTCAAATTTACTGTTACTGCTGATAAAGCATTCGTTGGATTTCCATATATATTTCGAGTTTCAATTTTGATCTCAGATGATGGGTGCCTTGCAATAATATCAATATTTGTTAAGTTCAAAAAAGCCAATTGAGTTATTGTTCCGGGATCTACTGTTACTGTCCCAACTGCATTTGTCCATAAGGTATCTGGTGCAGAACTTGAAGTGTCAGATACTGTGATTGTTACAGATCCTGAACCACTATCTTTGTAACAGAAAGTAAATCTTGAATTAGGGCTATTTAAACTTACTGAGGTTATTCCAAAGCTACCGCAACTGCTTCCATTCCATGTTGCAAATTGTCCTCCACTCGATGTAGTGAATAAATATATAGTTGGATTAGTTGTAAGTGGAATCTCGATATTATATTGGTTTTCGAAAAGAACAGTTACGTTTGTAGGTAGTCCACCAGCAATAATAGTCCCTAAATTAGTTGATGGTGTTAAAACCATTTTACTTATACTACCTGCAGTAATAGATTCTATTTGTTCTCCATCAATTATTTGATCATCTACTCCGGGATTTGGGAATTGATTGCTTACCTTAACATGTGGGAAGGAACCCGGTGAAACGTAAGTTGAATCTTTATAGTAGAAACTCATTGTAGAAGCTCCTGCATTTATCGTTCCTTGAGTAATTAGACTTGGAGCAGAAAAATCCGTTGATAATGAAAATTGTCCTGTTCCAGAAGTCGAGTAAAGATAAAGAGGTGTTGAGTTGTCAACTACAGTTACATTACCGAAAATATCTCTCGACTGTACAGTTATTTGTGCTGAAGTTTGTCCTACAACTAAACCTTGTGCAGAGCTGATAAAGTCTATTCTTGCAAACGCTGCCGATTGAACTGTAAATGTTTGTGTTGCATTTGTAATTCCTGTATCAGGGGCTTCTGGTGGTGTAGACACATCTGAAATAGTAACTGTTGGACTGCCTGTACTAGTATCTTTGTAATATACATCTACTCCAGTGCCAGCTGCAGATATATTGTAATTAGTAATTAAATCTCCTGGATTAAATGATGTTGTCAAACTGAATAAGCCCGTCCCAGAAGTAGAATGGAAGTAAACAGTTAGCGAGCCGGTTGTTGGAACTTCTATATTGTATCCATTTACTAATCTTAATTGCAAAAGCTTAGGATCACCTGCTTGAATAGATGAAGCAGCGTTATCCAATTGTAATTTTGTGACACTTCCCCAAGTTATAGTTTGGACTTGTGTAGCATTTACTATAGAAACATCTGGAGTATCCAATGTTGAAAAATCGCTCACAGTAATTGTCGGACTATTCTGTTGTATATCTTTGTAATAAAAGCTTCCAGTAGAACTACCTGAATTAATTGTAATACTATTAATAGTACTACCGAATCCAGAACTTGCTGAGAAGGCTCCTTGATTAGAACTGGAATATAAATAAAGTTGCAGTGTAGATGTGGTATTAGTAGCGTTTCCAAAGGCATCTGTTAATAAAATATTCATAACATTTGAAACTTGGCCAGCTTGCAGTGTATTACTACTACTTGTAAATACAACTGAATTAACATTACCAGCTGTTACTGTATAAGTTTGTGAGGTTGAAGTTAAGCCAATATCGGGATTCTCATCAGCTGTAATTGTAGGAGTTCCCACAAGTGTGTCTTTATAATAGAAGTATAAATCCGAATTGCCTGTAGTTAATGTTGCTTGAGTAATATCACTCCAACTACCGACATTTAATAATGAGAATTTCCCCGCAACGCTTGTAGAAGTTAGACTGACAACTAAGTCGCTTCCTCTTGTTGCTGCATTCCCAAATTGATCTTGTAATTGAACTCGCATTTGATTTGATTCTACTCCAGCAAGTGACGAACCTGGTGATGTTAAGAATACTAATTTAGTACTAACTGCAGAGGCAAATTCAACTTGTTGGCTATCTGAGGTAACTCCAGAACCAGTAAAGTTCATTAAATGAGTGCCTGCTACATTACTAGTAAAATAAATTGTAATTGAAGTGTTTCCTGTACTAATGGAAGCGTGTGTTATTTCGGCATCCAAATCGCTAGGAGTTAATCTAAATTTCCCAACTGAGCTTGGAGTTGTACCAAAATTAATTTGGAAAGGTGAACCTACAATCGCAGGAGTATCGTTAGCTTTAAATGCTTGTACTGTAATTGCTCCTGTATAAGTACCAGCAGTAACTTTATTCCCTCCAGTATATGCAGTGCTTGTAACTCTCAATGCCACTGGTGTTTGCCCCAATACATCAACACTTGCAGTAGCATTTAATTTACCAATGTCAGGGCTATCCAAACTTGATTGGTCCGATACTGTAATTGTTTTTGTACCTAGTACATTATCTCGATAATAAAAGCTACCTGATGTTGCAGAATCTGCAAGAGTTATTCCTAAAGTAGTAGAAGTCCAATTACTACTACCATCAAGACTAAATTCTCCACTAGCTGGTCCATAAGCATAAATTTGTCTCGAACCTGTAGAAACTACATTTCCAAATTGGTCTAATGTCTGTGCTGTAAATACAGTGGAAGTTGCTTCTGCAACAACTGATGTAGGTTTTTGAACCAATGTAATTCTATAATAATCTGTTGCAAGTACAGTAATTGATTTTGTTCCTGCCGTCCAACCTTGGCTTACTTTCTCATCTACCGTTAATGTAACAGACCCTGCAATAGTATCCTGATAGTAAACAACTTTTTGATTTTGAAATTGAGAAATAGTCACTTCTGTAACTGGTGTAAATGGACTGGATGTTAAGGAAAATTGACCAGTGCCTTGTGTTGATTGTAATGTAAATATAGTATCTGCTGCTAATGCAACAACTTGATCCGAGTTATTTAAAGTTTGAATCGTTAAAGCTACAGGAACAGAAGCTACTACTGTACTATTACCTGTAAAACTAAGTTTTTGAATACTTGCTGAAGTAATTGTTTGCGTTTGAGTTGCACTTGTTAGTCCACTTGAGCTGATAGTAATTAGTGGACTACCTGCATTTGAATCTACATATATAAAACTTTTAGAAGTGCTTGTGTTTGCAGAAATATTAAATGTAAGACTTGCTAACCAACTAGATCCACTATCAATTGAGAATTTTCCACCTGCACTTCCACTGTTAACTGTAACTACCGAATCTACGCCAAACTGAGTTTGATAATTATTGGCATCGCTAGTATAGAAAGAAATTATTCCAGTTGGTGTGTTAGTAAATGCACTCTGTGATGAAGTAGTAATTAGTAATTTTGTTGTTGCTCCTGTTGTTATAGTATGTTGTTTTTGAATTTGTGGATAAGCGGAAGTATTGCTTGCTACTGTAATTGTAGGAGTTCCGATTATGAAATCCTTATAATAGAAACTAGCTTGACTTGCACTATTAGCAATCGTTATAGAAGTAATAGGTGTCCAAGGAGTACTTGTTGCAGAGAATTCTGCATTAGAACTATTAGTTGTTAAATTTAATTGAGAACTTCCGACTGATTGCGCGACGTTCCCATATTGATCAAACAGAGATACTGTAATTACTGAAGATGGTACTTGTGCCACAATAGTTTGTGAAGTATTAGGAACGAACTGCATTGTTTGTGCAGTGTTAGCAATGATAGTAACACTTTGAGTATCTCCCACAAGTGCTGTTGCAGAGATCGTCAAAGTTTTACTACCAACTAATGTGTCTTTATAATAGAAATTTGCTTGTGAAGAAGCTGAGCCAACAGACACGCTAGTTGCTGTCCATGGTCCACTTGAAGATAATCCAAATGCACCATTCGTATTATCTGAAGTTGCTAAATTAATTGTTAATCCTGAACTTGTTGTTGTGTAATTTCCGAATTGATCCTGAAATCTAATAGTATAAACACTTGATGCATTTCCAGCCGCAACTGTTAAAGGGGAATTATTAAATAATATTTTGTAAATTCCAGCACTTGTTAATGTGAAATTAATTGTTCCCGAAGTAAAACCACTCCTAGAAGCTGTAACTGTAGGAGTTCCACTTACAGTATCTTTATAGTAAAAACTTGTGGATGAACTACCATTAGTTACATTTATTGAGGTGAGGTTATACGTTCCTCCAATTGTTGAAGCAAACACTCCTCCACTTGAGGAGGAACCTAGAGTTACTGCAATAGTGCTACCGGTAGGTACAGCTTGATCATAATCATTTAATAATGTAAGCGTTATCTGTTGAGGGACATCAACCGCCATTGTTGATCCACCTGAGCTTAAACTAATCTTTGTTGGATTACCATTTGTAATTGTAATGCTTCGAGTATCATTAATTAATCCAGCATCCGGTGAATCTGGATACGGATTGTCACTTATTGTTATAGTTGGAGTTCCAGGACTCAAATCTTTATAAAAAATCTGCTGTTGTGATGAACCAGTAGGAATTACTATGTTTGTAATAACATTGTTACTAACATCATAAAATGTATCCGTGGAGGAATCTGAGTTTAAGTAGACTGTCTTATTTGACGCTACATTTACAGGAGTTCCGTAATAATCTAAAATTTTAATTATTATAGATCCACTTTTTTGCCCTATAAGTAATGGAGTTAGACTAACATCATTAAAACCTAATTTATATATAGTTCCTGCTGCAGGAGGATCCGTAAAAGTAATACCATTAGTTAAAGTTCCAGACTGTGCATCAGGATTTGTGACTACTACGTTTAATGCTCCAGATGCATGTGCAGGTGTTACTGCAGTTAGCGTCGTAGAATTTACATAAGTCACACTTGTTGCCGCGATCCCTCCGATAGTTACAGTTGGTGTAGCATTAAAATTTGTACCAGTAATGGTAATCGCCTTCCCTCCATCATTAAATACACTGGATGGACTTACACTAGAGACAGTAGGGGCGGCAAGATATGTAAACCCTCCAACTAAAGTCGCAGTTTGACCATCACCAGCAGTGTAAACTACGTCTACAGCACCAGCCGAATGTGTCTGGGCGATAGCGGTTGCAGTAGTTGAATTTAAAATGAATAATCGAGTCACTAAGTTACCGCCAATACTGATAGTAGAATTACTTAATGAACCAACAGTGGATTGAGTAATCAGAGGAGTAGGATTGAAATTCCCAGCGAAAGAGTCGCTATAATAAATTGCTACACGGCCAAGTCCTGCCTGCCCACCATTAAAGCCACCATAACCAGTCCCACCTGCACTTCCAGTTGCAAAGTTGAGCGTAGTGCTGACATTCACTGTTCTACCAGCAATATAAACAGACCCCCCAGCTCCCCCCCCTCCGCCTGCGCCACTAACGACGCCTGCTCCTGCTGCACCACCATAAGCATAAAATGCACCAGATGAAGAACTGATTGTATTAGCTGTCACCCAAACAATTCCACCACCAGTCGCACCAGCACCACCATTCCCACTTCCTGTCCCATCTACCCAACTCGAACCACCTCCACCACCTGAGCCCATATATAATTTATCCAAACCAGCAGTACCATAGGTAGAACCGCCTTGACCATCGTTCGCGGCACTACCAACTCCATTAGCTCCAGCTGTTGCATACGCGGCACCACCACCACCAGTTGCGGATGCTGCCCCTGTGTATAAACCAGCAGAACCACCTCCAGCATTTGGTCCTCCGCTCTGCACGTTAGCATTTCCGATTCCCTCACCGTTATAACCATTGTTAGCGAAAGGACCAGGTGCTCCTGCACCACCTCGATACCCACTGCCTGCCATACTTATAAATCCATTATTAGTTACTGTACCAGTGACTCTAAAAAACAATACTCCACCTTTTATACCATTCCAAGGATTAGCAAATAGAACTATCCCACTGTTAACTGTTACACTTGAATAATTAGGAACCCTTTGTAGCATTACCCTCTGATTTGTTGTGGCAGTACCGATATTTGTATCATCGGAAGCATTCCCATAAAATTTAGTTTTATTAGAAGTAAAAGTGATTACATTTGCAGCTATTGATTGAATAAGGAAAGTCTCATAATTCCCTACGTTCCCGTTATTCGCACTAGTTCCTTGTAAATTTATTAACAACACCTCATCTCCAGCTGACAAGCAAGCAACAGTCGGTATAGATAATAATGTTGCTGTATTAGACGTTAAAGCTGTAACGGAATAACTAATAGCGTCTCCACAGGTTCGTGCAAAGATTAAAGCATCGGTTGAAAGATTCTTATTTGCAGCTACTGTAATTGCACCATCATTGCCTGTACCCAGCACTTGTGGCAGGAAATTAGTACCTGTAATCGTTACGCTTGTACCATTTCCTGTAGGACCACTATTCGGAGTGATGCTAGAAAGTGTAGGTGGTAATTCAGTAAACGAAATTCCTCCTGCCAAAGTAACTGCTTGAGTATCCGGATTTGTAACTACAACATCATAAGTTCCAACATTTTGCGCTGGAGTTACAACATTTAGCGTAGTTGAATTAACAAAAGTTACACTAGATGATGCAATTCCACCAAAAGTTACTGTAGGAGTTCCAGAAAAGTTAGAACCATTTATTGTCACAGAATTTCCACCTGTCTTCACAACACTTGAAGGAGTAACTGAAGAAATTGTGGGCGGCGGTATATATGTATAGCCACTTGATAATGTAGCGGAGTTTCCATCATAGTTCAAAGCAACTACATCAACAACTCCTGAGGCATGAGCGCCTGTTGTGGCAGTGATAGACGTTGAGCTTACAAAATTAACATTCGTTACAGCAACTCCGCCAATAGTAATGCCGGATTGATCTGATGCAACAGTTGGCCAGTTTGTAACCCAAGAGTCATTGGAAACATTCCCACGATTATGCACTACTGGAGCTCTATAAATTGCATTCTTTACACCCGAGACAGGAGCAGTACCACCAAACAAATATATAAAATTATCGATAACGGCAACATGGGATAAATATATATTTGATGGAATTGTAAAGGCAGCAGTAGTCCATGTTAGTGGGTCCGCAATTGTAGATCTATAGGCGGCATTTGTTCCACTACTGCCATTAAATGTCCCGAATAAAAATATATTATCACCAACAACTGCGACTTGATTCCACTCAAGGATTCCCGGTAATACTCTACCTGTATTAGTCCATGTAGTTGGTGCGGCTACTGTGGCTGTGTAAATTACGTTAGTGTCTGCGCTTCCATTAAATCCCCCAAATAAGTACACATTACTCCCAACTACTAATAATTGTGATGAAAATAAAGCCGCAGGTAATGTTTTTCCACTTACTAAGGTCCAAGTTACAGGATCTGCAACAGTAGCAGTATAAATAGCATTTGTATAGGAACCATTGTTACCCCCAAATAGATAAATATTCCCACCAATTACAGCAATCTGTGAACCATATAGGTTTACTGGAAGAGTCTTTCCAACAACTGTTGTCCAAGTGGTTGGATCCGCTACTGTTGCAGTATAGATTACATTTGTAGCTGCTGAGCCATTATATCCACCAAATAGATAGATGTTATTTCCAATTATAGCTAATTGAGAAAGTCCGAGATTTCCTGGAAGAGTTTTTCCTGTGTTAGTCCAAGTTGTTGGATCGGCTACTGTTGCAGTATAAATAGTATTTACATACGCACTTGCATTATGTCCTCCAAAAAGATAAACATTATTATTAATAACAGCTATCTGTCCTCCATAAAGTACACTAGGTAATACCTTGCCGGCTACAGTGGTCCAACTTGCATCTCCGCCTGTATTCTTAGCTAAAAAATTAGTTCCTGTAACTGTTACATTTGTTCCACCTGCAGTGAAACCACTTGTCGGAGAAATGGAACTGACTGTAGGCGGTAATTCTGTAAAAGTAATGGCATTAGGAAAGGTTACAGTTTGTCCATCAGAATTAGTCACGATGACATTATATATTCCTACCGTTTGAGCAGCTGTGGTTACAGTTAGAGTTGTACTATTTACAAAAGTTACACTCGCTGCGGCTATACCACCAATAGACACAGTTGGCGTTGCAATGAAACCTGTACCTGTGATTGTCACAGTGCCACCTGTTTTTAAAACATTGGTTGGTGTTATATTAGAGACCGTTGGCGGCGGGACGTAAGTAAATCCACTAGTTTTAGTTGCTGTTTCTCCATCATAATTAGTTACAACTACATCTACAATGCCAGCAGCATGAGCTGGTGTAGTTGCGGTAATGGAAGTAGTGCTTGCATAGACAATATTGGTGGCCGCCACTCCTCCAAAATAAACATTTGATTGATCCGAGCTGGTTGTAGACCAGTTAGTTAGCCATGTTGGATTGTAAACATTTGGACGTAGATGAGTAATAGCTACCCTGTATATGCCATTTGCTACTGCACCTGCTACATTACCTCCGAATATATATATAAACCCATTGATAACAGCGCTTTGTGAAACTCCTATAGTTGTAGATAAAGTAAACCCGGTATTGGACCAAGTAGTGGGATCAGATATAGGGGCTTTATAAATTACGTTCAGATCCGAACCAGTAAACCCGCCGAAGGCGTAAATATAATCTCCAATTGCTTGAATCTGAAAGAAACCATTTGCACCGCCTATCGTTTTCCCCGTGTTTGTCCAAGTTGTAGGGTCGCTTGTAGATGCAGAAAGAATTCTACCAGTATAAGCGACATCATTCCCCCCTAGAAGATACATAGTATTTCCTACGGTTATTATAGAAGCGGCCTCGCTAATAAATGGTAGTGTATGTCCTGTATTGGACCAGGTAGTAGGATCTGCTGTTGTCGCAGTATAAATAAGATTAGTATTAGCTGTCGCATTACTACCACCATAAAGGTAAATATTATTACCTACAATTGCCAAAGATGCTGCATATGTTCCTGTTGGTAAAGTCTTTCCAGCAACAGTAGTCCAAGTTGTAGGATCCGCAGTAGTGGCTCGGTAGATTGCCGTAGAAGCAGTAGTTCCATTAAATCCTCCAAATAAATAAACATTGCTTCCAATAACAGCAACACTTGCATATGCAAGGTTTGCAGGTAATGTTTTTGATGCTACTATTGACCAGGTTGTAGGATCTGCTATCGTTGCTGTGTAAATTACATTTGTGTAACCTGTGCTATATCCACCGAAAGCATAGATATTATTTCCTACGATTGCAACAGAAGATCCTTGAAGTACAGTAGGCAGGGTTTTGGCAGCAACAGCACCCCATCCGGTATCTCCTCCCGAGTTAGGTAAAACATAATGGGTACCAGTGATTGTGATATTTGTACCTCCACTCGTGTAACCACTACTTGGTGATACGGTTGTAATTGAAGGTGCTGTAGGTCCAGTATAAGTAACCGTAAAGCCACTTAATTCTACCGGAGTTGTGTTAGTAGGTGCATGTAAGAATGCCTTTACATAAAATGGACCGGCTCCTGCTAATGTTCCTGCTGCTGCAAAGTGAGCGTTCACTACTGTTGCTGTATTTGATTGAGCAAAACTCGAAGGTGAGGCGGTTGTCCACGTACTGCCATTCCACCAATACCAAACAGATTTATCTGGTGAAAGTTGATACTGAACAGTGCCTTGATTGTTTGCCCCTAATGTTTCTGTAAACGTGCTTACAGTTGTAAAGTTTACTGGATTGTTAGTAACTGCGTAAGGATTATCTGTAGCGTAAGTTCCTGCATTTAACTTTAACCTTAGCACATTAGCAGCTATTTCAATCTTTGTAGAGTCTGAGAGCGTATAGTCTGAGGAATAACCAAAAGTCCAAGTAAAAGTAGGGTCTATTATTACAGGATAAACTAATTGTGTAAAATCAACTTCTTGTGAAGGTATTAAATTAAGTTTATACCCTGATTCATTTTTTTCTAAGGTATAGTCATATTTAACTTCTTTACCTGTTGCGTCCTGAGCTGTGACCGGGTAAATATAAAAGATTGAATTGCCATTCTCTGATGCTAATATGCTACCGTCACTTTCTGAAGATAATGTAATTGTAGAAGGTAGTTTTAAATAAAATGAGAATTCTTTTGGTGAAGCAGCATCCTTAATAAAAATTGTTTCCTTTATGTGATCTACAAAATTTTCGTACTCAAAATCAACATTCTGATATATGTTTTCATAAGTAATTTTATGATTTGCACTGACTGCACTGCTGGACTCGTTAGCAGTCAAATATACCCCTACGGCAGTATTATTAATATTTAGATTTAGGTAGTTATTTTCAGAATCTGTTTTTTGAATTGTTTTTACATAGGAAGAAGAAGTATTTAAATCCTGCGAAAATTCGAGAGAGTTATCAGTTTCATTAGAATTAGTAGTATCTTTTGAAAGAGAGTTTAAAGGTACTTTGTCTTGTATAAAACTGTATGTTTTCTGAGCAAGTGGCGTTTGTTTATTCAAAACAAATACAGCAATTAAAATCAGTGCTACAAACAAAACAAAACCTAAAAATAGTTTTATAATATTACTCCTTCCTATTTTCGGGAAAGATATTTTTGTTAGTGAATTAATAGCCAAATTTAATAAACTTACTTATATTTATAAACCTGAACTAAAACAACACTTGTTGTTATCTAACTGCCTGAGTTAATGTATAAAAGCATAACCTATAGTTAGTATATCAGAGATAAAATTATAGTAATACTAATTAAATGTAAATTTTTTATAAATAAGAATTCCACTTACGGGGTAATCAATCTTTCTGAGATTTTTTTTGTTTTATAATCATCGGTGTTGATTCTATTGGTACATTATCTGCTTTAAGAGTGACGTTGGTTCTATTCTTTTCTAATGTAACAGAATTTGAAATTGTATCCGTAGCATTTATAGGTAGAATCCTTGGGGAAGTTGGAATTGCATTCATTTTTGCTTCGTTAAGGGCTATTTTTTTAGAATTAAGTTGCACAACACTATAGGTAATAATAAGTGCTCGTTGCAAAGCCTTGATTAGCTGACTATTTCTATAGCCAATGGAACCGAATAACAAAATGACAATTGTGGGAAGTCCAAAAAGTACTAATGTTTGTAAATAGTTTTCAGTACTTGTGATATTAAAATTAATAGTATCTGTGGTTACAATGTTATTATCTGGATTAATATAGGAGGCGAATACTGAATACCTACCTGCTGCAAGATTTTTAGATGGAACGTATGCCCAGTCACCACTTTGATCACTTGTAATTGTTTCTGTATATGTTGTTTGGGGGTCCAAATTAAGAAGATTCCTTTCTCCTTCGTATTTTAAAGTTACAGTTACCAAAACTCCAACCGGTGACTTCCCTGTAACAACTACAGATGTATTTGCAACAAAATCGCTAGAAATGGGTGAAGTAATTGTTATATCAGGAAGATCTGGTTTTACATCAGCTCCAAAAACTCTCTGCTGACTAGTAAGAAGTAGAATTAAAGCCCCTATGATTAAAGTAAATCCAATGCTTGTCTTTTTCAATTTGATCAATTTGAATTTTTTAAACAATTTATTTTAATATATCATGAAGGGAATACTCTTACAACTTACTTACTTTGATGAAAATGATATTATAGGATAAGTTATTTTATTTGATAATATTATTTATTCTACTAGGACTTGCGATTATGTTTGGATTAGAAAACAATTTCGAAAGTTACTTGCTAGATATTGGATTCGGAAATAGTATAATCCAGATAGAGACTGATTTAAAGCAATTACTGCAAGTGAATTAATAAATTACTTAACCTCGTTTCCAAACTCTTCGTCGGCTACATCATCAATAGCATCCTGCTTTGTTTTATGAATTCGCCCATCGATATGATTAGGAGGAGAGTACATTGTATAAATTTTAAGCGAGACATTGCCTGTATTTACAAAATTATGCTTTGTTCCCGGTGTTACTACTACAACCTCTCCTGCTTTAAATGGTTTTTCAACTCCATCTAAAACTGATTTTCCTTCTCCACTTAATAAAAATAATGTTTGCTCTGTATGTGGATGCGTTTCTTCTCCTATATCTTCTCCAGGTTTAATATCCATAACTACTAATTGACTTTTATCTCCTGTAAAAAGTACTTTTCTGAAGTATGTATTCTCAACTGTTGCTTTAAGAATATCTATTGAATAAGGTACTTTAGTTTGTTGCATAAGATTTGGTTTAATAACAAATAGAACAGTGCCCACGAGGAATAGTCCTACGATGGTGATTATAGATATTTTCTGTATAGAATTCAGTCTCTTTATTTTCTCAGTATTATTCATGTCTTTTTCGAAAGTGACAATGTAGTAACTTATCTTACTGCTGTGTTATTTTGATGTCAATGAGAAGGATTAGTGGAAGTGGAAGATTAAGAGGAAGTGAGCGAATAACCTAAAACGTATAACTTATAACCTATATACCCTATACTCATCATTTGAGAATACTTCATTAAAGTCGTACCTGTATTTGGCCTCAACTATAAAATAATCAATTCCATATTTTTCTTTAAGTTTTAAAACATCACTAGCTGTTAAATCAATATAACTTTTCGTCATTACATCGTAGAATAATTTTCCTCCATTTACTTCGTTTATTGATTCTGTAGCCTTGCCATGAGAAATATCATCAAGTACTTCTACTAAAGGTTTATACCCTTTGTAAAATATAATATCCATCCATAATTCAGATGGAGTAAATAATATATTTCTTTGAGATATAACTCGAATATTTCCCGATGTAACATCGTCTATGTTTGTTGGCGCTAAGAATAAAGATGTAACAGGAGTATTGTTCCTCATCCAATCTTGTAAATTAATAAAACTTTGGTCTACATTATATAAAGAGCCCCAAGATATGTAACCTCTTGTTATTTGGAATGTATGTACAAATGATGCCAAACCTATAAGAATCATTATATAAGTAATAAGTTTTGGAATAAGTTTTCGATCACATAATAATAAAAATATTACACTTAGCAAGGCTAATCCAAAGTAGAAGAGCATGAACGATACTATTCCTTGGAAAATATTAATCTTTTTATTTATATATAATAAATATATAACTACACCAAGACCTAAAGCTGAAAAGATTGTAAGATATGACGAAGCTCTTATAAGTTGTAATTGAACAAGTATAACTATTGGATAGAATCGATAGATGATTGCAACTACTAATTCAAATATAATTGTAAATAAAATCATTAGACTTAATTTGTCGTAAGCTTGCTTATATTTTTCTTCTTGAAGACTCCTGTATTTTCTAAGTAATAGAAAAATTGAGAAAGCTCCAAATAGAATAAATAGGAAAGTTGCAGTTGCTTCTGAGCCTTCTGGATAAAATATTCCATAATTGCCAACTGTAAGTATTCTTTGAAATTTGTACCATCCTTCATCGATAGTTAAAATTATTTTTGTACCATTTCCCATTAGTATTTGAACTATCGTTGGAGTAAAACCCAGAAGAAATAGTAGTCCTGACATTATTGTTTTTTTAATTCCAATACTTTTGATAAATGCTAGATGTATGAAGGCTAGTATTATTAATAAAGAAAGTGCTGATATCTGATGAAAATTTGCAAGTACACCTATTAGAAAGTAGCTTATCTTATATTGACTCTTTATAAAAAAATAAACTGCTATTAGGAGAAGAGGTAATATCAAAGCTCTTGTTGCAAAGAATGTTTCTGGAGTTAAAATCGGCATTCTTGAAGACATGACTAATAACGCAAGCACATATCCTGCATTCCTATTATTAAACATGAACTTACCTATGAGATAGGAAGCAAAAACTAGTACTCCGTAGCCAATGTAGTAAAGAATAAAGAACCCTGTTTCAACCCCAAATATTCTAAAGAAAGGAGCTAGTAGTTTAAGAAAACTTGCAGCTTCATTATTGATTAAATATGCAAATGCATCTCTTGTATATAAATCTGGGTTTAAGATTTTACTAATTAGAGGAATATATAGTGCCTGATCATGTTTACCATACGTATAACCCGTCATTACTGTAAGAGCAATGAGCCCTATTATGAATAGCGTATTTGCTTTATTGAACTTAGATAAAAATTTAGAAACGGTTGTTTTCATAGACTTTTTTTTCATAATTTTAGCAGATAATTAATTAATGTATCAAAAAAATAAAAAATATTTAAGACAATGCTCATATTCAAATGCTGAAATATGTTTTTGGAATCTTAATTTGTTGACAAATCTTTATCGCAGATAGATAATGAAATCAAGAAAACGAACGCCTATATTTGCTATAAAGTAAACCACTTATGAATAGCAAAACCACAAAAACAGATAATGTTGATGCAGATCATATATGGGATGTTGCATGGTCATATATAAAAACTGTTGTAGATACTCTCCGTGAGCCATTCTTAATTTTAGACGAGAATCTAGCTGTGCTTTCTGCAAATAAGACTTTTTACAAAGTTTTCCAAACAACCCCAGAGGTAACTGAAAGTAAAAAAATTTATGATTTAGGAAATGGACAATGGGATATTCCAAAACTTCGAATCCTATTGGAAGATATTCTTCCTAAAAATACATATTTTGAAGATTTTAAAGTTGAACATGTATTCCCTCAGATAGGCCGTAGGATATTGCTTCTTAATGCTCGAAGGATATTTAGGGAGAATGAGAAGAACCCTATAATGCTGCTTGCAATGGAAGATATTACTAAGCAAAAAGAATTAGAGGAACAGTTGAGAGAGTACGCTAGGAAGTTAAATATTGAAGTAGCGCATCAAACAAAACAATTAGAGTTACGTGTTGTTGAATTGGAAAAACTTAATGAGACAATGGTTGGAAGAGAATTGAAAATGATTGAGCTGAAAAAAGAACTTGAGGAGCTTAAGTCGATTATCAGCTTAAAGCCAAAAAAGAGTGTGTGATTTTCTTCGCTTGAGAATTCCAGGTAGTGTTTAAATTTTCCCTTTTTAATTTTTTTATTGAACACTAAAGAAATTCAAGAAAAAATTATAGAATCAGAGTCTAGCTTTCGAAGATTATTTGAAACTTCAACCGATGGAATATTAATAATCGAAGCTTCTTCTGGAAAAGTGCTTGCTATAAACCGTTTCATAGAAAAATTTTTAGATCTTCCTATGAACATTGTTGTGGGGAAAAAAATATGGGAAATCAGCTCTTTTCAAGACATTGTTCATTCTAAAAAAGAGTTTGACGAATTGATAATTAAAAGATCAATACAACCAGAAGATCTTCAACTTCAAAACAAGAATAAAGAAGTACTTAATGTTGAATTTAACAGCCATATTTATGATGTTGATGGGAAAGAAACTGTCGAATTCAATATTCGCGATAATAGTATTCGAAAGGCTGCCGAAGCAGCGATTAATATTCAGAACATAAAATTTAAAAATCTAAGTAAGAAGCAAGAAGATACTAAGAAGGCTATGATAAATATAGTTGATGACTTAGAAGAAGCTAAAACTAAAATTGAGAAAGAAAAGATACAGGCAGAAGCAATGCTTGCAAGCATAGGAGATGGTGTAGTGGTAACTGACAGCGAGTCCAGGGTGATATTAATTAATAAATCCGCAGAGCGCATGCTGCATTGTAAATCTTCTGATGTAGTTGGGAAAAAGAATATCGAGGTATGGGATATCGAAACTAAAGAAGGTCAAGCAATACTTCCGAATGAACATCCTATTCAGCTTGTTCTTTCTTCTACAAAAAATATTATTATTAATTGTGTTTATAATTTTATAAGAAAAGACCAAACAAAGTTTCCTGTAGCACTCACAGTCACCCCAGTTATAATTGATGGGAAAATATTAGGTGCAATAGACGTATTCCGTGATATCACAAAAGAAAGCGAAATTGATAAGATGAAAACTGAATTTGTTTCGATAGCTTCGCATCAACTAAGAACCCCTTTGGGAATTACTAAATGGTACTTAGAAGCTTTACAGGAACAAGATTACATTAAGAACGCTCCCAAAACCACTTGCGATTATCTTGAGATTATTTCTAAAAACAACAAGAGAGTTATATCTCTAGTGGGAGATTTACTTTCTATATCAAGAATAGACCAAGGTCGCATAAAGAATTATCCAAAACCGACAAATATTGTAGATTTAATTCAAGAAATTTATAATGAAATGAGCGTGCCAGCTTTGAAAAAGAAGATTGAGTTTAATTTAGAGATAAAAAATAAAAACTTACCAAGTATTAATATAGATCCGAAGAGACTTTACGAGGTAATTGAAAATTTAGTTACAAATGCTTTAGAGTATACACCTTCTAAAGGATACGTAACAATATCTGTAGATAGAGCAAAAGATATGATTTTAGTAAGTGTAAAAGATAATGGGATTGGAATATCTGAAAAAGATCAATCGAAACTTTTCACTAAATTTTTCCGTACGGATAAAAGTATTATTAGCAACCCTCAAGGTTCAGGGCTAGGATTGTACTTAGTTAAATCTTACGTTGAAAATTGGAGAGGCAATGTAGAAGTGAAAAGTAAACTTGGGAAAGGATCAAAATTTTCGTTTACGTTACCGATTAAGAATAAGTGATGCCTAAAGTTTGAACTATGACAAATGACTCATCCTGTAATGATTATGAGGATTTATTTACTGAACCAAATCAAGTAATGCTAAAATTACTTTGATTAACTTTTAATAAAACCTTATGGCAAAAAGCATAACTGTAAATGAAACTATCAACGCACCTATTCAAAAAGTTTGGGATTTTTACACAATGCCAGAGCATATTATGAAGTGGAATAATGCTTCCCCAGATTGGCATACACCTAAAGCAGAAAATGACTTAAGAGCAGGAGGAAGATTTTTAAGTAGAATGGAAGCAAAGGACGGTAGCCAAGGATTTGATTTTACTGGTACCTACGATGAGGTGGTAGATAAGAGTTTAATAAAATACACTATGGATGGTGAGGACAAAAGAAAAGTAGCTATTTCAATGAAGGAAGAAAATGGACAAACTAAAATCGAAGTGACCTTCGATTTGGAAAATGAAAATCCAGAAGAAGTACAGAGAGGAGGATGGCAATCAATTCTGAATAACTTTAAGAGTTATGTGGAAGGGAATTAAGATCAGTTACTTCTATACGAAATAATGAACACAGACAATGCTCATTGACTGTAAATAAATTTACTGTTAAATTCTTTCTTAGTAAATAATAAAATCTTTAATTTATGAAAAAAGAGGAAGTCTATGTTTTTATAGATAGTCAAAACCTGAACTTAGGTATTAAAAGTTTAGGCTGGGAATTAGATTTCAAAAAATTTTATATCTTCCTTAAAGATAAGTACAGGATTTCAAAAGCCTTTGTCTTTATAGGTTTTATGGAAGAAAATAAAGGATTATATAAATTTTTAGAGAAGTGTGGCTTCAACGTCATTTATAAACCAGCTATAAAATTCGGTAAAAAAAGTATTAAAGGGAATGTGGACGCAGAATTAGTTTTACATGCAGCAAAGATTCAATATAAGAATTATAAGCAAGCTATTATTGTATCTGGAGATGGGGATTTCTACTGCCTAATCGAAGACATGCTGAAAGAAAAGCGATTATTAAAAATTATAATACCCAATAGAAAATCACAATCTAGCCTCTTGAAAGATTTCGAAAAATACAAGCACTTTTTAGATAAAGAAAGGCAAAAATTAGAAAGGCATAAAAAATGAGGGTGCTATCACGATAGAACGTATCTATGTGGTGCAATGCCCTCTAATGATTACGCTGATTTTAGTATCTTTTAAGATACAAGTCAAGTGTAATTTACTATCTTGCAATAAATTAATTCCTGATCTTTCGTATTTTACATTGCTCCAATTATCATTCCCATTACTGCAAACACAACTAAGTTATAACTTGCATTTATTAACCAAAGTTTTAGAGTTTTCCCTTCGAATAAATAATTTACGCCAAAAGCTAAAGCTACTGCGATTCCTACGACAAGTCCTTTAACAAGACCTATCATTAAATCTGCATCTTTGCCAATGAGTGAGGATAAGACAACTGCCATGATGATTTCTAAAATTAAAGAACCTATTAACAATTGACCTAAATTTGGTGGTTGAACATTCTTATTTTGCTCTTTCATTCCGATTTCTTTCTGCCATGGTTTAACAAGAATAACTGAATACCAAAAGTAACCTAAAAAGAATGCTGCCAAAGCTGATACTACAACTGCAATAACATTGATCTCCATTACAAATAAATAAAAATTATTACTTTAATTTTATGTTGAGATTGGAGTCGTGTCAAGCAGGTGGTTAAGATAATGCAGGAATATGTTAATATTAAATATATTTCTTTTTAACTAAAAATTTATGCAA
Organism: Candidatus Dojkabacteria bacterium; assembly: GCA_040006935.1. Classification (GTDB taxonomy): domain Bacteria; phylum Patescibacteriota; class Dojkabacteria; order J137; family J137; genus JBDSRX01. Next base: position 193,092 of record JBDTVZ010000001.1, on the reverse strand, counting down.
AAAATCGTTCCTTCGTTATGGTTTGATAAAAATTGCGAGGAAGCAATCAATTATTATATCTCTGTTTTTAATGATGCTCCAAATAAAACTGCAGAATCAAAAATACTTAATATGCAGAGATATGAGAAAGGAATGGAAGCTCCTGGAACAGAAGAAATGCTAGGAAAAGTTATTACAGCTATATTCGAACTTAATGGACAAAGATTTATGGCATTGGATGGTGGTCCAATTTTTAAATTTAATGAATCTATATCTTTCTATGTAGAGTGCGCTGATCAAGCTGAAGTTGATCATTTCTGGGGAAAACTTTCCGCAGTTAAAGAATCAGAGCAATGTGGTTGGCTAAAAGATAAATTTGGATTATCTTGGCAGATTGTTCCTAAACAATTAGGAGAATTGATGGGTAATTCTAATCCTGAAGCATCAATGAGAGTTATGAATGCAATGTTACAAATGAAAAAACTTGTAGTTGCTGATTTAGAAAAAGCTGCAAAAGGAGAGTAGTGAAATAATTTCATCTAATACCCAGCCCTGAGGTGGTAAAATTGACTTATGAACAAAACAACTTCTAAAAACGACACTTCAGTAAAAGATTATATTGCTTCGCTTGATGATGAAACTGCAAAAGATAGCAATGTGCTTCTGGAAATGATGCAGCGAATAAGTGGCAAAGAACCAAAGTTATGGAATGCAGGAACTCTTGGATTTGATACTTATCATTATAAATACGACAGCGGACGCGAAGGAGACGGTCTTGTTATTGGCTTTTATCCAAGAAAAAGTAAGATTACAATTTATATGATGGATGGTACTGCACGATATTCAGAATTGCTGGCTAAGTTAGGTAAACATACTACTACTGGGTATTGCATCTACATAAAGCGACTTAGCGATATAGAGCTTCCTATTCTGGAGAAAATTGTGCAGCAGTCTTATGATTATATAAAGCTATTGTCAAAAGACGGACCTATAGACCGAATATTATGGCAAACTGAGAAATAGGTATTTCTACATATTTTTCTAGAATTAGTAATATAACCAAAAGCTCAACGTAGATGTTGTAAGGAAACTTTACTCTTCAAGACATATCCTTTTCCTTTAATATTCACCAGATCAAACTTCTCAGCAATTTTTAATTTCAATCTATTTATAGCTTTATAGGAAGCCCATAACGAATATTCAAAACCCACTAAATTTAATATAAAATCAATCTTTTCTGCACTTACTATTTTATCTTTATTCAAAAATAAATAGCTAAAGACTTTGCCTTCTTTTGAAGTTAAATTATTAAAAATTAAATTAAGGTTAGGTATCTCAAAGTTCTCTAATTTATATTTAAGTAGTGTTGAGAAAATAACATTCTCTTCCTTTAAGATTCCTAGATCTATAAGCTCTTTTGTACTGAAAGTAATTATTAATTCTAGTAGATAATTTAAGATTGGTTCTATTAAAATATTATTAGCTAGAAACTCTATATCATCTAATTTATCAAATCCACTTTGAAATAAAACTTTACAAATATATTTAGTTAATCTTGAATGTCCTCCTGAGAGTTCATAAATCTTTACAAATAACTTTTCAGGAATATTATAGTTAAAGAAGTTGCTATTTATTTTAATATTTCTAATTGTTCCTTTAAGATCGAACATTCCTAATCTATGTACTGCATGAGGAGTTTGACTATGAATGACTTTCTTTACACTTCTGAAGATTAAATGGTCAGTTCCTAATATATAAACTAGTTTATACGAAGAGCTCTTCCGTAAAGTTTCTAAAAAACTGAAGAGTACGTCTATAGCTGTTATATCTTGAATGTCGCTTATTGTTATTAAGATTTTTTCAGATAAATTTGCAATAAAGTCATTTAAATTATTCGAATTTGTTAACTTAAGCAAGTCATTGCTAATTATCCCAACTGGATCTTCATTTATTAATATGGCTTTATATTGGAATACTTTAATTTCTTTTTTTAAAACATGAGAAATCTGTTGAAGTAAAGTTTGCACACCAGTCCCAGCAACACCATACACAAAAGCGGATTCGTTATTATTCACTTCTGAAACAATATCTTTAAAAGTATCACCAAAATGATCTTCTTCGAAAAGATCTATGTAATTTATGTCCAAGACTTGTCCAAAATAACAGCTAGTATAGGTCAATCACGATTTAATAAAAGATTTTATCATAAGAGGTATTTTTTAAATCTCGGAAATGGAGTCTTTTAATAATTTAACTCATCATAAAATAACTGAAGAGTTGAAAAACAAGATGAGAAGCATTCCTCTTGTTGGTGATGAGACAATAAAACCTTACGAAAACTCTGAATTTTTTCTGCTTGATATTCCAATTAACAGTATCCGACCGACAGCTCTTTATGTTTTAGAAAGAAATATCGACTTTTTAAATTCATTATTAAATGAAGTTCCTTTATTCGAATTAAGTGGAATAACTAAGACAAGCTTTGGTATAGTTGCTCCTCCAATCATAGAAGTTCACGATGGTATGTTTATTTTACTGGATGGACAAAACAGATTATGGTTAGCGAGAAATAAAGGAGTTGAATCACTGCACTGCATTGTAATTACAAATGTAAACACTCCAATGCCTGTTCTGCCTGTTGAGTGGGATGAGGTTGGTGTGTTTAAAGATAAACCAGCTGTAAGTAGAAGGTATAATCCATTACTAGAGAATCCTTCAGCATTTTATAGAAATTTAGGAATATTAGGTTCCGAAGGTCAAAGAAAGATTAAGGTGTGTATAGATTTTGACGATGTAATTTCTCTAAAAGAAGATTATTTAAAATACTATGCTGATGAATATAATAATGGAGTTGTAGATTCTGAAATCAAAATAAGGGCATACAACGATAAAGAAGAGCAAATAGAGCATTTAAAATTAAGTGTAAGTGCTGTAAATACTATTAAAGCAATGCAAAAGCAACATTACGATATAACGATAGTCACTTCTAGAGGAATAAATGAAGGCACAATTGCTGAAGAAATATTGAGAATGCATGGAATATATCTGCCTGTAATTAAAGTTGGGCCCGACTCTAAATATCCTCATTATAGCAATGCAGAAATTGTTATAGATAATAAGCTTAGTCACTTAGAGGAAGTTACAGCAAACCCTGTAAGAAAGAATACTCTATATTTATTTGGTGGAGAACATCAAAATGGTGATATAAAGACTGTGTCCTCGTGGGAAGAATTGGCTGTTATCTTGGGGATTGAATTGGTAGGTTGATAATTCTATACGCCAAGGTTCTTCTTCGTAACCTTGAACATAATACTTGTTCTCATAGCTGTAGTTTCTGTTACTGAAGTTCTCTCTAGCTCTATCTTATCTGTGTCTATATTCTCAAATAACTTTAGTCCTTTGCCAAGGAGAACAGGCATAATATCTATCCCTAGTTCATCGCATAAGCCAGAATTAAGAGCCTGTTGAATTGTGCTTGCACCACCTATTATTTGAACCATTTTATCACCTGCTGCTTTTTTTGCTTGGGAAATAGCACTCTCAATGCCATCAGTTACAAATGTTACAGTAAGTTTATCGTTTCCTTGTGGTTTCTTCTCTGGAATATTATGAGTCAAAATAAATAAAGGTACTTGAAATTCATAATCATCATTAACCCATTGAAGCGGATCTGCCATATTATATGTGTTATTTCCCATAATAACAGCACCAGTGTCTTTAATCATTTCTTTAAAAGAAGGAGCCTCAAGGAGCTCAGAAAAATCTGGATTAACTTTATCTGCATCCATAAAGCCATCTAAAGAAATTGTCATACCAGCCATTACTTTTCCCATAGGAATTATTTTAAGATGTATCTATAAATGATAGCAGAAGGGTAGAAAATGAGAAAGAATGATGAAGTGCAGGATTATTAATGAGGTAGCTTATGGCGAGAAATACTGCTTTAATGTCCCATTATCTTGGTTTAACTATAATAAATCCCCTTGATTTACGACCATTATACGACTATAATATGAATATGTTCAAGCCTAAATATACAATAACAAATACACTTGCTACCAATATGCGAAAAGTGGGCGAGATTATCGGTGAGCTTAATAGCAAAGTACTTTCGAGCACAGTTCTTATGAATATGGAACGTGATGCAAGAGCATTATCTGCCCATTCCTCGACTCAAATTGAAGGGAATCCTTTACCTTTAACTGATGTGAAAAAAATTATCAAATCCCGGCCTGAACATATCAGAGATACTGAGAGAGAAGTTCTAAATTACAACAAAGCAATGCTGATGCTTGATGAGCAAATCAGAGTTGGAAAAATCAATAAATTATCAAATGACTTTATTTGTAATATTCAAAGTATTGTTATTGATAGTTTAATAAGTGAGCCTTATAAGGGTAAATATCGAACTGAACCAGTATTTGTAAATGACCCAGTCAAAAGAGAAACTGTTTATCTTCCACCTGATGCAAAAGACGTTGAACCCTTGATGTACGAGCTTGTAAATTTCATCAATGATAAGCAAGGCGAAATTGACCCGTTAATTATTGCAGGATTATTCCATAAACAAGCAGTCATTATTCATCCATTTATTGATGGAAATGGTAGAACTACTAGATTGGTAACAAAAACCTTACTTGCTGAACTTGGTATCAACACTTTCCCACTATTTAGCTTTGAGAATTATTACAATAATAATGTAACTAAGTATTTTCAGAATGTGGGAGTGTTTGGCAATTATTACGATATTGCAGAGACTATTGATTTTACCCAGTGGTTAGAATACTTCACCGACGGGATTATTGATGAATTAAACCGAGTTAAATCCCAGTTTCCACAATATCAAGAGCGACTTGAACCTCACCACAAACAAATTCTTGAATACATCAAAGAACATGGTTCAATCACAATGAGAGAATATGAAGGAACTACTGATAGAGCCAAGGCAACAAGAATACAGGACTTTAAGAGGTTGGTAGATATTGGGCTGATTACACCTGTAGGAGTTGGTAAAGCAACGTATTATATTTTGAAAAGCGAATAATAACTACTATAGCTCATTCTCGATGGTTCAAGTTTGCCCCGCCTGCCTTCTCGACTGCCTTAGGCATGGTGTTATGGTAATTTGAACCTTTAAATTAACTTCTTACCTCTACACTTTCTATTCCAAGATTAGTCTCTGGAAGTCTATAATCTGTGGGAATCTTAAAATTATTACTTACATAAGCAAGTGTAATATGGGGTTTAAATTCTCTTTTAGCTAAATCTTCATCTGCACCAAATTGTATAATCTTTTCAGAAATGCCTTTTAGATAATTAGTATCATCTCTTAACTCAATGTACAATACTTTATACATTCCCTGATAACCTTCAAGTAGATTTAATTCTCCTAATTCTAAAGATTCAATTTCAAGACTATCTACAAATGTTTTTAATTCAGGATTGTTTAAAGCAGCATCTGTAAGACCATAGAAAAGAGTCAGATGTGCTTTATCTGTTACATCACCTTGGATTCTTGGAACAACATCAGAAAAATAAAGCTGATCCTCTTTAACAATATTCTCAACAATTGCACTTAATTGTCTTATAGAATCAGAGGTAAATTTTAATTCTACATAACCGAAATTATTCATAAGGAATTAATTTTAAAACTCGCGTTGGTTCAGGTAGAGAAGCTAATAGACTTTATAATATAATAAAATTAAAAGTTTTCATATTACTAGAAAGAGAGTACTTAAACTTATTATAGATTAGATAACTCTTTAAGTACTTCGGTTTCTCCAGTCACACAAATAGATTTTCCGCCCAAGGTTTCAAATAAATCGCAGTTTGACTTTGAATCATCTATAAATATGCTTTTATCTAATCCACCATCAAATATTTGTGCTATTTCTTTGAAGATTCGACCACTATCTGTTTTCTTAAGTTTTCCTGTATTATAAGAGATAAAGATTCCATCAAAGACTTCGCTTAGAATTGGATTGTTTGGTAATGTAAACCTAGAGAAGGTGTCCATATTGTCAGTTATTAAAATTAGCTTATACTTTGCTTTTAATCTCTTCAATTTTCCCATTATCAAAGCAGATACGTCTAGATCTATTGCATCCTTTTGAAATATTTGAAAAAGATACTCTTTGTCTATTCCAAATTTATCTTTAAGTAAATCATGTGCTTCTTCAGAAGTATGCTTTCCTACCATCCATTCCTTAACGAAGTCTTTACTTTCAATAAATACGAAATCATTAATTTCTTTTCTTCTAGGAAATAATTCATGTGCTTCTGAGTAGATAGAATTCCAAAAGTTGTTATAGGAGATTACTCCATTAAAATCAATAAATAGTAGCGGTTTCATAAAATTATTTTAAAAATTACTCAAAATAATACATGAAATTAGATCTCAATTGTACCTGGAACTGTATAGTTAGGATTCCTTATCTCACTATGCATTGCTAACAAATTGCTAACTTCATCCTTAGATTCCTGAGGAAAAGTTACATCTTCTAGACTTTCTCTTGCAAGCGCACTACCGGCCTGGGAATCTTTTGAGAATGTTTTCAATGCTTTATAAATTTCAACATCAGAGAAACCTAAATCTTTAAGTATTAACCTCATTGCTTTCTCAGGATTCCTAACCATGTCTTCGTACTTTACTGCTTGCATATTTATACCTTGTTTACTCAACTGCAAGTACTTATCCATTACAGATAACCACATTATAGAGATAAATTCTATTGGACTGTAGCTTCTCATGTTGGTTCAAGTCTGTAACTTGAACCTTTATTTGGGGAATTTTAATCTTTTATGGGGTCCATTAGTGGATGAGATTAGGAACTACTTCGCCAGTATTATAACTCCAAATTTTACTCAGCATAATATTGTCTAATATTTTCAAATTGATAAAAAATTGGTGTTGATTATAGTCATCATTGTGATAAACTATCTTTATGTTATCAGAAGAAATATTTACAACTGAATTGGGAAAACTCTACGATGCAGACTGCATAAAAGGAATGAAGGACCTGTCTGAAAACTCTATCGACATGTTCTTCGCTGACCCTCCATTTAACCTTAATAAGAATTACGGAGAAAAAGTAAATGATTCTCTGAGTGAGCAAGACTATCTGGAATGGTGTTACAAATGGATTGATGAAGCCATAAGAGTGTTAAAACCTGGAGGCTCCTTCTTTTTATACAACCTACCGAAATGGAATTTTCATTTAGCTACTTATGTATCTAAACAGTTAAATTTTCGTCACTGGGTAACGATACGTAATACCTACTCGCTTCCAATCCAGAGTAGACTCTATCCCGCTCACTACTCACTTTTATATTTTGTTAAAGGACGAAAGCCTAATACTTTCTCTCCGCCACGAATACCCATTGAGACTTGTCCAGTATGCGGTCATGAGATAAAAGATTATGGAGGTTATAAAAGTAAACTGAATCCAAAAGGCCTTAGTCTTTCTGACGTCTGGACTGATATTCCTGTTGTTAGACACAAGAAATACAAAAATCGGGAGGCAAATGAATTGAGCCTAAAACTTATGGATCGAATTATCGATATTTCTACCAAGGAAGGTGATCTTATTCTTGATCCATTCGGAGGAAGTGGTACAACCTACATCGCAGCTGAGTTAAAGAAACGCCAATGGGTTGGTATTGAAATATCAACTAGTGAAAGTATTATTGAAAGATTTCAAAATATTGACAGTGACAAAAGTTTACTTGCTCAAATAGAGCTAGAGAAGAACACACTATTCACCGAAAAAGCTCTTAAACTTAGACACAAACACGGTATTAGTAATGGTAAATACAGAGTGGGCTAGAGTAAGGCCCGACCATCAGTCCCTTTGGGGATTCTTCCTACTCCTTCTTTTAGTCCATCTTGCTCAATAACGATAATCATTATTAACCCTTTCGGGAATGGAATACTTTTCCATAAAGGTAAGTAAGGTTCGATTTCCGGATAATTACCCACTCTATCTGTCAGAAAATTATAAAGTGCTTTTGAGGGCAATATAAGTGCTCCTCCAATAAGATTACCTCTGAGAGTTCCTAGACATATCTTATTTAAGGCTCTATGACTTGAGGATATGTTGCCTGTTTCCCATTCCACTGCAAAAGTACCAGACGGGGTTATTTTAGCAGCATCAAGTGGCCCTCTCTTGATTACCGGGTCCTCATTGATGCGTAGCTCCTTTGACCATCCTTGAGATTCCAAATGCTCTATAAAAGTTTCCTTAATCGGTTTTACTCCGTTCCCTTCCCCACGTCCTTTACCTTTGCTTGCAGGATCAATAAAAAAACCATCACTGCCCTTTGGCCAAACAACTTTCTGAATACCCTTTTTAATGTCAGATTCGATAGATCTATAATCCTCAGACTTTGACCAGTCCTCAATATCAGAGATGTATTCTATCTTTACAATTTTCATAATTATTTAATATGCTTAAAGAAATCAAGTAGGCTTATGTTCAAAGCCTTGCAAAGTTTTTCTAAACTAAGAATCGATACATTACGCTCTCCACGTTCAACACCGCCTACGTAAGTTCTATCTACTTCCGCTTTCTCCGCTAACGCTTCCTGTGATATACCTGCTTCTAAGCGTAAATTACGAATAGCCTCTCCTATTTTTATTAATGTTTTTGATCTTTGCATCTATTTATATTCTCAAAAAGAGGACTAAAATACCACGGACTATAAGTACCATTGAAGTGAAGTCTATTACTTATTATGTTAAAATTAGTTATGTTCTCAGACAGATCTAAGCTATACAAAGAAATTGAAAATAATACAAAAAGACCTCTAATAGTCTACGTAACTTCACAGCGAGATGGAGCTGTAGGACAAATGGCTGGTGATGCAATTAATGAACTAATTGATCAAGTTGAACAAATCAAAATTGCCGGGAAGAAAGAGATTGATATTCTAATAGAGTCTTTTGGAGGTGACCCTCTAGTGTCATTGAGAATGATGTCAATATTGAGAGAGAATTTTGAAAAAGTAAATGTAATAATTCCCCATTCAGCTTATAGTGCCGCAACTCTATTAGCACTTGGGGCTGATTCTATAATCATGGGACGATATGGATGTTTGGGTCCAATAGACCCGCAAATAACTGTTAAGCAGAAAGATGGTACAGTGAAGCAATTTGCATATGAGGATATTTTGTCATTTTTGGATTTCACAAAAAACGATGCTGGACTGACGGAGCAATCACATTTAGCTACTGCCTTCAAACTATTAGGAGAAAGTGTAGAACCTTCATCTCTGGGGTTTGCTAAACGCTCTTCATCGTTATCTGTAACTATTGGAGAAATTTTACTCAAAATGCACATGGGAGAAGTCGAAGGTAAATTACAAGCCAAATCAATTGCAGAGAAATTAAATAAGAGTTTTTTCAGCCACGGACATGCATTAAACAGAAAAGATGCACAAGCTTTGGGGCTAAATATTGAAGTTCCTAGCGATGAATTAGAAAAACTTATGTGGGATGTACACTTAGACTTTGAGAAAGAGCTAGAAGTGCGAATTCCATTTGATCCTACAGCCTTATTCCTAAGTCACAAAGATGCTACAGACTATTTGAAGGTCCCTGCACCAATAGATATACCCCCTATGCAGCAACCTTATAGTGATGTTGTCATAAATGCAACCATGAACTTTGTTCAGAATCAGCTTACAGTTACCGGCCCGGAAGTTGAAATAGAGATAAAATCCGCTTTGATTGAGAGTACACATTTTAGTAGTGAGAATTATGCAAAATACCGTATAATGGTTGTAAGAGATTGGAATCTAAATTTCAATACAAGGCTTGTGAGGTTAGAAGGAAGTTGGAGAAAAATTATTATTAAAACTAAAAATGCTAGTAATAAAACCCGTAAATAATAATATTCAGGTCATTAGAGCACCCTACTTGGTTGGAAGCTCAAGTGCAAATCTTGACAACTACTACTCTAGAGAGATTCCTAACAGTTCAATTAAGAATCCAGTTTTTCCCTCATTAAATAAAATCTCTAAGGTACTCCCAATTAAAGAAATTAAGATAAAGCAGTCTAAGAAGAAAATATCAAAAGTAATCTAATCCCACTTGTGGAATACTCTGCCAATCGTATAGTTAGTAATTGTGCGTCCTCTGTGATGACTAATTATTAGTAAGTATCTCCAACCTGTAATAACAGGTGAAAACAGGTAAAACGACGGGAGAAACGACGAAGATTACTCGCGTTGGTTCAAGTTTATAACTTGAACCATTATTTGGATTTTAATCTTTATGGGGAGAAGATCGAGTTCAGTTAAGTATGTAGTGACGAGGAGATTGATTTAAACTTTACTAATTCATTTATTCTATATTAAATTGTAATGCATCGATTCCAAATGGTATAATCTTTCCCAGTACTATTGTTGGTGGATGTAGCTCAGTGGTAGAGCACTTGCCTGTGGAGCGAGGTGTCGTGGGTTCGAATCCCATCTTCCACCCCAATTTTGCTTATGTAAAATACCTTCATAAACTCACAAAAGCTCATCAACTCCCAAATTACTATGAGTACTTGCATCTATGATGTATACTGGTACTGTATTTTACTTTTCAAGGATAATCAAAATGAGAGACGGAAATAGATATTCAGACAACAGAGGTGGTGGATATGGAAGAAGAGATTCTGAAAGATCTAACTTTAACGATAGAGGAAATTCAGATAGACAAATGTTCCCTGCAGTTTGCGATAATTGTGGAAAAGATTGTGAGGTTCCATTTAAACCTAATGGTAGTAAACCAATCTTCTGTAATGAATGTTTCCGAGAAATGGGTGGAAACGACAGAGAGCAAAATTCGGAAAGATTTGATTTTAAAAAACAAAATTTTGAAAGAAGAGAAAGTCCACGGAACGAAAACAGAGACGAAAGTGCAAATGCTACAGCTTATATGAAGCAGCAATTTGATGTTTTAAATACAAAACTTAATAAAATAATGGCTGCTCTAGAAACTAAATCAGTTATAAAAGAAGAAGCTCAAACTTCATCGGAAGTTTTGATAGAACAACCAAAAGTTAAGAAAGCTGTAAAAAAGGCAACTAAAAAGAAGAATATCCCAGAATAAGAATCGATATATTGCGAAGATATAATAGTACTGCTAAAATCATCTACTATTATATCTTTTTTATGGGAGCATTAGAAAAATTACTTTTAGGATCAGCCGGTGAAAAAGCTAGTCCTGGCCTGGATATTGGTAGAAAAACAAAGATTTCTTTTCCGTTTTTAGAACATTATATAAGCGTTGGTCCAATGGATATGATTGATCCCTTCCTTCAGCAACTTTACAATGTTGGTGTTGATATCTGGTCACTGGAAAAACTAGCTCCTGATTGGTTAGCATTTATAAACGAAGTAATTGATGAAAGAGAGTTAATTGGAAGAGATAATTCTATTAACATTTTCTCTGTAATCACTCTATTAATAGATAATAATCCCGAGATCCTTTTAAAGGTAAAACATATCTTAGATTCTGATTTTCTTGATGATATAGAAGTATTTACAGATAAAGTAAAAATTATTCAGTTAGTAAATTTTTTTCTTGAAGATTTAGAATTAAGAAATCTATTAAGGAGAACGTTAATTGATTATATGCCTTTTATGTCTGCCAATTGGGTTCAAGTTCGTGATGCAAAAGAATTTATAAAAGGACTGAACTTAGATGGGGGTTTGGTATTAGATTTGGGATGTGGAGATGGTGAAAACACTGCTGACTTGGTAGGAGCAGGATACAAAGTGATCGGAATCGATAAACAATATTTCCCGGAACAATTTGATGGGAATTGGAGAAAACAACAAGATGGCTTAGAATTTAAAGTTGGAGATGCAGAGCATTTAGATTATCCCCGCAATTCTGTAGATGTAATCGTAATGACTTCAGTCATTGGTCATTATACTGAAGAAGCAATTACAAGAATTTTAAAAGAGGCGCGTAGGATTGTTAAGCCTAATGGGTATATTCTTATAGGTCCACAACACCTTGGATCAATATGGTTTGATTATCGAGTATTAAAAAAAGCTAAAAGAGCTCTAAAAGAATTATAATTACTGAGTAAGGTATAATTTTGTAGTGTACACCGCCCACTACTATCCTAGTAATCAGTAATTTTATTTTTTAATTTCTTTATATGTTTACAAGGAAACATACGCGGATATGGTTAGTTGCTCTCTTCACGTTTCTCGTTTTCGTGTTCTCAATGATTATGGTAATGGTAACGTCAGTTAGGCAAAATGTAGCAGTTCAAAATTATGGTGAACTCACTCAAATTTATAATGGACCAATTATTCAGGATGCTCCAAGTTTAGGTTCACTTTCAACGGACAATGTCCTAAATAAAGAGCTTAGATTTTCTTCTTCAGCATTAACCCGATTCTTCGAAAATACAAATATTTCTGCAACAACAGGAAAAGTAACAATAATTGCAGACTTTGTTAAAAAAGGTCTAGTTTACCAACCAACATACAAAACAGAATTTACAGCAGATTTCACTTTAAAAAATAGTTTAGAAGAAGAAAGTTTAATTTCTTTCTTTTTCCCATTTCCATCTGGAACTTATTCATCAGAAATTAGTGATGCTAAATTAATAGTAGATCAACAAGTTTACGATCTTTCTAAATCCGTAGATGCTAATGGAAACCCAGGTTTAAAATGGGATGGTAAAATTCCAGCTAAAGGTGAAAAAGTAGTAAGTGTAAGTTACGATACTGTTGGATTATCAAGATTCCAATACGAAGGGTTTGAAAATCCAAAAGGAGCTCAAGACTTTAGATTTGATTTAGAAATTAAAGGAACAAGAGGATACAATGTATTAGATGGACTATCTGTAGACAATAGAACATTCGAAGATAATGGCGTAATTTTATCATGGAATAAAGAAAGCTTATACTCTGCTCCAAGAATTTCCGTAGAAGTTGGAGGAAAAATTAACCCAGCAGATCAAGTAAGTAAAGTTTATTTAATTATGACACCAATTTACTTATTCTTTGCGTTAGTATTAATATTCTTAACTACAAAATTCGCAAAAGGATTAAGAAGTTTAGATTTACTATTTATAACAGTATTATTTGTAGTATTCTTTCCACTATTCCATTACTTATCAAGCTTTACGATAGACCCTACTAGCGATATTTTCTCAAGTATGAATGTTGCAAATTATTCCATGCCATTATACTTAGCATTTACATTAGCATTTGGAGTAATTGGTGGATTAATGATGTATTTGCTTTCTAGAACTCAAGGTATAAAATTCACTTTGACTTTGGGATTACCAGTAATAGCAATTGGACTAGGATTTTTCCCATTAATCGCAACTATACCAGAATACTTTATTCTATTGTCTTTGATTGGAATAATTGCAATTCTTGTAATATCTATGCAGGTTAGGTTTTCTAATAAATAGTTGATTTAAAGACTTGACGCGAGCCCTTCTTTTAAGAAGGGCTCGCTGTTTCTTACCTAATTAAATCCAAAACGATGATTCTCCAAGTATTTCTATCTAATCTTATTAATTTTAGCTTTGTAAATATCAATAATATTAGGCAAAGCAGCCGCTAATATTATTAGAATACCTCCGACTAATGTATTAAATTCAATCGCTTCGCTAAAGAACATTATTCCTAATATCAAACTAAATATAATTTCTGTAAGCCCTACAATTGCTGCAATACTTGGTTCTAAAAATTTATAACCTTCCACAACCGTATACATTCCTGCAATAGAACCTAGAGACCAAAATAAAATCACGGGGAATTTTACAGTTAATAAGGTAAAATCCTGCACTTCGCCTAAAACTAAGGAAAGGAGCATATGAGTTATACCTATAGCAGCGAATACTGTGGTCACCAATTGAATATTAGAATATTTCTCCGATACTTTCTTTGTAAAAGTAACTTCCCCGCTGGACGCAAATCCATTAAGTAAAGCCATGAGTGCAGGAAGAATGAATGCTGAAGAAAAATTGAATGAAAATATTAAACCTAGGCCAATCGTAGCAATTATTAAAACTAGTATTTTTATTCCTGTTAGTTTTTCTTTAAAAAATAGAAATCCAAGGATATATGTAAAAATAGTTGTTGATCCATAAAATAGAAAGGATGCTGTTCCTAAACTTAAAAATCTAAATGCATATAATATAGGAGAAACACTAAATATTGTAAAAGAACAAATTGTAATAAACCATTTGAGATCTGCCCTATCAATCTTCTTAAAATCCTTTCTAATTAAACCAACAATTACTAGGATTATTGTTATAAAAAAACATCGAACATATACCTGAAAGAAAACATCATAACTCTCCGTGAATCTCGAAAAGAATCCATAAGAAGCAAACATCAATGCTGATATTAATACAAACAAACTTCCTTTGAGTGGTTTAAGCATAATTTGAGTTTAATTATTTTATATTATCATTTATTCTACTGAGTAAGTAGTTTGAGAAATATCGTATCCGTTCACATTTGTTATGACTGAGTCAACTTGCATCCTTTGTAGCCCTTTGTTTCTTTTGTATTTTTTCATAGCAATAAAAGTACCGGCATTGTTTGTAGAAGCATTCATAGGTCCATCAAATACAAATCCTAGAATACCTTTAGGATTATATATTATATTTTGGGCTTTGGTTGTTTTAACTAGTTCCGAAAATATATCGTAGTTATCGTGAAATTTCTCTAAGGTTTGATTTGGATTTACCGCTCTTAAAATGATTCTGGGCTCTTGAGGGTTAAAAACTGTATCTAAAATTAATAAATAATTTCCTTCTACATTTACTTCTTCATCTAGAATAACGTTAGAATCATTATTAATTGAATCTTTGAAGCTGGGGTCTTGCTGTAATATTGCATCTCTAACGCTCTTACCACTTGCAATTGTAAATGCAATCACATGGGTTTCTTCATCCAGTTTCCCTTGATAACATGCGTTCCCGATAGTTCCTGCAACTTTTTTCCAAAAACCTAATGAGGGGAAAATCCAATACTCTCTTAAATTTTCAGTATATGTAGATTTATATTTTTCTCTTAACTCATTAACTAGATCGTATGGTGATTGAAAATTGAATAAATTTAAGAAAACTCTTTTTTCATCTAAAGTTATATTAGATGTATCTATTCCAAATGTTTCACTAACAAAATTATCAATTTCTTTTGAGTTATCCTTGTTTACGTCATTTGAATTAATTCCAAAGCTACCAGTCTTTTTATCCCCTAGAATGTTTTCTAATTTATCATGTGCAAGCACTCTTAATAAACTCTGAACACTTTCTATATTGACCAAGGTATGGTCCTCAACGTTCAATACCTGCTCGTATAATTTGTCATTCCTTAGTAAATTTGTATAGATTAATTTCACAAATACAAATCCTCTTATCACATTTTTTAACTCATTCCTCTCTTCATCTTTTTTCCAATGGCTTCCCCCGGCTTGTTTAGAGTAAATATTTACTAATTTAAGAATAAATTCATCGAAGTAACTAGGATTTTGTTCTAGTGCTTCTTGAATTGTTATCTTCCCAGATTCATTTAAAATTTGATTGATGAGATCTTCTAACTGAAGGTTTTTTTTGAGCTTATAATTTATTCTATTAGATAGCATCCACAATAAATGCCCGAAGTCGCTTTGTAGCTTTAATGGAACAGTCGTGTCCAAAAAAGATGCAAGCCAAAATAATTTACTATGTGCGTTCGTTAATCTTTCTAAATCATTTTTTTCTAACTCCCTCCTTTCATTCTTAACTTCAGGTAAATAAATTGGTACTGGCTTATCAAATCCTTTAGGTAACTCAGGTCCTTTCTCTTGCTTCTCTTTTAAAATATCCTCAATTCCATTAGAATATCTACTTGTTGATAAGCCTAAAAGTTTGGAAAAAATTTTTCTCTCTAACTCACTTTCTGGGATATAAGTAGTACCATCTTCTAATAAAAAATCTGCGGCTTTGTTATTTATATATTTACGAATATCTTCCAAAGATCTTATAACTGGAGTTTGCAATATATCTGAAAGTTGCGGTAGGTAAATAGTTAGAAACATTACGACTGTTGTATTGCAAATATAGTCTCCAAAATTATCAATAAATTCGCTGACTTTTGTTGTGGTTACGTCACATGATATTTTTAAATTCACTTTATTTAAAGTAGCTATTGTTAATTCCCAAATTGTACATATTCCATCAATATCATTAATTCTCTGATTCTCAAAAATTTCAATAATATTTTTTTCAGAAACGTCAAGTTTTAGTAATTTGTTAATGCCTTCCAAACCCTTTGAAAAACTCTTGAAATCATTCCCTGTAGAAGCAGCTATTAGTGCATCATATATTTCCCTATGATTAAGAAATAATCCTTCAGTTTGAGCTAATGCAGTAAGAATTCGTATGTTAAGTATTCTACTGAAGTTATTCTTATTGTGCTGGGGATCTTTCTCTGTAACATATAGTAGATCGTTATAAACCTTAATTATTTCCTCCATATTTAGCATCGAACCCTGAGCAAAACATTCTGTTACAAAAACTATAAAATCAACGTCTTCAAGCCTTTGCTGATATTTACTTGCAAGAAGCTTAACTTTTTCTATTGGGAACTTGTAGTCGTTTCGAGAATAGGAATTAATAAGTAGTATTAATAAGCCTATTCTTGAATTAGTAGATCCTTCATATATCTCCAAAATTTTTAACATTTCTTTATATAAAACCGGATTATTTTCTTTTAACTCAAATCCTATCTCACAGATTTGTGTTGCAATTATATTTAAACTTTTAGGACTATTAGAAACAATTATTATTATCGCAGTTAAGACTATTTGTTTATAACTTGCCCAATTATCAAAAAATTCTTTACTCTCGAAGAATTCTTTAACCTTATTATCAGTTAGTGCTTTCTCAAGTTTTTCTGTAAACTCTATGTATTTAATTGCGTCAAATTTATTAGAAGTCGTTAGAGTCTTTTTGAATAAGATTTTGTAATTTGTTTTCCAATCATTAGTGGGGTCTCTTGAGTTTAGCTTATGTGCCATTTCGACCAGAGATGACTCAAAAGGATTATCTAAGCAAAATCTTATTAAATCTGCAAATTCTTTAGGAGTTCGAAATTCATGGTTAATATAAACGGCAGAGTTTTTGAGGCTGCTTAGAATAGCACCAGCCCTCTTCAAGTCTTCGTAAGAAAATCTATATTCTGTAATTAGGAAATAAAGAAGATCCACAAGGGCCATTCTTGCAAATTTCTCAGCATCACTTCCAGAGAGGAAGTCTTGTTCACTCATTTGGAAGTAACTTTGGAAAACACTAAAAAATTTTTCCAATTGCTCTTTCTCTATATCGAGAATTCTTTCAATGTTTTCGAATGGCCAGGAGAAACCACGTGAATGTGTTATATATCTGAAAATCTCCTGTTTCCTTCCCACGTTACCAGTTATAAATAAAACTAATAACTTTCTTGGCGTACCTAAAATAAGGTTATTAATCATTTCAGAGAAACTATTATCCTCTGCTCCCCATTTTAGTAACTTTAATAAAATATGCTTAGAATCCAAATCTCTAGTAGTTTGCTTTAATCTTTCAGCAATATTTGTAAATTCTGAGAGTATGTAGAGAAATTGTGATAAGGCAATTTCATCTAATTTTGGTAAATTAATCGCAAGTGATTCTAAGATTTCCGGTGTTGATAATAATTCCATTATCTCTCTATCAAATATTATGGGGTCTTCTAAGCATTCATTTACTGTAGTCAGTGAGTTTTGGATTTTCTCAGCACCTGCAAGAGGTGACAACTTATTTACAACGAAGGAAATACTATTGATTTTTGATTGATTTAGATTGTCTATTAATAGATCTGCCATGTTTAATTATACCATGGGGATATATTGTTACCAAATGTTGGAGATGAGGGTTTATTAGAGAATGTTCAAATTTTTGAAATATGCCCGGTACGATTCGAACGTACGACCTACCGCTTAGAAGGCGGTTGCTCTATCCACTGAGCTACGGGCACATAATGGTTTCTTTCTTTTTAGAACTAATTTTAGCACCACAATCTCGCTTTGCGAGATTGATCTATCCACCTTGCCTGCCGTCAGGCACGGTGAGCTACGGGCACCCTTCGACTTTACTAGCTCTGCTCGTTACGCTCATGGCAGGCTCTTTTAAAGTCATAATTTACGAGAGGATTATATCATCTAAGCACATCTTAGTAAATTACACGTAATAATAAGTATTTCAAGTCCTAGTACTTTATCTTAAAAGGAATATAGGCTACAGGATCTATAATTTCTCCGTTAAGCTTTATTGTTAAGTGCAAATGAGTACCAAAGCAATTCCCGGTACATCCCATCATCATTAAGTCTGTACCTTGCTCAACATATTGTCCTGCCTTTACCCAAATTTCTCCATTTCCATGGTAATAATACGAGTGAACTCCACCCCCATGATCAATTTTTACTGTGTAACCAGAAATATCTTCCCAGCCTGCATAATACACAGTTCCTGCTGCAATTGCTCTTTCTGGGCATCCACCTGCGATTCCTACATCCACCCCGTTATGTCCTGGATAAGAATTAATCCCTCCGTAAAAATTGTAACCATTGCAGGCAGGATTTGATAAAGGATCATCAAATGCTCCAACTAAATTACTTTCTGTAATGGTCACAATATTTCCAATATCTGCAACAGGAAGCCTTCCATCTGGGATCATAATATCTTGTCCAACTTGTAATTTATAATCTGGCTCACTTAGATTGTTAATTTCTGAAATTGCAAAAATATCACTCTTCATTGAATCAGCAACTTTGTAAATAGTATCTCCTGCTTGAACTCTATATAGAACACCATCTGTATAAGGAATTTTTAATTCCCACCCAGGAATAAGATTATTTGAAAATGGTCCAACTAATTTTAGATTTGCCCACCTTATAGTTTCGGGTTTAAGTTTAAATTTTGTAGCAACAGTATCAATATTATCTCCTTGCACTACTGTGTAATTTTTAACTCTTGTTGTTGAGTCGTTGGCGTCTATTGCTTTGACTGTAGAGCCAGAACTCAAAACATCATCATTAGTG
Source organism: Candidatus Dojkabacteria bacterium (assembly GCA_040006935.1). Classification (GTDB taxonomy): domain Bacteria; phylum Patescibacteriota; class Dojkabacteria; order J137; family J137; genus JBDSRX01. The sequence continues at coordinate 174,038 of JBDTVZ010000001.1, read as the reverse complement.
GATATACCTAAAACTCCAGAAGAGCTATTCAAATTAATTCTTGTAGCAATACCGCTAACAAAAATTATTGCAGTTATTGCAATCATTGAAGCATGAACAATTTTTTTATAAGTAGTGTTTCTGCCCCAAAAAAGTCGTGAAATTAAGAGAGTCTTGATATTATTTATTATATCAAAGGCGTTTTTAGAGATTGAGAGGAATTTTTTCAGTGTGAGAATTTAAAATATCGAAGTAATATTAACAAAGTTTGTGAGAGTTAGCGAAGAGATATGTTTTGAAAGAAGAATTTTTAGAAAATCCTTGCTCGAGAACGCAACTTTACTGTAAATCCAGTGGGGGTCAAGTCGAAATACAGCATAGCTGTGTTTTCGAGAGAAAGGATTAGGGTTGACGCTGTCCGATAGTCACGTCCCATGTTCCAGCAAGATCGATCTCACTGTAGATGTCGCATTGCACTGAAAACGTGAATATCATTCTGTCGGCTGGTGATTCTGCAAATTCAACCTCACCTGCAATTCTGTTACAACCGTAAAAGTTGTAGCTCAGATCCAGCAATTGATCTTCGCTGTTGGGACTTGACATACGCATAGTCGGATATGTTGCGCCAGCCTGAATGCCTTGAACCTGAAGGTCAAGGACCCAAGTGAAGGAGGCGTCAGAGAAGCTGGTGAATCTCAAGTGTTTAACGCCGTCTTGAGTGCTCATGTAGAGCATTCCTTCTAATTCTGTATGGTCAGAAAGAAACTTAATGACTCCCAATCATTCTTTATGAGTGCTTCTTTCTTTTTTCTGGACCACCGTTTAATTTTCTTTCCAAAACTAATTACAACTCTAATATCATTGAAAACTCCTTGCCAAACTAATTCAACAGGGAGTCTATTAAAAGTATAACAATTAGGAAGTGACTTATTTATATGCTGAGAAAGTCTTCTTTGCATGTTGTTTGTTACACCAATGTAATAGGATTTATCTGTGCATTTTAGAATGTAGACGTAGTAGTTTTTTAACATTGTGCATAAGAAAAAGAGTCATGGTTCGAGAACCTCCCCATCACAAAGTAAGCCTCACCATGACAAATACAGTTTAAATTACGAAAAGCTAATATCCTAAAAAGGGAAAATGAGCAATAACTAATTCTTCACGTACTTCTCCAAACATAAAATCGTTTCTATGTCATCCAAATTTGCCTTTCTAGAGATTTTTAGAGGTTTGGCTTTACTTCCATAAATTACTTCTACTTCTGTTGCACCATCTTCACAAAAGCAATTTTTAAGTTGAGCTAATTCACCAGGATCCGTAACACCCACAATATTTATTGTTATCTTTTTAGGTCTTATTAAAGTGCCTGCATGCTCTAAAGAATTTATGATTAATGATTTTTTATCATCTCGTTCATTAATCATCGCTTCAACAATCAATGGTCTCGACTCGTCAATAAAATGCGCAAATTTTTCGTAAACTCTTGGGAATAAAACAGATTCGGATTTACCATGGAAATCCTCTAAATTAATAATTGCCATTTTTGCATTATCTTTTTTTGTATATGTAATTTTTAAAGAAGTTATTAAAGCTAAAAATTTAACTTTTTGTCCTGCAGACATATGCTCAACTTCTGAAAGTTTATTGTATCTTCCTGTTAGTGTAACCCACTTAAAAGTATCTAATGGATGAGTAGTTATAAATAAGCCTAATAGCTCTTTCTCCCAATTCATTTTCTCTTTTTCACTTGAAGGTTCAGTTGGTGGAAATGGCGTTGCAGAATAATTTGTAATAATTGGCTCATCATGTTCATCCTCCAACATTGCAAACATATCTGTTTGTCCAACATCTTGAATTTTCTTCTTCTCAGCAAATTTATTCATTACCTCTGGAATTATTTTTAATAATGAATTTCTATCTCCAAACTCATCCATAGTTCCAGCTTTAATCAAGCACTCAATACTTTTTCTATTAAAATTAGCTAAACCAACTCGTCCAATTAAATCATCAAAGTTTCGAAATACTCCATTCGCATTTCGTTCGAGTAAAATAGCCGAACACGTTTTGGCTCCTACATTTTTAATAGCTCCTAAACCAAATCGAATTGAGTCTTCTCCTTCTGCAGTAAAATCTACGTTCGACATATTTACACTTGGAGGTAAAACTTTGTAACCTAATCTTCGAACTTCGCTCATGTCTGTTGCAACTCTATCCATATCAGAAATATCTGAATGTAAAAGTGCAGTCATGAATTCTAATGGATGGTGTGCCTTTAAATATGCACATTTGTAAGCTAGCACTGCGTATCCAGCAGCGTGAGCCTTGTTAAATCCATAGTCAGCAAAAGGTAATAAATAGTTCCAAAGTTCAGTTCCAACTGCTTCTGTATATCCATTTTTCTGAACACCAGCTTTGAAAATTGCTTCTTCTTTTTTCATAACATCCACTTTCTTTTTTCCCATTGCTCTTCGCAAAACATCAGCCTGTCCCATTGAATAACCAGCTAAATCCACCGCAATTCTAATAACCTGTTCCTGGTAAATCGCAAAACCGTAAGTTTTTCCAACAATATTTCCTAATTCTGGAATTAATAGTTCGGTTTTTTGTTGACCGTGTTTTCGAGCAATATAGTCCGGAATGTACTTCATTGGTCCTGGACGATAAGCAGCTACCATAAAACATAAGTCTTCTTGGTTTTCTGCTCGTAAATCTTTTAAATATTGCCTCATTGGTGGGGACTCAAACTGAAAAACTCCAGTTGTTTCTCCTTTTGCAAATAAATCATAAGCCCCTTTATCGTGATCGGGAATTTGGTAAAAATCGATATCGACTCCTTTTTTCGCTTTTACATATTTAATAGTGTTCGCAATAATGGTTAAAGTTCTTAAGCCTAAGAAGTCAAACTTCATTAATCCTAATTCTTCTAGCCAAGGTCCTTCGTATTGTGTCATTACTCTACTTTCTCCACCACCCGTCTCGTATTGTAGTGGGACGTAATTCACAGCTGGTCCTGGTGTTATCAAATGACCACAAGCATGAACAGACATATGCCTGGACATATTAGTAATCTTTTTTACAACTTCCGTCATTTTTTCTAACTGAGGATCAGAGTTCACGAGGCTAGCAAACTCTTGGCTAGTCTCCATCATCTTTTCAATTGTGTATGGTTTTCCAAAAAGTACCGTGACAAGTTTAGAAAGCCTATCTGCCATTTTTAAATCAATATTCATTACTCTAGAAACATCCCTAATCGCTGCTTTTGTTTTTAATCTTCCTAAAGTACAAATTGCTACAACTGCATCTTCTCCATACTTATCTTTTACATACTGTATAACTTCATCTCTTCGAGAATCTTGAATATCCATGTCAATGTCGGGAGGGGATGGTCTTTCTGGGTTTAAAAATCTTTCAAAATAAAGTTCCCATTTGATTGGTTCAACTTCAACAATATCCAAGCAGTGGGCAGCTGCAGAACCTGCAACAGACCCTCTAACCCCCATGAGAATATCGTTTTCTGCAGACCACTTCATTAAATCGGAAACTACAAGAAAGTAGTCATCGTAACCTTTATCGTGAATTAAATTTAATTCAAGTTCAAGTCTGTCTATGAGTTCAGGTTTAAATCTATTTCTTGCCTGTTCTTCGAACAATTTATCAGTAGATATCGTTTGATCAACTTCCTGGCTAATTAAGAAATCCGAATTCTTATATTTATTTAAAGCTCCTTCATAAACCATTTCCCGAAGCAAATGCTCAGCATCTTTTCCTTCTGGAATATTCCAAAATTTAGGCTGAATTCTGTCGAAACCAGGAGAAAATTCCTCAATACTTTCATTTATTCTTTGTGTATTTTCTACCGCACTTTTCTCATCTTCAAATTTCTTTTCCATTTCCTCTGGTGAAAGAATATATGTTCCTTCGTACCCCGTCCTACAATCATCATCTGTTAATAATTTCCCATCTTTAATTGCAAATAAAATTGTTTGAACTTCTTTATCTTCTTTTTTTAAATAATGAGCATCTGATGTTGCAACCAATGGGATTTTATATTTACTAGCAAGTTCTTTAAGCATGTTATTACTATATTTTTGCTGATTCATATTATCAATTGCTTCCTCACTACTGTCATCGTCACTTGAAGCTCTCAACTCGAAACCTTGTGGAAGTTGATCATTCGAATCGAAACCATGTCTTTGTAGTTCGATATAGAAGTTATCGTTAAAAGTACCTTTTAAATATTGCAACCAGTCTTCTGCCTTTGCAACATCTCCTCTTAAAATATTTCGAGACAATGGCCCAGCCATGCAAGCCGAAGTACATATTAAACCTTCAGAGTATTTTGCTAAAGTTTCTCTATCAACTCTTGGTTTATAATACATTCCATGCAATTGCCCCTCTGAAACTATTTTTATTAAATTTAGATAACCCACACGATTCTTTGCAAGCAGAAGTAAGTGATAATATTTAACTCCATCTATTTTCTCTCGCAAAGTCATGTTTCCCGGAGCTAAATAAATTTCACAACCAATGATTGGTTTTACTCCAAAGTCGTGTGAATATTTCCAAAACTCTGGAACTCCATACATAACTCCATGATCTGAAATCGCAACAGAGTTCATTCCGAGCTTTTTTACTTGCTCAAATAAAGCTGTAGATTTATTAACTCCATCAAGAAGTGAATACTCTGTGTGAACATGAAGATGAGTAAAACTCATAAATTTTCTCTAGGGAAGTTTAAATAAAATAGCTAAGATTTAAGTAAATTCCTAGCTTTACATATACATTCTATCAGAAGAAACAAGGGAGGTCACATTTATAAAACATGATGGGGATTACATTTAGGAAAATAGGAGGAAGATTCCATTTATAGATGGGATCTTCTGGTAATCCATGATTGTGGATTATTGATAATGTAATTTTTAACTTTGATAAATTCTTCATTATGACGAATAATTTTATCGTAATATGAGCGTTGCCAGCGGAAATATATAGTTTTATTTATTTCAAACGAGGATGATCCTTTAATCCATGAAATAATTGATGGGATTGATAATTTATATTTGAATGATTGTTGATTCGTATGTGTATTTGTATTCGTAGTGACAGGATTAATCCTGTCACTACCGTCACCATCACCATTCCCATCGGTACAATCAATATGATTATTCGGATAAATATTCATTAAAATATGCACATGATCAGGCATTATGACGTATTCAATTATTTCAGTATCTCTGAAGATTTTATCCACAGATCGAATTTTATTATCGATAATCTTTCCATATGGATTTAACTTCAGATTAAAATCTGCATCAATATTACTTAAGACACCATCAAACATTTTTACACAAATAGTTATAAAGTAACTCCCAGGATCTGAATAATGAAATCCTGTCTTTCGATTTCTTTTTCTAAAATGTAAACTTGCCATAGTTTACTATTATAGAATATGTCTCAAACCGTTACAATTTTAAATGCATCAATAAGAGCTTAAAATCGTGCAATTTCAGAGTTGAAACTATCTCCACAGAATGATTTTAATATCTTATATTTCAGGTAGAGTTAGCCATGCGGCAGCGTTACCAAATCCCGTCTTGTTAATTCTAAAAGGAGCAATCTTTTCAGCATTTTTTAACCAAATCAAAATCGCGTAATTTTTATTAAGATGTTTATTAATAAACGCAGTCTTAATTTCTTCGTTTAAACCTATTTCTTTAAAATATTTATTTATTAAATCTTTTATCTTTTCTTTATCCAAATTATCAAACTGTTCTACTTTCAAAACTTCTGCTCTTGCAGTTACATCTTGGCCAGAATCCTTGAAGTAAATTACATCTCCTTTATTTATTCTATTCCAAGGAGCAATTTTATTTTTATACCAACGCGTTTCGATTAGTTTTTCTTGGGCAAGAATTTTATCGATGAATTTTAACTTGGGGTTCATTATTGCGACGTGGTGCATATTGGGATGTCAACAGCGCTAGTCTTATAAATTTTTTATCACAGTTACAATGTCCTCCGCATGAGTTAATGTGACTATTTTATTCTCTGATTCTCCTCCCCAAGTCTCTAGGATTTCTCCTTCTTTATTAACTAAAAAAGTTGTTCTAAGAGTTCCCATAAATGTTTTTCCAAACATACTTTTTTCTGTCCAAACTCCAAAAGCATTCTGTAACTTTTGATCCTCATCTGAAAGTAATTCAAAATTGAGTTCTTCTTTCTTTTTAAACTTTCCGTGTGATTTTTGTGAATCTGAACTAATTCCAATCACTCGTGCATCCAATTCCTTTAACTTCTCATTGTTATCCCTAAAAGAACAAGCTTCCTCTGTACAGCCTGGAGTTTGGTCTTTTGGATAAAAGTAGACTACAAGATATTTGGAAGTTAAGTAGTCAGATAAAGTTACTTCTTTATTGTTCTCGTCAATAATTAAAATATTTTGTGGAATTTGGTCTCCTTTTCTGAGCATGATAATAACAAATAACAAATATTAAATACCAATATCCAACAAATTACAAATTAAAAAAATACAAACTTTGTTTTATGAATTTTTGAAACTCTTGATTTAAGATTTGGAAATTTGGTATTTGTTATTTTAGGTCTTTCAAAAGTATAGCATTAAAGTCCTCTGGACTTTCTTCCATTGGCATATGCCCTGCATTCTCAATTACATCCATGACAGAACCTTTTATTTCAATATTAATTTTTTTACCTTCCTCCAAATTTATCCAAGTATCCTGCAATCCCCAAATTATTCTTACTGGTTTCTCGATTTTTTCTAATGGATTTGGCAAATTATTTTTATATTGATCTCGGATTATTCCAATTAACGATTCTTGCCAATCTTTAATTTTCAAGGACTGCGCATAACCATCAACTGTGTAGTCTGTTACTAAATCTTTATCATAATATGCGGAAGATAAAATATTTCTCACCGTGCTTGGTGTTATATACCTAAGTAAAATTTGTCGTGCATATTGATCAAATGGAAATACTGTTATTAGTTGAGAGACTTGAGAAACTTTTATAATATCGTAATTTGGTCTAAAAATCTGTGCATCAACAAGAATTAGTTTCCGAACTTTTTCGGGATGGAGCTCAGTTAGGAAAGTCGCAACATTCCCTCCCATGCTATGTCCAACAATAAACGCCTCCTTTATGCCTAGATTATCCATTAAGTCATTAACTAAGTTTGCTTGAGACTCGTGGGAGTAGTCTAGATTTATCCCTCTTTCACTTAGACCAAAACCTTTTAAATCTAGTGCAACTACGTAGAATTTATTTTCTAAAAGAGCTGGAATTGTATCTCTCCAAGTAAATGTTGAACCACCAAATCCATGAATTAAAATCACTGCAGGGTTAACTGGATCACCATAAATTTCGTAGTGAATTTTCACACCATTAATAGTATCAAATAGCGAATTGAACCCCGCAAGTTGTTCTGGTTTCCTATAATCGTCTGAAGGGAGAGTAAAAATATAAGGTGCAGCTGTTAGCAAAATCAATACTGCTACAATTGCTGCTGCTATTTTCTCTCTCATTTAGTAAGAAAATAATTGAATAATTCAATTAATAGTAGCAGGAAAAGCTTGGAATGTTAAGAAAACTTGGCAAGTCTTAAAATAATTGCGACAGCAATTAACGAAACTCCAAGTGAGTAAAAGAGGATTGAAAGCATATTCGCATTTCCTTTCCCAATTGTAATTGCCGTATTATTTAATTTAGATTTTACATCTACTTCAAAATCTCTAATTTGATTATATAAAGCGCCTCCCATAGAAAATAACCCAATACCTACAATAGAAAACACTCCAATTAAACTATTTTCTCCGTTTGAAAGCAGCATAAAATAAACAACTTGAAAAACTCCGAGTGCATAACAATGTGAAAGTAAATCTATAAATGGATAAGATTTAAATCTAACAGTTTTCCAAGAGTAGAAATGTCCTGCAAGTAGTGCGGAAAGAATAATTAAAGAAGCTGGAATACTTTGAAAAACTAAAACTATAATTAAAGTAGGAAATGAAGTTATCTGCAGGAACATTAATCCTTGCTTATAAGTTATAAATTTATCTGAGATTGGATTTCGATGTACTTTCTTTGGATCCATAGCATCATCTTCTGCATCCTCGCAATCGTTGACAATAAAAGAGTAACAATGAACAGAAAGTGAAACTAATATGGCAATCACATAATCAAAAATACTAACTTTAAATCCCGATGCAAAAATAGATATGATTGTCAGAGGAATAAAGTAATCTTTTAAAATTACTTTAATTCTCGAAAGTCTATAAAAAGCAATAAAAAACTTTTTAATCATTTTCTAAATCAAAATAGCATCACCATTTTTAACATCCTGTTCTACTTTCTTATACTTAACATCTTTTAATTCTTTACCATCTTTATATCTAACAGAAACTTTATCGTTTCTTCCTATATTTTCAAACTTTTCGTTTTTCTTAGTACCAACAGTATCTTTAATTCTATTAGAAGATAACGATGATTGATTCCTATCTCTTTCTCTAATTGCTTTCTTAATTACAGAATCTGCTCTAACTCCATCTTTTACATCTGAAGTAATCTCAGCATCTTGAATAAATTCTCTATCTCCGTCTAAAATATCTTGAATATCTTCAACGTTGGTATCCAATTTTTGCATTTGAGGTTCTGGTTGTTTTTCTACTTTTTGAATATTTAAAATTTTCTTTGCAACTTCAGAGTTAATCTTATCGATAAAGTTAGAGAAAACTATAAATGCCTCGTTCTTATATTCAACCAAAGGATCTTTTTGAGCATATGCTTGCAATCCTATTCCTTCTCTAATGTCTTTCATTAATTCTAAGTGGTCAACCCAGAGATTATCAGTATTTTGAAGCATCAAAACTTTTGCTAGGTAGTAAAAATCTTCCCCAAATTCTTCAACTTTTATTGGGTAAGCATTTTGAGCTAGATCTGCAAAATATGGAAGAATCTCATTGTTCTTTAATGTTTTAACTTTCTTCAAAATTTCAGAATATGCTTCCCCTTCTCTAACATTTACAAATGGTGCTACTAAACCAGCAGGAACAAATGTAGCAAAAATATCCATAATTTTCTTTAATTTATCTTCATTTAACCTTGGGTTTGCGCTTAAATAATCATTAATTGATTTTTTAACATCTCCTACAAAAATCTTTTCTATTGTTGACTTAACTTTTGCTCTTGCTTCTTCCACATCGTCTTTTCTCTCTGCAATTTTATCTTTATATTCAGGTGTATTAATATCAATTACTTTTACTCCATCAATAAATTTACCAGATGAATTCTCTACGTTATTTAAGAATTTTCTTCTTCTCGAATAGAAAATTTCCCTGTGTTGATTCATTACATCGTCGTAATCAACTACTCTTTTTCGGGAGTCAAAATTGATATTCTCTATTCTTTTTTGAGCCATTTCTATTTGTCTAGAAATAAAACTCATTTCAATTGGCATATCGTCTTGCATTCCAACTTTATCCATTAAACCAGACATAACATCACCACCAAGAATTTTCATTAAAGTATCATCTAACGCAACATAAAATCTTGAAGACCCAGGTTCTCCTTGTCTTCCAGTTCTTCCTCTTAATTGATTATCAATTCTACGAGATTCATGTCTTTCTGTTCCTATAACGTGAAGTCCACCAATATCTGCAATCTCTTTCCATGCTGCATCACCTCTCCTTCCTCCTCCAATAACAATATCTGCACCTCTACCTGCCATGTTTGTGGCAACAGTAACTGCACCTCTTCTACCGGCTCTCTCAATAATCTTTGCTTCCTGCTCGTGATATTTAGCATTTAAAACTTCATGAGGAATGCCTTCCAAGTCTAAAAGATGAGAAATGATTTCAGATCTATCGACAGAAGTTGTACCAACTAATATTGGTTGTCCTAATGCATTTCTTTCTTTAATTTCTGCTACAACAGCCTTAAATTTTGCATCTTGTGATTTATATATTCTATCCTTATGATCGACTCTAACAACAGGCTTATTTGTTGGAACATTTACTGATTCAAGTCCATATATTTTAAAGAACTCTTCGGCTTCTGTCATAATAGTTCCAGAACCTCCACAAAGAACTTTGTAAAGCCTAAAAAAGTTTTGGAAAGTGATCGTTGCGTAAGTTTTGCTTTCTTGTTGAATTTGAACTTTTTCCTTAGCTTCAATTGCTTGGTGTAAACCCTCACTATATCTTCTCCCTTTTAAAACTCTACCAGTGAATTCATCTACAATTAAAACTTCGCCATTCTTTACCATATACTCATCATCTTTTTTAAACATTGATTTTGCTTTTAATGCATTCTCAATATGGTAAGCATTTGAATAGTCATTCCAAAGGTTATCTATTCCTAGATTATTTTCCACATGCTTAATTCCTTCTTCTGTAAGGCTTACGGATCGAGATTTATGGTCAATAACAAAATCTTTTTCTTCTTCCAATGGCTCTACTGCAGCAGCGAATAATTGATATTTGTTTGTATTGGCATCACTAGGTACTCCAGAAATAATTAATGGTGTTCTAGCTTCGTCAATTAAAATTGAATCGGCCTCGTCTATAATGCAGAAATAAAGTTCTCTTTGAGACAGTTGGCTTAAATCCCAAGCCATGTTATCTCTTAAATAATCAAATCCAAATTCATTGTTAGTTCCATAGGTTATATCACAGTTATAGCTCTCAGTTTTTGAACACTCAATTAAATTAGCACTATCCATATTGCTAATATCTAGATTCTTAATAGCATCACGAACGGCCTGTCCTTCTTCCCCTTTATAAGCTTTGATCTGATCGTCTGCGATAAATCTATATGAAGCTTGAGAATTAATAATTCCAAGGCTTAGGCCTAATTCTACTGCTACGTGTCCTGCGTATTCTCCATCTCTTCTAGAAAGGTAATCATTAACAGTAATAAGATGAGCTCCTCTTCCTACTAAAGAGTAAAGTATTAAAGGCAACTGGAAAGTCATGGTTTTCCCTTCTCCCGTGAATAACTCAACAAGTCTCTGTCCTTGAGAGAGTGTAATTGCAGCTCTTAATTGTACATCGTGGTATCTAAATCCAATTTTTCTAGAGAATACCTCGTCCACAAAAGCATAAACTTCAGGCATGAAATCGTATAATTTCTTTTGAATATCTTGCTCTTCTTTCGATAAACCAGCTTGCCTTTCTACTTTAGTTAAAGAAAGTTTTTTATCTTTAGGGATTTTATTACTTAATTCACTAAGCTCTGCCTTCATTTCGGAAATCCTTTTTCTCATATCCTCAAAACTCATATCTTTTGTTTGCTCTCTAAGTTCTTTGATTTTCTGTAGAGGTTTATCGGTGATTTTGACTTGTTTTGAGTTTGGGTCAATACCGAATTTAAGTTTTGGGAACATACTTAACTTGTCTAAAATTTAAGGGTTTTTGCTTGTTTTATGAGCTACAAAGTATAACCCAAACAATTAGTAATTAACAAGAATTAAAGGAGGATTGGAGGATGTGAATGTGGGTTACGAGAGATAGCTCGTAATTAATTCTCTCATCATCTCAGAAACTGTACTATTCGCCACACAACTTCAAATGGATATTCAAAAACTGAGTATCTTAAATCACTTTTTAGACCTAGTGCTCTTGCTTCTTCTACATCGTCGAGTTTAAGTAAGGATTTCGAAATTGTCATCGTGTCGTCTAATAATCCATCTATTTGTATAAATCCAATGAGTGTAAGAATGAATGAGAAGATTTGAATAGCTATTGCAACATACAGAATAATCTCCTTAAAGTTGGTTGTTATTGTATTTGCAAGCACAAACACTGCGATTTCTAATATAAATACAAAACTTTGGAAATTTCCTAATATTCTTAAGATTTTGTAGTCACTTTTTGTTAATTCTGCCTGAAAAATTATATAAAAATTTGTGTAAAGATCTTTCTTGTAAATTTTATTTTTATTAATTATCAATAAATCGCTCTCGGCAAAAGCAGGTTCTACAATTTCGTCTGAAGCAATAATTCTAAATTTCGTATTACCATCTTTATAGTATTCTTCAATTACTTCTGCAGGTTCCTTCCCTTCACCTGTGGCAAATGAATATTTCTTTTCTAACTCCCTTCGTAATCCCCAGGCAAATAATGCCAATACAATTTGGAGAGATAATAAAATTATAAATATTAAGATTAGAACATTCATATTTGATTTAATTATTCATATAATTGTATCAAATTTCTCTTTAAATATTTATCTGATATAATCTCGCAATTATTATAATAAAAATATGAGTTTACTCTGGAAACAAGAAATTGTAACTAAATTTATGAATTTCAAGAAAAATTTAGATTCTGAAATATTAACTGATTCAAAATCCAAGATAGTTCATATGTTTATATCTTTAATGTTTAGTGCTGAAGGTATCAATATGAGTTACGAATACTTTGGTCAAGAGAAGTTAGATTTACTAGCTAACAGTACTACAGCAGAAGATTTCATAGCGAGGATTTTAGATAGCAATATACTCAAGCCTGAATTGTCTGATAAGTTTGTGATACTTAGAATTTTGAGAGATTCTTGGAATTCAAATCTGAATGATGATGGAGTTATCAAACCGGAAGAATTTATAATAAGTTGTATTAAAGGTCTTACCTCTAGATTATCTTATTCAACAGGATCTCCAGAAATAGAAATAGATAAAGAAAAACGAGAAGAATTATGTAGAAAATATAATGTTGAGATGTAGTATTAAATCTTTTTCACATTATTAATTTAAATATGGATTTATTACAGTTAAAACAATATGTTGATGCTGTTAAAAATATTGGATATTTAAGAAAGAATATTAAGGAAATTCCCTTAGATTCACCACAGGCAAAGCTCTCATCTATTTTTGTTGATATTGTGTTTAACCCAAGTAGAATGAAGTATGTAGCTGATCTTGTTGGAATTGATGAGTTCGTTTATATTACTAATTCTACCAGCGTGGAGGAATTATCTGATAGAATCTTTGGTTTAAGTCTATTTAATAAAAATATCGAAGAAAATTTCAGACTTTTAAAAGCTTTAGTCGACGCTTGGAATATATGTATTAAAGATGGAGCCTTAGATTTGAATAAGTTTCTAATAATATCTATAGATGCTCTTACTGAGATTGAAAATTTCATAGATACTAGATCACATATCGAAGTCGACTGGGAACGTAGAAAGGAGCTTTATATTAAATACGGAGTTGAATTTTAATTTCTTTTTTCTACCATAAACTTATTTCCTTTAAATACCAATTTAATTTTACTTCCAGACTTAACTTTATCTTCAAGTAATTCCTGAGATATTAAATTATCAATTTCTCTTTGCACAGTCCTTTTTATAGGCCTAGCACCAAATTGCGGATTAAAACTGATTCTTGCAACTTCTTCAATTACACTTTTATCAAATTCAACATCTACGTCTTGTTGTTTTAAAAGTTCTTGTGTATTTTCTAAAACGAGAAGAACAATCCTTTCAACTTCACTCATTGTTAATGCTTTAAACATTATTATTTCATCCAATCTGTTTAAGAATTCCGGCCTGAAATATTTTTTAAGAATTTCAAATACTTGAGTTTTTAACTCTTCCCACTTTGGCAAAGATTGCTCTACTGATTTCATTTTTACTAAACTTTTCTTACTTGCCTGCCCTTCGGCATGGTCTTCTTTAGTAGTTATTGAATCGATCATTTTACCAACTTCTGTTGCCCCAATTGATGCTACTATTAAATCTGCACCAATATTACTAGTTGCAATAATAATGGTATTTTTAAAATCAACCATTCTACCTTTCCCATCAGTTAATTTACCGTCGTCAAGAACTTGCAGTAAAATGTTGAATACGTCTGGATGGGCTTTTTCAATTTCGTCTAGCAAGATTACAGAATATGGTTTTCTCCTCACTTTCTCGGTTAATTGTCCACCTTCATCATAACCCACATACCCTGGAGGAGCACCTATTAACCTTGAAACTGCAAACTTTTCCATATATTCACTCATATCTAAACGAATCATTGCATCTTCATCTCCAAAAACTAATTCTGAAAGTGCTTTTGCTAATTCAGTTTTCCCAACTCCTGTAGGACCGAGAAATAAAAATGAAGCAATAGGTCTTTTAGGATCTTTTAATCCTGTCCGTGCTCTTCGAATTGATTGAGCAACTAAATGAACAGCTTCTTCTTGTCCAATAATTCTTTTGTGCAAATTTTCTTCTAAATTTATTAACTTAGCTTTTTCTTCTTGATTTAATTCAGTAATTGGAACTCCAGTCATTCTGGAAATTACTTCATTAATATCAGAAACATTTACTTCTGGTGTTCCAGTTCCTCTTTTTCTTAACCATTCCGTTTCGATTGGTTTTAACTCTTCTTTAAGTTGTTCGATTTTAACTTTTAACTCTGCAGATTCTTTGTGTTGTCCTCCTCTCGTTAAAGATTCTCTTTCTGTTTCTAATTTTTTAATTTGAGATTTTAAAACTTGTAATTCCTTTGGTTCACTTGTTACTCTTAGCCTTACTCTGCTTGAAGCTTCATCCAACACATCTATTGCTTTGTCTGGTAAGAATCTATTTTTAATATATCTTTGAGATAAAATTGCAGAAGCTACTAAAGCATCTTCATTGATCTTTAATTTGTGATGAGCTTCGTATCTTTCTTTAATACCTTTTAATATTATAATGGTATTTTCGACACTAGGTTCTTCAACAATTACTGGTTGAAACCTTCGCTCTAAAGCTGCATCTTTTTCAATATACTTTTGGTATTCATTCAAAGTTGTTGCTCCAATAACCTGAAGTTCTCCACGAGCTAATGCAGGTTTTATCATATTTGAGAAATCCAATTCTCCTTGTTGAGCTCCGCTTCCTACTATTGTATGTAGTTCATCAATAAACAAAATGACACTTCGTTCCGCTTTCTCTAAATCCTCAATCAATTTCTTTGCTCTCTCTTCAAATTCTCCTCGGAACTTAGAACCTGCAACTAACGATGTGAGATCAAGGGACTTTACTTTTTTACCTCTTAAAACTTCTGGAACTTGTCCGGATATGATTCTTTGTGCAAGTCCTTCCGCAATTGCTGTTTTCCCAACTCCAGGTTCTCCAATTAACACGGGGTTGTTTTTCTTTCTTCTTGAAAGAATCTCCACAACTCTTGTTATTTCGTCATCTCGTCCAATTACAGGATCGATTTTATCTTGTTTAGCTAAGTCAGTAAGGTCTTTTGTAAACTCATCTAATGTTGGGGTCTCCGATGTTTTTCCAACTTCGGAACCTTCTTTATCTCCTTCTCCTACAACTTTAATAACTGCTTGCCTTGCTTGAATATGCGTAATTCCATATCTTCTTAAGATTTGTGCTGCCAAGCCTTCTTGCTCAAGTATTAAACCTAAAAATAAATGTTCTGTTCCAATGTAAGTATGGTTTAATTCTAAAGATTCTTGATATGCAAGTTGAATTACTTGGCTTGCTCTCGGTGTAAAACTTGGTTGGCTGCCTGAATATGATCCTTCTGTAATCTGTTTATCTAAAAGATTTTGTAGTTCTTTAACGTCAACTCCTAACTCTTTAAAGATTTTACTCATTACAATATCATCGGACGTTAGGCCATATAAAATTTCTTCTGTATCTACTGCTCTTTGATGGTTTTCAATTGTTTTAGAAAGTGCGATTTGAAGAGCTTCGTTAGTTCGATTCGAGAAGAGATCAGAAATATTCATAGAAAGTTATTAAAAATTTAACTTTATACTATTGTAATTATAAAGTTTTTAGCAGTCAATATCAAGTTCTGCTAAATAACAGTTCCTATTAGCTATCTTCTTCTGATCTTAATGACTCTAATAGCTTAATTGCATTGATAACTCTTTCAAAGAAAAATAAGGTCATTGTTGGTTTTTGTTCTAGGTCCACAGTAAGGATCTGCAATAATCTTTGCACAACTACTACAACTAATTCTCGATATTTCTGTGTATTTGGAAGTAGCTGGTTGTTAACAAGAGTAATTACTGAGATATCAATGATATTTGCCTCGTAAAATATTTCTAACTGTTCTAGAGCCCGAACATTAATTAGATCTTCACGGAATTGAGATAAACTTTCTTTATAGTCATCAATCAACCCATTAGCTACTAGGTCATCAATAAATCCATCTAGTAAAAATAAACCTCTTACTATTGAATGAATTCCTGGAATTTGTTCTGCTGTTGAATTTATATCTCTTATTCGTTCCATATTTCTTAATTATATATATCTTGATTATACCTCATTCTTTATATCCTATAACTATTATCTAAGTAATGTTTATAAATATTTTAAATTGAATATACATATCTTTTACCTTAGAATGTAATTGTTAAACAATCTTAATGAATCGTTTTAAAACTTATTTCAAAATTATTAAATCCTTAGATAGGTCACAAATTCTAGTGGCTTCTTTTCTTGGCGTGATAATTATTTTCTCAAGTTTCAATTTAATTAGAGATTTAAAGTCTTACGGAATTAGACCATTTGGTTTTGCTGAAGTTGCTTTCGCGCAGATCTTTCATACTGGTGATATTTTAGCTTCGGAATTACCCTCACCTGGCGGAATTCCAAATTCAGTTTGTGGAGATAAAATAGATTTACTTCAATACATGTTTGCTGAAAGTGCTCCATCCTATGAAGTTAAGTATTGTACAAAAGATGGACCTGGACCATCACCACAAACGTTTCAAGTAGAACAAACAACTTTCGAAGGACACGATGCTTTTAAATTGAAGAAAAATAACGATTACGAACTTTACTATTACGATAATCAAAATATTTATTTTGTGGAAGATACTTCTTGGGATGGTTTATGTCCAAATGGTCAAAGAGCTTATTATCGGGTCTTTGGTCCTAGTGATCAAGTAGGTGGACCTATTCCAAGGTGCTGGAGTCCTGGAGAATCGCAAACTTCCTCTCAAAAGATAAAAAGATTTATTCGAGATTCAGATCAGCCAAGTGGTACTGCTTGCACAAACGATTTCGAAGTAACTAACCCAACTTATCAAGTAGATATTGCAAGTTCTGGAAGCAACGGACCACAAATTAGTAGCCTTTACGTTAATAATGGAACTATAGTTTTAAGAAGCACAGGTGGCGCTGGTGCTGGTGAAGAAAAATATTATTCTAAAGGATTTGGCTTAACAGGATTCTACTTTAATAATGGTGGTAATGTAGATTTCCACAGTTCTATCCAAACAGATTCTGATGATCCCACTTTGAAATGTAATGAGGAAGGTGATCTTGAATCGAATTTAAGTCTTTTTAGTTCGCCTAAACAAGATATTGTAGATCAACCGGATAGATGTGTTGCATTCAATCCTCGGACTGGAAAACAATTAAGAAGTATTAACTCAGGTGGTGGAACTTCTTTAGAAGAAGGGAAAGGAGGCATTAATCAGGGTTCAGTCGGTGCTTGGACTGATGAAATAAATTTTGTACAAGGTGGAAATTCTTTGCATAGAGATTTAAAAACAGGAAATTTAATTTCTCTCTTCACTGGGCCAGATGTTGCAAGGGCCGCTGATTTTATAACTAAAACAAATGATGCAGGACTTTTGCCTATTGTTAGATTATGTTTTGTAGGTGGTTGTGCCTTTAACATGTACGATAATAGTATTCCTAAATTTTACAAAGATGTGTCCGATGCGGTTGGTCCGGATAATGTATTCGTTGCGATTCTAGGACCAAACGAACCTGGAACGGCAAATGAAATGACAGCATTTGGAGTTCCAAATGGGGATTACCAAACCCTGGTAGATCATGCCAATGACTTTGCACAACAACTTCAAGGATATAGAGTTTCTGCTGGAGGGAATATGTATTTAACACCTGCAGTGTTTAATATGACTAACAGGCAGAATGATGATGTCCATGAATATCTATCGAATAATAGAGGCTTAAATCTTGGATTATTCGATTATTTGTCCGGTAATACTTATAACGTAGATAATAAATCTGCCTACTCCTTCTACGTAGATAGTGGAATGAAACAAGTTGTGGATAGTAATGGAATGAAAACTTTAATTACTGAGTTTGGTAAATTTACAGGTACTAACGCAGAACTTAAAGATGCATTCAATAAATTTTGTACAGACACTAATGTTTCAGCCGTTTTATTTTTTAGATCCTTCCCGAAAAACGAACTTGATGCTAACGATCCAAAACCTTTACCACTTTCTACAAGTGTAATTTACGACATGACTTCAAGTTGCTCAAAACCAAGACCTTGGGTGGACTGCAACTTTGACTCTACAATATATGGAGATAATTTAAATAGAGTTCCGCTAGTTTCTGCAACTAGTTCGACTGCACAAAGTGTTTACCAGAAAATGGAAGATGATGCAGGAGGAGCTGGTCCTACTTTCAAGGTGGATTGTGGAAGTGGCGATTGTAATATTAAAGTTACACAAACTATGAGATTAAGAGCTCCAATTAAAGAATTCGGGTCTAATTCTAGCTTTGGAACAGAAACTAAAAACTTTGTTCCGATTTGTGCAAACGTAGCTTCCATGATGAATAATGACGTTTATGATCCCCTGAATCAATTTGCAGGGAAAATTGGAGACTACCCAATGCCTTGGCTTGGTTCTGCAATAAATTGTTCGAGTGAATTGATAAAATATTCTACCGATTTTTCTAATATACCTGCTTTACAAGCATATATAAATCCTGGGACTGTTATAAAAAATACGGATACCGATATTCAAGGAGATTTACTTAAACAAAATGTTGCTCGAGAAGATGATAGCTCAACATGTTATGCTCTGGAAAGAGATGGGAAAGAATATATTCCTGATGAAAGAACTTTATTTTTTAGAGGGCAGATTGTAGATAAATGTCCTGTGAATGAAGTGAAGATTGTGAGAGATTATAATCCATTCTCTACTCCACAAGATTATATCGATGTCCCGGAAGCTAATTCTGATTTGAAATATCTTAAAAATTCAGACGATTACATTTATGGTCCCGAAGTTCAGATGGGAACACAGACAGTAAGTTTGGGAAATAGTAGCCATATGTGTTCGTTATATTCTGAAAGGAATGTAGATCCAGGTTCAAAACTGGTTGCCAGCTCATCTATAAATTGTAGTGTTAAAACTGATGAAGTTGTGAGTACGAATGTAGGAACATTTAGTTGTGCAACATTTGCACCATGTTCAGACAGTGATATTAAAAATGGTAAATGCCAACTTAATCAGTATCTCCTTGCTAATGCAGGACCGGAAATGAGGAGTAGCTGTTTTGAATATGGCTCACAAGGAAGCGATAGAATTTACTACCATGATAATAGTTTTGCAGCTTTGCCAAGTGCCATGGATATACCAAATATATATGACTCACTTTATAGAACTTATCAAAGGCTGAGCAATTCAATCAAAAGTAGAAATCTTAAATTAGTAGTTAATAATAATTTAGGCTGGAAAGTTGAAGGATATTCTATTTTAAGAGATGGAAATAATTCGTCCCAAGAGCAAAGGGATTCAAATTTCAAAGCTACTGATCCTGAAAGAACATATTTAAGTGACATTGAAAATAATCCAAGATCCACAGCAACTGTGACAGAATCTAATTTATTTAATAACGAAGTAACTCTCGGGAGAGGTGTTTCTTCTCAAAAGGAGACTGATTATTATTATGATTGGTTGGGGAATTTAGATTTATTCCAGGAATATTGGAGTGTTTATCAGAATAATACCCAACTTTCGGGAGAACAAAGAATAAATAATCCTTTTTATCAACAAGGTGGCGAGCCTAATAGTGAAAGACAGCAGATTGTTATAAGTGGATTAGCAAGTCAATATACAAGCTTGCCTTTACTAACATGCGATCAAATGGAAATTGGTAAGAAATATACTAAAACACAACTTTTAGGAAGTGATAGTATTAAAAATTCCATAAGAACGTATTTACAATCAACTGATCCAAAACTAACTGGAGATAATTTAGAGAAATCTGTGACTGATCTTATAAATCAATTATGGCCCTATGATTATAAAGTCTCAGGAGAAAACTACAATTGCATTACGGATATCACTGATAATAGAAAGTCGAATAAATTCGAAGTAGAACTATGTAGACGAGGTTATACAGTTGAAGGTGCTTGTGAAAGGCAATGTACTTCAACGCCCACAACAACCCCTGCTGGAAATATTTCAGGTACAACATGCCCACTACCAACAGGACACCGATGCTTCCAAGGTGCTACTGGTGATTTTACACATTGTGTAGAATCTTCTCTCCCAGCAGATTTATATCCCTATTTCGTAGGTGGGTCGGATGATCCGGCTAGGAGAGATTTACGAGTTGTCGCTCCGGAAAGTGGTGTTATACAAAATATAGCGGACAATGGAAACCAAGGAACGTTTATAGAACTTTTAGGAAATTCTGGAATTCTGTATAAGCTCCAGCATACTGCAAGGTCAAAGATGCAGATTCAAGTTGGCGATCATGTGAATGTTGGCCAAGTTATGACTGAGATAGCGACACAACAATCATATCCAGGACTTGCGTACGACAATAATAATATTCACTTGCATGTAAGTGCTACAAAAGATGGTCAAAATATAGATCCATATTATCTTTATGGACAGGCACTTGGTTGTAATTTAAAAGCACCAATTGCAGATGATGGTTCTCCTATTCCGAATGGAACTGTTGTGGGTGCGGATTCTGGATATTGTGTAACGAATTCAGATTCAGGATTTAAATTGCAGGATAATGCTTGTAGTAAACCTGCAGGATTAACAGGGGATCAGTTGTTCAGTGGTTCTAGTACTACTCCGGTCTCTTCGCCAACTGGTTCAGGTGGAACTACTGGTTTGAATTGTTCTATAACTGGTTCTGTAGTCAGTGGACATGGTGATCCATCTGGAAAAGGTATTATTGGATGTGATATTGCTTTAACAAATGCAAATGAAAATGCAGATTTTAATACTATAAAACCTTACTTAGATATTTACGGAAGAGCTTATAATAGTGATAGTAATCAAAGCTATACATTTATAAATGATCCAACAGTTTACAATTTTGTTGTAAACAAAGCTAAGCAGTTAGGTATTAATCCAAGATTCGTAATTACTGAATGGCTAGAGGAAACAGGGGGCTCTGCAGTAGGAAATTGGGGACTAGGTTGTGTTTATTTTAGAGATGGAAGGCCAACTGGTGAACTAGGAGGGTTAGATAGACACGATCAAAATGCAATGATGAATCATATTTCTGAGCAAATAGATTGTTTGAGTACATATATTTCTGAATTCCCGGATTTTGTGCCTTACATGTGTACATATTCGGGGGAAGTTGGAAGGCCAAATTGTACAAGTTTCCAAAATAATCCACATTTTCCTTTAAATATTTGTAGAATTAGTAATGAAATAGGAGCTTATTATTAATATGAAAAAGTTAAAAGAAAATCTGAAAAAATTATGGGAAAGAATAAAAAAAAGAAGATTACTTTTACTGGGTCTTTTTATTGCTCTTCTAGTTGTAATTAATACTCTTTTCTATATTATT
Source organism: Candidatus Dojkabacteria bacterium (assembly GCA_040006935.1). Lineage (GTDB taxonomy): Bacteria > Patescibacteriota > Dojkabacteria > J137 > J137 > JBDSRX01. The sequence goes on along the minus strand of JBDTVZ010000001.1, from coordinate 152,510 downwards.
CCATCAACTAATAATCAAAATAACGGTATTAATGGGGCAGGAAGAGGTCAAACTGTAAATGGAGATAATTATAGTCCGGATAAAAATACGTACGAAAGCGATAGCACGCAGCTAGTGGATAATCTTCCATACGATAGTATCGAGTTTAGCATTGCATTGTTGAGGCCTGATGAAGATGGTACTAATATAATTTCTGTTGGATTAAAGGATGATTCTTCAAGACAGCTTTTTGATCAATGGCTTGTGCAGTATAAATATTCTGGAGGAACTAGGTTTGTATTCTATACCAAACCACCAAAAAATTAACCATGTCGGAAAATCATAATATCTCCATCTCTTACTACATACTCTTTTCCTTCCAATCCTACTTTCCCTAATTCTTTCGCTTTGTTCCAGCTTCCCGCATCAAGGAAGTCTTGATAGTAACAAACGTCACAGGCAATAAATTTCTTTTGAAAATCGGTATGAATTGCAGCTCCGGCTTCCGGTGCTTTAGAACCTTTTAAAATAGTCCAGGCTCTTACTTCTTCTGGGCCTTCAGTAAAAAAAGACATTAATCCCAATGTGTCATATGCAGCATTTGTTAATCTATCTAAACCTGTTTCTTCTAATCCAAATTCTTTCATGAAAATAGCTCGATCTTCATCATTCAGGGCTGCCAATTCGCTTTCTGTTTTTACGTCCATAACTATAACTGTTTTATTCCCTACAATATCTTTAATTAAATCTGCAGATTTTGGATCCTCAGAATTGACAAGATATATTACAGGTTTATCAGATAGTAAAAATAAAGATTTCCTCGCATTTATTACCTCATCATCTTTTGGTTTTTCAAAATCGAAAGCCAGTTTACCTCCCTCTAAATGTTTTTGTAATAATTCTAAATGCTCAAGTTCAGCTAATAGTAATTTGTCGAAGCGAGCTCTGCTTCTTATCGAGGTAACTCTTGTAGTTACGGTATCAATGTCTTTCAAAGCTAGTTCTGTTTGGATTAACTCAATATCTCTTCGTGGATCCACTGAATTCTCAACATGAGTAATGTTGGAGTTATTAAATGCTCTTACAACCTGAACGATAGCAGAGACCTCTTTAATGTGGCTTAAGAATTTATTCCCAAGTCCTGCTCCGCTCGCAGCTCCTTTAACAAGTCCAGCAATATCTACAAACTCCACAACTGCTGGAATAATTTTTTCTGGCTTAGAAATAGCGGAAATTTGATCTACTCGTTTATCTGCTACAGGAACAATACCCGTGTTGGGATCTATTGTACAGAAAGGATAATTCTCTGCAGGAACGCTTTGTTTAGTTAATGCATTAAATAATGTTGATTTTCCTACATTTGGCAAACCAACAATTCCGAGACTAAGGTTCATCAATTATAAATTAAGAATTATGTCATCGCGAGGTAAAGCTTGCTTTACCTCGCGATGATATTGTTTTATTTCGAATTAATTATAACAGCTAAGTAGATTTAAGGCATGAAGTTACTCCGGATTCTTTTAATTATATAGTGAAGCTGACCGCGTAAATCAAAATCCCCAATGGAAGAAAGGCCCAGTAAAATGTTGGAATTCTGAGAAACCACATTGTATGCCAGGCTACGTGTTCTCTATTGAAATTTTTTAACCCAAAAGCTGGATTTAATACAAACCACAAGAAGTCCTCAATAACTCCTAAAATTATGAAGAATGCGATTATTTTTAATTCTAATCTGAGACTCCATGAAATATAAATGAACACGCTGTGAAGCAGCAATGCAATGAATGTCATTAAGTAAACGTGATAACCTGTTATTTCTCGTTCCCATATATATTTTATATACACTTTATAACGCCAAGTAGGTAATGCTCCTGCCCAACCATTTTTCCCTTCTATTTGTACTTCTAATAGTGCCCAAATAAATGCGGAAAAAATTACTAACCCAGCAAACATTAGATATTCCATACTTAGTTATTTAAAATTATTTTAATATTCTTAGTGTAAGTACTAGCTAGTTCGTCTACCACAGTAATTTCAAAATAGTTAATTCCTTTACTAAGTGGAAGAACTTTGCTAAATTCTCCATTTTGATTAACTTCTATTGGTTGATTATTAATATAAACTGAATTTAATTTGGAAGTATTTCCGGAAATTCTGTAAACATTTTCATTTGTAATTATCTCTTGTTGATTGCCAGCGATATTTAATAAAGGTTTTGAATTAAAGTTTATTTCAGGTAGAAAAATAGTTTTGCTTATTAAAATTTTATTTATTTCTTTTGCTTTGTTTGTACTAAATAAATTATCTTTGTTTATAACGGAAGGTTTTAGTTCAGGGTCATTTAAACTTGCTATAAAGCCTGCGTAGAATTCCTTGCCAGCTATTTTTATACTTCCTTTTAAAACTGTAATTGTTCCTTCACTGGAATCAAAAATTACTTTGGAAGATGGTGATAAGGTAATCGACCAATCTTTGAGTCTTAAATCAAATTCAGTATAGTTTTCAATATAACCAACCCCAAATTGGACATTTGCTGAATCGATATCTCCAAATGATGTTTTAGATTGTGGGAGTGCAAGAAAAATAAAGTTAACATTTCTTAAAAATAGTGTCTCCGTGTTTGTAGAGATTTCTTCGTTTTCAGTAGGATTAAATTTTTTTGTTATCTCACCATTTATCAATACAGCCTCGCTAGTATTATCTGTAAAAGAACCTTGAACTTTGCCTGGGAATAAAGTTGGAATAGCAAGAAGAAACCCAATTAGGTTTATAGTTAGGAAAATTCCAATTGCGAGAGCTATGTATAATTTTTGTTTATAGTTGTAACTTGGCATTACAACTATATTAGCAGAAAACTAACTGACGGTGTACTAGTTAGAGGCTGGTAATTCAACTCCGATATATCCAAACTCAGGAGCTCTTTCCAAAACTTTATTGAAAAGCTTGATAAATTCTGCAATACTGATCTCTTCTGCCAAGTTACTCTTTGATACAGCCCCTTGTAAATGTCCACACACTAAATTTACATATTCTTTGCTTCTGGATTTGCAATCTTTAATAAGATTATCATATTCTGGATTTTCTTGAGCTTCTAGTTCTTTCATATACCCATCCAAGAGGAGTGGATTTGAGAAAAGAATTGTAAATATTGTTGTGATAGTGTGCTCACCAATACTCATTTTATCTCTTCCAGTACCACCTGTACCTGTTGTTTCTCCTTTAGAAAATATTCTGTTAAGACTCTGAGCAATATTGTCTTCAGGGTTACCTAAGTTAATATCTTCAATTTTATCATTCAATTTTGATAATATAGCTTTTACCTTTTCATCTAGAGGCATTTGCTCTATTTCCACAGTAATTTCAGGTGCCCTAATTGTAAAACCTTTGCCAGCTAAGGAGGTTACAGAAGCTAATGCATTAGAATACGTTTCGTTTTGTACAGCTGTTTTTCCTTGAGCATAAAGCATCATTAGAGTCTTTTTAAGTTGAGGGGGCTCTTGTTCTGTTGCTAGCCAGGCATATTCTTCATCCTTAAAGTATCCAAAAAATACTTTTCTAATTGTCTCTTTATTCTGCACGTCATCGAACATTTGAAGTAACTCAACATCATTCTTTGATTCTGCGTACTCATATAATTCGAGAAGTTTATTATAAACTTCTATTGGAAGCCCACTCTCTAAATTTTCTAATTTTCCACTTAGAGTATCCATATGTATTAATTAAAATTTACTAAATTAATCTTAACTCAATGTAGGCAACTTTACACCAATCTCTCTATAAGTTCTAGAAGCTTCTTCCTCCAATACTCTATTGAAACTTTCTGTAAATTTATGTGGAGAATGATTAAATATACTTGATAACTCTTCGCTAGTACCTGCTTCAAGAAAATGTGAATTCATTTCTGCTACATACTTATTTATAAAATTATCAACATCATTTATCAAATCTGAATATTCTTCCTTTTTATTCAATCTTTTTTTGAGAGAAATTAACTGAGTTGTACTTAGAAATATTTTAGTAAGTGTATTTCGAATTGTGTGATCTTCGACTGATGTTTTTCCAGGGTTTATATTGCCTTCTAATGAAGTAACCATTTGATTGACTAAGTATTTAGTTGTACCTTGATTAATTATTCCAACAAGGTTTATTTCTTGTGTTTCTAGCACTCCCTTTAAAAGTTCTGCTTGTTGCTTATAGCTTATAGATGACAACACAGGATCTTGCTGAGGTTCAATTAATCTAGATGGAGTACTGTCAGTAAGATTAATTGGGGTTGTATCACCAATTATCTTCAGCTCAGCATATGCATTCATTAACATCTGTCTTAATTCTGCATCTGATTTCATTCCAAAGGAAATGGTGTTATTATTTAGAACGTTGTTGATCACATAGCTTCTGGCGTTTGTGTCATTCTCCATCAAACCAAGGAATCTTGACAGGTTAACATCTTCGGGGGAATTTCTTATTAGATTATTCAACTTTTCAAGTACATGCGAAGAAACTCTTCCGTAGAATATATCTAATTGTGAATCTAAATTTGATTCATTCATATTCTTATTTAATCTAATACAAATATTATAGGATTGTCTTTATAATGTCAAAATTCATCTACATAGTCTGTCGCCAAACTTCACCAACACCATATTATAGCAGGTCTGATAGCTAAATTGCCATATAAAGTACTAAATAGCTTTATTCGACCTTGATGGTAAAAGTAAAATAAGTTAAACTCACTGTACCTATTTCATAACAATAAATTCTATGGCAAACATTAAAACACCACCATCAATTTACATGCTTAATCTTCAACATGTATTAGATCCATATACAGATGAAGATAAAAAAGTAATAAACGGAATTGTTGAAATTAATTCTAATACAATAAATAAGTATGAATTAATTACAGAATCCGGACAACTTAAGTTAGATCGAGTTGGATACAGTTCTCTAACATATCCAGTTGCGTACGGCGCAATTCCACAAACTTGGGATCATGATGGAGATTTATTAGATTTTGTAATTGCTAATGTTACAGAGCCATTGATTCCAGGATCGTTAGTAGAAGCAAGAATTATTGGAATTATGAGATTTGAAGATGGAGGAGAAATTGATGATAAAGTTGTAACAGTAATAAACGATGATAAAAGAATGGATCATATTCAGAAAATTGAAGATTTAGGAGGACATTGGGTAAAAGAAGTTGGCTATTATTTTGAACATTATAAAGATCTTAAAAAACCAGGAACTTGCATAGTGAAAGGTTTTTTTGATGCTACGGAAGCAGTAAAAATTATAGATGAATGTGCTGAAAGATACCAAAAGGACTATGCTCCTAAGTTGGAGGAATTTGAGGAGGACATGCATGACCACGATCATGATGAAGAAGGATCAGAAGAGTAATTAATTAAAAGGCCCGCGAGGGTCTTTTTTTATTTCTTACCTATTTAATATGGCAGTTCAACTACTAGATGTAGAAGTAACCGGGACTCCAGAAACAGCAGTTCATATGTCAGATATTGATCCATATGAGATCGAGGAATCTGCTTTTATTCAATTAATTAAGAATCTAGGTTTACCCGAACAAACTGGTTATCCCAGCCTGATCAGTTATCTCAACTTGAAGTATAAAAATAATATTACAGAATATAAAGAAATAGAGAAAATAATTATAAATTCAGGATTTTCAGTAATTACGGAAGTTGGTCCTAAAAGTTTTGTAAAAGGTATTGCATTTTCATATGAACATTCCAGCCCAAGGTTTTACGGCGAGCAGTAGTATGTTGTAAAAATTTAGTTAAAGTGGTTAAATATAATTATATATTTATTATTTTATATATATGGAAGGAGGATGTACTTGCTCATGCGCAGAATGTTCGACAGATATGAATTGTGCTGCTTGCAGTCACATGAATTCACCTGAAGGATGCAATTGCGAAGGATGCACATGTAAGATGGATACTACAATGCCAGCACCAATGGAACCAACTCCAGCTGCACCAACTATGTAAGCTAAACTAACAGAAATTGCAATACCATAATTGGTATTGTATAATTTCTGTAGTAAAGCAATGGCATGCTTTTGATAAAACTTAATATAAAGAGTCTCGGATTCGAGAAAAATGGGTGGAACCGCGGCAAGCTTGTTAAAAGAGTCGTCCCAGAGTAAATTAATTTTTATTCTGAGACGACTTTTTTTGTTATTGTAGTGAGTTTTATAATCCCTCCCTTTGTAAAAGGGAGGGCAGGGAGGGATTTTTTATGAACAATAGATATCACAAACCATACGATAAGAAATTGAAAACTTTTGCAAGGCAGAATAGATCATTACCTACAAAAGCAGAGCAAGTACTATGGAATTATGTTTTACGTAGAGATAAATTAGGTTATAGATGGCTGAGGCAAAAACCAATAGATAATTTTATATTAGATTTTTATTGTGATAAGTTGCTTTTGGGAATAGAACTTGATGGAGAGTCTCATGAAGGAAAGGAAGAGTATGATAATTATAGAACTATTGTCTTAGAATCAGTAGGGATTAAGCTAATCAGGTTCTGGAATCATGAGTTAACAGGTAACATCGAACTAATAAAAGAGAAATTGCTGAAAGAATTTGAAATCAGAAAACAGGAGATTGGCTCTAAATCCTCCCCTACCCCTCCTTTAATAAAGGAGGGAATTAACTATTAATTTATTATTATAAAAATATGGAAAAACTTAAAACACTAGACGAGTTCAAATCCTGGGCAAAAGAAAATGGATTCATTTATCCATCTTCCGAAATTTATGGAGGATTTGCTGCAGTTTACGATTACGGACATTACGGAATTTTATTAAAAAATAATATCCAAAGAGCATGGGAAAAATCTATGGTTCAGGAAAGAAACGATATTTTAATGCTTGATTCTGGAATATTTATGCATCCAAAAACTTGGGTTGCATCCGGACACGTAGGAGGATTTGATGATGTTCTAGTAGAAGATAAAAAAACACATACAAGATACAGAGCTGATCATTTAGTTGAAGAAGCGTGTGAGAAAATAGAATTCGATACATTAGTCAAACATCTCATAGAATATGTTAATCAAGAAGAATATAAAGTACTAGATAATAGATGGGTATCGCATAATGGGCCTAATGGGTCGGAGCCAATCTTCTTAATTAGGAAAGGTCAAGGTGGCGAACTAACCATTGAGGATTTCAAAGCGGAAACAAAAGATCTTGATGCTTTAGAATATGTTTTGCCTGTGATGGTCGCTAGAATTTATAATCAAGTTTCAAATAATAAATTAGTTGATCTTGATAAAGCTTCGGCAAAAGAATTAGAACAAGTAATTAAAATTTTGCATATTAAGTCTCCTCAAGGAAATGATTTAACAGAACCTAGAGCATTTAATCTTCTTGTTAAATCAAACATGGGAACAACAGATTCAAGTTTTTCGGAAGAAAACGTTACATATTTAAGAGGAGAAACTTGCCAAGGAATTTATTTAGAATATAAAAATTATAGAGATACTTTAAGGCCTAAGTTACCATTCGGAATTGCACAAGTTGGAAAAGCGTTTAGAAACGAAATAATCGCTCGTCAATTTGTATTTAGAACAAGAGAATTTGAACAAATGGAAATGCAATACTTTCACAAACCTGCAGATAAACAAAATTTATTTGAAATGTGGAAAGAAACTAGAATGAAATGGCATGTAGAGGAACTTGGAATTAACCCAGACAAATTAAGGTTCAAAAAACACGAAAAATTAGTATTCTATGCATCTCAAGCCTTTGATATTGAATATAATTACGAAACTTTAGGAGGATTTAAGGAATTAGAAGGACTTCACGATCGAGGAGATTACGATTTAACTCAACACTCAAAATTCTCTGGAGAAAAGCTAGATTACTTTGACCAGGAAACTGGAGAAAGATTAGTTCCTCATATTATGGAAACCTCTGTTGGGTTGAATAGAATTCTAATGATGGTTCTCGAAGATGCATATACAAAAGAAGAATTAACAAATTCCAAAGGAGAAAAAGATTCTAGAGTTGTACTAAAGCTTAAAAAATCCTTAGCACCAATCAAAGTTGCAATATTACCTTTATCTAAAAAACCAGAATTACAACAAAAAGCTCTAGAAGTTCAAGATATGATTAAATCACAATACATGACTCAATATGATGAAACTGCTTCAATTGGGAAAAGATACAGAAGACAAGATGAAGTAGGAACACCTTACTGTGTAACAATTGATTTTGAAACCTTAAACGATCAGGCAGTAACAATTCGAGATAGAGATACAATGCAACAAGATAGAATTAAAATCTCCGATCTTGTAGAATATCTTAATAAATCTTTTAAATAATTTTATGGCAGAAACAAGAGGAACTCCAAAAAGTATATTTGGAATGGCTAAAATTGAAGCACCAATAGACTTTGTATATCCAAATTATACTAAAGATAAAAGATCCATTCAATTTTTTAGAGATAAAGTGGCAACCTCAGAAGAGAAAGCAATTACATTAACTGATGAAGAATATAATCTCTATGTCGATAGGTATTATAGAAAATTAGAATGTATAAAAGAAACTAAAGAAGGAAAATTTTGGCTAGATGAAGAAACATTAAAACATGGTCAGGATATTTTTAAAACTTTCTTGACATTGAGGTATGCAATGCTAATTTTAACTGGTTGTTTTCTTTGTGGGTTTGGTTTCTTGGTATTAATGGTCGCTTTATTAGGAATTAAAGTTCCTTAAGTAAATTTCTGGAGCGCACAAAGTTACGAGATGAACCTTTGTGAGGAGATGTAGATTCGCACCTAGTTGGCACTAACTTTGTATTCTTCAAGCTAATTTATTTTTTAGACTAATTAAGAATGAGAAAATTTGAATTTAAAAAATTGGTTAGAGATAACATAATTAAAGCAATGCAGAATGACCCAGGTCAGAAGACAACATGGCATAAATTAGATTCTAAGGAATTTATAGTAGAACTAATAAGAAAACTTCTAGAAGAAGCAAGTGAACTTAGAGTTGCATCATCTGAAGAAATTCTGGGAGAGTTGGCTGATATTCAAGAAATAATAAACACAATACTAGAAGAATTAGAAATTTCCAGAGAACAACTAGAAACTGAAATGGAAAGAAAAAGACAAAAGGCTGGTGGCTTTAAAGAAAGAGCGTTTGTTGAGTTTAATGAGGTCAATCCTGATAATCAGGCAGTAATTGATATTTATCTAAGACAACCAGGTAAATATCCTGAGATTAAATAGGAGCGCACAGAATTAGGTGTGCTTTCGGTGCGCTATGACCTCACCTTAACCCTCTCCTTAAAAGGAGAGGGAATTGTGTCATTACTTCGCACTTCGTGCCCGCAATGACACTTCCATGTTATAATTACACTGGTCCATTCCAAAGAATAGCTTGTATATATTTGTAATATTGAAATATATACAAGAGGAAAGTCCGGACTCCAAAAAAAGACACCGCGTATCCGAAAGGAGATCGGCTGGGAGTAATCTTAGGGTGCTAACTCATCGAGTAGCTAAGAGGGCAACAGAAAGAAAAACCTCACCCCAACCCTCTCCTTAACAGGAGAGGGGGAAGAAGAGGAATTGTGAAATGGTGTTCCCGTTTTTCGGGAATTGTCTTGAATTGTAGAAATACAAGACGGGACAAGTGTAAGAGACCACCGGTTCTAATAGTAATATTAGGATGCTGGTAACCCCTGTCTGGAGCAACCACATAGTGGGCATAGAGAAATTATTCTTTTAAACACAGAATTCGGCTTACGGAATGGGCCATTAAAAAGACTTGAGGAATCTAAGTCTTTTTTATGATTTTTATTAGTGAATTACATTTCAAATAGCTTTATTATTAGGGTAGTATTTTCTTAATTTAATAATATGCAGGAAGAAACAAAGATAATGATAGGGATCACAGGTGGAAATCTTATTATTGATTGGGACAAGAAAGAAGTTACTTATAAACCTAAAACAGCCTTTGTTTCAAGTAATCCAGAGGTAATAATTCCATTTGAGAATTTAGTTTCTGCTAAGGAAGTAGGAAATATTTTTTGGGGTTTATTGTCCAGATACGGTGACTATTATTATGTGCAAGTATCGTATAAGTCTAATGATGGTTCTGTAAAGTCCTTTAATTTTGTACCTGTATCTGGTTACTTTAAGAATGTATTTGCTGTTAGCAATTGGGCAAATAAATTAAATTCTATTGCAATAGAGAATAAGGAAGCTAAATCGTTAAAACCAAGAGAAATTAAAGGTGAAGAAGGTTTAATTGTCCATGAGAAATTAGAAGATAATACCTATAGAGGAATTGGGTTTGCAATCATAGTCCTTTTGTTTGTTACTATTGCTCCATTGTTTCTAATACTGTGTTGTGGAATTTTTTCCGTTTCAATAGTGTCGTTGCTAAGCTCTGTTCGATAAATTTTATTATTTTAATTCAATTTTCAATACTTCTCCTGGATCTGGTTTTATCATAAAAAGTTCAGGATAACATGATGGTGCAGCAACAAATTCCACGCCAGAATCCTTTAGAGAATAAAAATTAATTTTATTTCCGTCCAAATGAGGTAGATAGCAAGATCGAATTGGGATAGATAGTTCAGCGGATTTATCTTGTCCTAGTTTATAAACTAAATATCCATCGTAGGTATATGCGTTTCCACTGGGAATGGTATATTTATAAACTAGAAAACTTGATAATCTTGAATTGATAATTGAGTAAGAGTCTAAGGTTGAATCAAAAGAACCAAATATAACTGAAACTTTTTTAGTTACATTATTTTCAATAGTTAATTTTCTAGGATAGGAGTTATTATTGATTGTTAAGTTGTAGTTATTCGTAATATTTACATTAAGTTCCTGTAGGTATTTATTATAATGAGATTGATCTAAACTCTGAAAATTTATTGCTCCAATATTATAGTAATCTTTATCGAAGATTTTTAAAGACACAAAGCAAAAAGAGCACGTACAAATGAGTAAGAAAATCATAAGGGAAAAAACTCCTATCCATTTACTTAATTTCATCAAATATTCATAAAAATTATAATAAATAGTGAACTTAGGTGTACACTAATCTTCTTCAATCTTTAAAGCACTCTTAATATCATCGTATTTAAATCCTCTACTCATTAGCCTCTGTATAAGTTTATTCTTAAATTCTCTATCGTCCTTAGATTTTATGCTTCTTGAAACTTTTTGAATGTACTCTTTAATTTGTTCTATATTTTTTTCTTCAAATTCCTCTGTTGATGTTTTCTCGTAAATAGCAATTTCTATAAATTTACTACTGACTCCTTTTTTCATTAATTCTGCTCTAATTTTATTTACGCCATGCTTTCCTGAGGCTAATCTTCCTTCCATATACCATTTTGCAAACTCAAGGTCAGAGATTAAACTCTTCTCTTCGAGTTCATCTAAAACACTTTGAATCTCTTGTCGATCTATCTCTTTCTTTAAAATAAAATGATCTAGAATTTCTCGTTTTGAATGAGGTCGAAGCATTGTGTAATTTAGAATTCGAGTTCGTATTTTTCCTAGTTGTGAAGTTTTTTCTATTTCTTTTTTTTCTTCTTCGGAAATAGTTTTGTTTTTATGAAGTTGGAATTCTAAAAGGTCATTTTTATCTAAGCCAACCCAAAATTCTCCATCCAGAAAAAGGTTCACTCGGTTAATATTCTTTTTTGCTTGTTCGATTGAGGTGATTTGCATTAGGAAAGCTTTACTATTTTAAAAAAATATACATCAAGATTATGTATATCTTTTGATGTTAATAATTCTACCTGAATGTTTAAATCTAATTCTTTAATCCTATCTATTATTGAATTTATTAATTTCATATTTAAATTGAAACTATCTAAACCAATTCTCATCTCACCGCCTTTCTTTAATACTCTGCAAATTTCTAAAAATGATGATTCTGTAAATGTTGCAGGGTAATAAATATATGATCCTGTAGCGATTATTTTATCGAAAAATTCATCTGGGAAAGATAGGTGTTCCCAACTTTCTGCAGAAGTTCTAGTTATATTTATTTCATTTGCTTCAGTATGAATTTCATTCAGGTCTGCATCTGCCAAGTGAGCAATCTCTTTAGTGTAATGTTTCTTTAGTGAACTTAAATCGAAGAAATAGTCTAATTGCTCCTGAGAGTGTAAACCATGTCTGGGATTTATTGAGTAGATAATACCTAATTGCTGTTCTCTAATTTTTTTGAGAACTTCAAAGTCTACTCCAAAACCTCCTCCTCCTGAACCTAAATTTAAAACATTACCACCCTCAATAAAATTAAGCAGATCTTCTAAATTATTAAAACCTAGTTCTTGTATTGTTCTGTAAAGGGATCCTCTCGTTTCCAGGATACCGTTATCTATAGGATCTGTTTCTTTTGAGTGAGTATTCTTTTGATAAAACATTAGATAATGATATTCAAAATCTTTCCTTTTATATAGATTACTTTCCTTACATCACTGGTTATGTATTTATTTATCTTCTCATCTGCTTTTGCTTTATCCATAGCATCTCTTTCTTCTGCTTCGGGATTGATTTGAATAGTTCCTCTAACTTTTCCGTTAATTTGTACAGCCATTGTAATAACTTCGTCCTTAATTAATTCCGGATCGAATTCTGGCCATTTTTGAGTATGGATTGAATAACCATTTCCTAATTTTCCCCAAAGTTCTTCTGTTATGAATGGTGCATATGGAGCTAATACTTTTAAGAATGTTTCCCAAACTGTCTTATCAATTTTTTCAAATGCAGAAATTGCGTTAATAAATTCCATATACTTTGCAATTGCTGTATTGAAGCTTAAAATTTCTGTATCTTCAGAGATTTTCTGAATTAATTTATGAACAAGTCTTAATTGATCTAACAACTTCGGGTCGTCCATGCCTGATGGCAGGCGAGGCGTACCACCTCCCTCAGTGGAGGAGATCTTATTTGATAAATCCCAAACCTTATTTAGAAATCTAAATACTCCATTTTCTGATCTATCGTTCCAAGGTTTTGGATCTGCTAATGGTCCCATAAACATTTCGTACATTCTGACTGTGTCGGCACTGTATTTTGCAATTTCATCGTTTGGATTAATTACATTTCCCCATCTTTTACTCATTTTTCTTCCATCAGGTCCGGAAATAATTCCCATGTGTCTCATTTTATAGAATGGCTCGTTAAAGTTAACAATTCCTTCGTCAAAAAAGAATTTTGTAAAGAATCTTGAGTAAAGTAAATGTAATACAATATGCTCTGCACCAATCATGTATAAATCTGTTGGAAGCCAGTAATCAGCTTTTGCTGAATCGAAAGCCTTTTCGCTATCATTAGCATCGATGTGTCGGAAAAAATACCAACTTGAATCTACAAATGTATCCATTGTATCTGCTTCGTAGTGCCAACCTTTTCCATATTTTTCTTCCGCTCGTTTTTTATATTCTTCTGATCTGGCAATTGGAGATTCTCCAGTTGGTCTAAAGTCTACATCAGTTGGTAATAATATTGGCAAATCAGATTCCTCAACTGCATGAGGGTTTCCTTCTGGATCGTAAACTATTGGAATTGGACAACCCCAATACCTTTGTCTGGAAACTAACCAGTCTCGGATTCGGAAATTTACAACTTTCTTTCCCCAACCTTTTTCTTCAATATAGTCCATTATTTTTTTTGTTGCTTCATGGATATTCATTCCATTTAAGAAATCACTATTGATCATTGCACCTTGTTCTTCTTGAACTTGAGATTCTTCAGTAATTTCACTTTCATCACCATCCGCACCTTTTACAACTCTAATTATTTCAATTCCCATTGTTTTTGCAAATTGAAAATCTCTAAGATCATGACCAGGAACTCCAACTAAAGCACCTGTACCAAAATTTGCTAATACAAAATCAGATAAATAAACAGGTATTTTTTTATTATTTAAATTATTAATTGCATATAAGCCAGTAAATGCACCAGTTTTTTTCTTTCCTTCTTGTAAACGCTCTAACTCTGTCTTCTTTGATGTTTCGTCAATATACTTTTGAGATTCTTCTTTGTTAGGAAATATTTGAATATTATCTTTTACAAATTGTGAGTCTGGAGCTACTGCTATGAATGTAACTCCGAAGTTAGTATCAGGCCTTGTAGTAAAACATGTAAGAATTTTGTTTGTATTTTCAATTTTATAATCTATATTAATACCAGTTTTCTTTCCTATCCAATTCCTTTGAGTCGCTTTTGTACTATCTGGCCAATCTACTTTGTCTAAGTCTTTATCTAACCTATCAGCGTAATCTGTGATTTTAAAAAACCATTGTTCTAAATCTTTTTGGACAACTTCGGTATCACATCTTTCGCATTTACCATTTATAACTTGTTCATTGGCTAAAACTGTTTGGTCTTTAGGACACCAATTTACAGATGCTTTCTTTTTATAAGCCAACCCTTTTTTAAACAATTGAACAAAAATCCATTGCGTCCATTTGTAATATTCTGGCCAGTGAGCTCCTACTTCTGTATCCCAATCTATAGAAATTCCTAAATTATTAATTTGTTCTTTAAAAGTTACAACTGCATCGTCAGTCGTCTTTTGTGGAGGTACTCCAGTTTTAATTGCATAGTTTTCTGCAGGAAGTCCAAAAGAGTCCCAACCCATTGGGTAAATCACATTCCTTCCTTTCATCCTCCAGTATCTGGCCATTATGTCATTGGCTACCATTCCTTCGGAATGTCCAACATGTAAACCAGCTCCTGATGGGTAAGGATAAGAATAAAGTGAATAAAATTTATCACTTTTAGTATCTTCAAAATTTGCTTTATAGAGTTTATCGTTTAACCATTTCTCTTTCCATTTATTTTCAAAAGTCTTTGGGTCGTACTTCATAATGTCAATTAAGAATTATAAATTAAAAATTAATAGTTGGGATTCTTCTATTAATTCTTAATTCTTAATTTTAATCTACTTAAAATTAGCACACTACCTGCACCACCCGAAAGGTTCGTTACTTAATTTTCCACCTTGTTTAATATAACTTGTGCAATAACTAGTTCTAAAGCTTGTATCTCTAGATAAAAACAAGATACTCATGCAGCAGCAGCATAAGCATAGAAATACTAGAAGTAATCCTCCTACTATAACTCCAAGTCCAACTTTCATCATAAGATTTCTTTAATATTTAAGATTATTTAAGTCTTGCACTTCGTTCAGGACTATGAAAATCTAAAACTCGCCTACTCCTAAGATTTCTTTACTTACACCAACCCAAACCAAGAGGCGTTGTACTTCTTAGATTTCCACGATAATCACCACAGTATCTACTTCTAAAATCAGCGTTAGATGCTAAAAGTGCAAAAGTCATAAGGCAGCACATTGAACAAACGCATAGTGTAACTAAAATTCCCACAATTATACCAATTACGACCTTTCCCATATTTTGCTTTTAAAAATTAAGCATGCACTGATTTTACCAGTAAATTATGCTTTGTAATAGTACTTACCAGGTTTTTGTACCCTACCTCACACTTAACAATTATGAATAAAATTACAAATAAAAAAATCTTAGTGCTAGCCGTTTTGATTTACTTACTGCTATTAATTCCCTCTATCTTTATTTCTAAACAATGGTTAGCTTTATCCTCACTTTGGCTTCTGCTCACTTACTTTGTGTTGAAAAAGAAAACTTTTGATATTAGAAAAAATTTCTCTATACTTATAATGTTAGCTTATCCCTTATTTGAATTTTCAATAAAGGCTATCTACTACCTTAATATTATCCCTAACTCGTACGACACTCTTAACAGAGTTGAACACTTTTCCTGGGCATTTAGCTTTGGAGTAATTGCATATTTTTTACTAGAGAAAGAATTTAGAAACTCTCAGTCTCGCATTTTCTTTTTTATAACTTTTATTTCTATCATTAACTTTGTAGGTTTAGCTAATGAGATTGTGGAATATTTTATTAGGTTGTCCATGGGTTCATCTTCTGCTTACGTTTACCAAGATACTATTAAAGATTTGATTATGAATATTGGAGGCTCTTTGGCAGCTTTCCTTCTGATTACAAAATTAAGTAAAAATTCGTCTCTCGATAGAATATAGAAAGTCAAATTATCAAATTTGTGATATAACTGCAGTATGTTTGTTTGCTCCAATTGTCAAAAAACTTATTCTAAATGGCAAGGCCGCTGCGATAGCTGTGGTCAATGGGGGACTATTACTGAGGTTGCTAGTTCCGGGTTTCAGGGTAAAGGTAAGAGTAAGGGGAAGGGGAAGACAGGTATCTCCAATAGTATAAAGCCCATTAGGTTTATTGATTTAGGTAAAGAATCTTCAGATAAAAAACAGGGAACTAGCAACAGGCAACTAGTAACTGGTATCCACGAATTCGATAATGCACTTGGAGGAAGATTAGTTTCGGGTCAAGTATTACTCCTTTCAGGAGCACCTGGAGTTGGAAAAAGTACTCTTTCTGCACAAATTACCGAAGCTTTTTCTCAAAAAGGTTTGAACGTACTTTATATTTGTGGTGAAGAATCTCCGGATCAAATTGCACACAGAGTTAAAAGACTGGGATTAAAACATGAAAATGTCTCGTTTCTTCCAGAAACCAACATGGCAGAAGTTGAGAGCTATGTTGCTTCTAATTTAGATAAAGTGGATGTGATGTTTGTGGATTCAATTCAAACGATGTACGATCCCAACCTACCTTCTACATCCGGATCTGTTTCTCAAATAAGTGAAAGTACAAATAGAATTACAAATTTAGCCAAAGGTTTTGGCATTACAACTTTTATAATTGGACATATTACGAAAGCAGGTGATATTGCAGGTCCGAAAGTTTTAGAACATATGGTGGATACTGTAATTTATTTCGAAGGAGATAAAAGGATGGAGTTTAGAATTTTAAGAGTTGAAAAAAATAGATATGGGCCAACTGATGAAGTTGGTTTATTTAGAATGAGTGAGAAAGGCTTAACAGAAGTAAAGGATACTAAAGAACTTTTTGATCCCAATAAATCTGATGCACCAGGATCTGTCTATTCTATGGTAATGGAAGGAACAAGACCAGTTGTAGTTGAAGTTCAAGCTTTGGCATCCAGATCCTACTTCAGTAATCCTCGAAGAACAACATCGGGATTTGACTTAAATAGATTATTTATAATCCTTGCAATAATAGAAAAGAAATTAAAATTAAATACTGGCGAATTAGACGTTTATGTAAATATAACTGGAGGAATAAAAGTAAATGACTCCGGCTTGGATTTAGCTGTAATTAAAGCAGTAATATCTTCAATTAAAAACGAAATAATTCCAAAAACTTCAATATTTTTTGGAGAAGTTGGATTAACTGGAGAAGTGAGAAAAATATTCTTGGAGGATAAACGTATTAAAGAATCCAAGAGGCTTGGCTTCGAAAATATTTACAGTAATAAGAATATGAAGAGAGTGGTTTAATTCTGCATATCTTTAATTACATCTCTGAAAAAACTTGTTAATTCTTTTGCAAGTAGATCTATCTCTCCCCATTCCTCTATGGTTGTTTGTTCGTTTGTAACTGTTGATAAATTTAAAAGTTTCTGAGTTTTTTCAATTAGTAAATTTTTTGCGTCTTCAGAAATATATTGACCTGGAACCAATTGGAAGAAATTTAAAAGAAACTCACAAGAACCCTGTAATAACTTAGGTAAATCATTCGTATAAGCAGGCATACCAGATACAATAAAATTTACCTTAGAGAATTTTACCAATTTATTCGCAATAACGTCCTCTAAAAATCCCTGCATATTAGCACGATTTTTCCCTCTTCCATTTATATAAATATTATATTCTGAATCAAAATCGTAGTTTTGATTGTTAGCCATCTCAGATTTTGACATAAAGTTTTTCTTAAGATTTAAAAATTATCTTGTTCGTAGTATATGTTTTCAGTACCTAAGATTCTTCCCTTTATCCACTCTAATCTTTCTGGTATATCCTGCTCGTAGGTTAATAAACCTTCTTCGTCCATTTGTAAAATTACAAATAATATTTCAAGGTATTCATTTTTTAATTCTATTATTGTTTCTTGATCTTCCTCACTGAAAATAGTTATAGGCAGACTAATTAGAAAATTCTGTAAAATCTGAGCATTATCTTTAATTAATTTTAAAGCATCACTCCTCTTTTCGGGTGATTTTAAAATTTTATATAATGAGATATATCCAGTTATTGTGAATGTATTATTACCTAATCTATCTTCTAAATATCTATGTACTAAATTATGACCATTCCATTGAGTGCCTGATGTTTCACCGTAATTGGATACCGACTTCAGAAAAGAGTCGTCAGGGGGGTTAGCATTTTCTTTGATATTTAATAAATTCATTTAATTTGCCATATTAACACCTAAGCTAGCAGCGTAATTACGGATATCTTTCATAAAATATTTTATTTTATTTCCCCAACCTGTGCATCCCTCTTCGTTTCCACAAAAAGTACCTTCCATTAAACTTGGATCTTCCATATATTTGTATCCATATTGAATTGCTAATATTTTAGTAACCTGATCGATTGATTCATTAAAGGAACTAAATGCTATTCTGTTTTCACCACCACCTCCAAAACCCCAACAATTGAACATTTCTGCGGAGCCTGGATATTTACACAAATGAGTTTCATTATAGGCTATTGCAACCACAGTTATACACTCTTTAGGTGCACCATATTTTGTACATGAATCAACAAATACCTGACCATAACCTGCTAGAGGGGAATTATTACTTTGTAGATACCTATCTAAAACATATGCCCGTTTATCTATATATGTAGCATTCGAATTTGAACTAAAAGCATCGGAAATCTTACTTTGTGATACATCTGTTGATATTACTGGAGGTTTAATGTCTTGGTTTTGGGTTGCAGAGTCTGCATTTACATAATAATTACTTACGGAATTTTGCACCACCCCTTTAATATTTACTAAACTGAAAAAAGAAAAGATGAAAACTACCAATACCATTATCAATTTCTTTAATTTGGTACTTCTGTAACTTTTTAATAATAAAATAGGCTTAGATAAATTAGCCTTAATTATTTTAATTTTACTTTGTCTTGCTACGCGTCCAATTTCCATTAGTTATCGACATCTGTTAGTGCTTTACAGTTATCGAATGAATAGGTAAAGATAGTACGTATATAGAATAATTGAATTCACAGGTGTTGTCAATTGGAGTGGATCAAGCAATCTCTTTTGCTAAGCCGAAAAGTTCTACTTCTTCCCATTTTTTACCTGTAATTTGCATTCCGATTGGCATGCCTTCAGAATCTTTCCCGATAGGAACAGCTAAGGATGGAACTCCCACTAGATTTGCTGTAACAGTATAAATATCTACAAGATACATTTTAACAGGATCTTGTGATTTCTCGCCAAGTTTAAAAGCGGTTGTAGGGGAAACTGGAGTTATTAATACATCTACTTCTTCAAACACTTTATCAAATTCTCTTTTTAATTTTGTTCGTACTTTGCTTGCTTGTTTATAAAATTGATCTGCGTATCCCTTACTTAAAGAATATGTACCAATCATAATTCTTCTTTTTACTTCATCTTCTAAATATTTACTTCTGGATTGAATTAAGTTTTCTTCATAATTATCTGCTACTTTTTTACCAAATCTAACTCCATCGTACCTCGCTCTGTTTGAGGAAATTTCGGAAGGAACCAAAACATAATAAACAGGTAATGCATATTTTGTACTTGGGATAGAAACTTCTTTAATTTCGTGTCCCATAGATTTTAATTCTTCAATTTTTTTATCTATTGCAGATTTTATTTCAGGACTTAAACCTTCTTCATAATATTCTTTTGGAATTCCAATGGTCAGTTTTGAGTTTTTAGTTTCAAGTTTTGAGTAGTATGGAATCTCATCAGTAGTAGCATCGTTAATATCTTTTCCAGCAATAATTTCTTCTACTAATTCCATGTCTTCTACATTTCTAGTAAAAAATCCCGGTGTATCAAATGAAGAACCCATTGCTCCTATTCCATATCTAGAGTTTCTTCCATAAGTTGGTTTTAGTCCATAAAGTCCACAAAAAGATGCAGGTAATCTAACTGAACCTCCAGTGTCTGTTCCTAATGAGAAAAATCCAACTCCAGCTAATAAACTTCCAGCAGAACCTGAACTTGAACCTCCAGGTGTTTTTGTAAAATCTAATGGATGTTTTGTTGGTCCATAACCAGAATTTTCTCCACTTCCTCCGAATCCCCAAGGATCACAGTTACATTTCCCAATTAAAATTGCTCCTTCGTCTAAACATTTTTGAACAATAGTTGAGGTATAAGGTGCGATAAAATCTTCCATTAATTTGGATGCGAAAGTTGTTCGAGTTCCTTCAACAAGATAAAGATCTTTGACTGTGAAGGGAATGCCAAGTAATTTTCGATTTTCGATTTTCGAATTTTGAATTTCTACTTCAAGTTCTTTAGCTCTTGCTAATGCCTGTTCATCTAAGATTGTGATGAATGAGTTTGTTGCATCATGCACTTCATGAGCTCTTTTTAAGTGTTCTTGTACTAAGGCTAAAACTGAAATTTCTCCAGTTTTAATTTTGGCTATTGTTTCAGATATATTTGTAATTTGTGGTATTTCTAAATGATTCATTAATTTAATCTAATTGGTTTTATTATACTAATTATTTTAATTTAAAGTTAAGTTTCAATATATTCCCCTTTTTTATAACTTCCCAAAATCTTAAATTCTTTTACATAACTTTTCAATTCAAATAATGCATTTTTCATTTTATCTTCTTGAATTCCCGCCGTTACATCTACATAAAATCTATATTCCCAATCTGTATGTAAAATTGGCCTACTTTCAATTTTTGTTAAAGCAATATCTCTATCTGCAAAAGTTCTTAAAGCTTTGTATAATGAACCCGGTTCATCACCTAGCAAGAATTGAATAGATGTTTTATCGTTTCGATTATCTTTTAACTCTTTTGGAAGTTTACCATCTTTTGAAAGTACAAAAAATCTTGTGAAGTTTTTTTCGTTTTCATGAATATTTTCTTCTAAAATTTCCATTGCGTAAAGCTGGGCTGCTAATTTACTTGCTGCTGCGGCAGAATCTTTTAAATTTTTTTCCTTAATCATTTTCACACTTCCAGCAGTATCATCAAATTCAATTGCTTTAATCTGTTTGTTTTCTTTTAAAAATTCTTTTATTTGATTTAAACCAACAGGATGTGAATAAAGAGTTTTTATCTCTTTTATATTTGTTCCTGGGTGAGCAATTAAATGAAAATTAATTCGTAAATACACTTCACCAATGATTGGGAAATCGAATTTACTAATGTTATCGTAGTTTTGGTAAACAGAACCGTGAGTTGAATTTTCAATTGGAACAACTATGTAATCAGCAGTGCTGGTTTTTAAATCTTCAAAAACTTCTGTAAATTCGGATCTTTCGATTAATTCTATTTCTTTACCGAAAATGGATTCGGCCGCGATGTGTGAATAGGAGCCGAGGTTTCCTTGAATCGATATCTTCATAAAATTTTTAATAATAATTACCTCACCCCCAGCCCCTCTCCATCCTCGATGGAGAGGGTGGCTCGAACGTAGTGAGAGACGGGTGAGGTCTATGGTCGTGTCAAAATTGTTGTTCTCGGGAACGGAATAGTTTCTCTGATATGATGTACTCCAGAAATCCATCTCACTGTTCTTTCTAATCCAATGCCAAATCCAGCGTGAGGAACTCCTCCGTACTTTCTAACATTCAAATACCATTCGTATTCTTCTACAGGATAGTTTCTTTGTTTAAGTTCGTTTAATAAAACTTCGTAACTATCTTCTCTTTGGCTTCCTCCAATAATTTCTCTCGCTTCTTCTGGTGCAATTAAATCTGCACATTTTGCTCTCTTCATTCCTCTTTCGTCAATAATGCTTTTCATATAGAAAGCCTTTACTTCGAATGGATAATCTTCTATAAATGTTGGAACTCCAAAGTGATCTCCAATTTTAATTTCTTCTTCAGTAGTCATATCATCTGCATAATCAACAGTCATTCCATATTCTTTTTCTAAAAGTTGTTTAGCAGCAAAATGCTTTATTCTTTGAAAAGGTTTTTCTACACAAGCTTTTAATACTTCTGTGTTTCTTTCTAGAATTTCTAATTCTGTTTTACAGTTTTCTAATGCATCTTTTAAAATTCTTTTCACTAATCTTTCTTGTAAATCCTCATTCATTTGTTGTTCGTAAAATGCCATTTCTGCATCCATCATCCAGAACTCAGATAAATGGTTTCTAGTCTTACTTTTTTCTGCTCTAAATACTGGTCCAAAATCGTAAACTTTTCCAAACCCCATGATTCCAGCTTCTGCATATAATTGTCCTGATTGAGTAAGATACATTTTATCTTCGTAATACTTCATACTAAAAAGTTGAGAGGTATCTTCTGCAGATGTAGCTTGTAGAATAGGAGTGTCAAATCGGATAAATCCTTCTTCGTTAAAGAAGTTAGTTATAGATAAAAATACTTGATTTCTAATTCTTAAAACTGCCCAAGGAGTTTTTGATCTTAAATACAAATCTCTATTCTCGAAAAGAAATTCTGGACCATGTTCCTTATTTCCAATAGGGTATTCGAAACTTGAGTTTATAACTTCCAAATCTGTAACTTGGATTTCGAACTCTTCTTTTTTAGGATGCTTACTAATTCTTCCAGAAATTAATACAGATGATTCTATACTAGCTTTTTCTGCTTTTTCCCAAATTTCATCGCCAACTTTTGCTTTTTCTACAATTCCTTGCGTAAAACCTGACCCATCTCTTAATTGGAGAAATGCAATTTTTCCTGAAGATCGAGAGTTATACACCCAAGCTTCTAACTTAACATCTTTGTCTACGAATTTACCTAAGTCTTTAATATAGACTTTTTGAGATTCTGGAATTAAATCTGACATAAAAAAAGTTAAGAATTATAAATTTTAACTAAAACTGAGTAAGTAGGACTCGAACCTACAACCTTGCCGTTAACAGCGGCTTGCTCTACCATTGAGCTACTACTCATTATCCTTCGACAAGCTCAGGATGACAACTATTTTCGTTGTCATTGCACGTCGTCCCGATTCTCGGGACTACTCGCAATGACATAAAAAAATCCCAAATTACTTTGGGATTATTGTTTTTCAGCTTTAACAACAATAACCCTCTAATTGGAGTTGAAATTATTATTGTTATTAAAGTTGATTGCTTTCATAGTCGAAATTATATCACGAACTTTACTATTTCTTAACTTTTTTGTTATCTGCATGTCTATATAAACTTCCAAGCATATGAGGGTAAACAAAATTCATGTAATAACCATTTAAAGTACTCACTATCAATCCTACTACCAAAATGAAATTAAAATTATTCAAAAATCTGGAAAACAAAATAACAATCACATTTAGAATGAATAACAATAATAATGGAAAGAATTTTCTTAAAGAATAACCAACAACTGAAACAATATTGAGCGCTGGTTTTATAGAATTCTCCTTAATAAGTTTGTAAATTCCTGTAGAAACAACCATTGTTTCAAAAAACAAGAAGACAAAATATAAAACGAATAAAAAACCTAATACTAGAGATAAAACATAAACATTATTTAACTGCCCTTCGCCTTGCAATAAATAGGCTGAGTAGGTTCCTAAAGCTATTATTAAACAAAGTGAGATAATTATTGGAACAATATAATAAAATAATCGTATAATTAACATCTTAATATTCTTTGTTAAAACCTTATAAGGACTTTCTTTAAAGACCAACATACTATCAGTTTTGAAATATGAAGACTTAAAATTCTCGTAAAAATACCAACCTTTAATTAATGCTGAAAGCAAAATAATAAGCAGTAAACTTGTTATCAAAACAATAACAAAAACGGCATTAATAGTTGAAGCATTCCAGAATGTAACAACATCAGAAATTTGAGTTGGAGTATTTAACTGAAAATGAAAACCAAAAGGACTATAAAATTTAGAAGCAAAACCGATACTCCCTAATGGCGCGATATTATAATAAATTTTGAAAATTAGAAATGCAAAAATTGAATCAACTAAAATAAAAAAAGGATCTACAAGAACAAAAACGATAAGATTAGTAATTGCGTTTTTACCTTTAAATCCACTTTTCCAAGCTGCAATGAAGTCAAACATAGTTTAAATAGGTTCCATATAAATAAAAACTTGAATTGTTTCTCCTTTAATTACTTTTATATAGTAATTAAAATCAAAATCTTGAAAAGTTCCATAGCTTACCATGTTCTCATCAGTATCTGTAGAAGCAAACCCAGGAGTAACAATACTGATTGGCTTTAAAGTATCATCAAAATATATTTCTTGATAAGTATAAGAACA
The DNA here is from genome assembly GCA_040006935.1 of Candidatus Dojkabacteria bacterium. GTDB lineage: Bacteria > Patescibacteriota > Dojkabacteria > J137 > J137 > JBDSRX01. Next base: position 128,153 of record JBDTVZ010000001.1, on the reverse strand, counting down.
ATCTTTAGGATTATCAGCATATATTGATAGTTCTTGCCCATGATAAGCTGAATATTTAGTTCCTCCATATTGTAAAATTCCATCCTGCATTACATAACAGAATTCCTCAAGTTTTGAATGTGGAGCAAATTGAGTAGAATATTTAGGATCATCCAATCTTTTAGTAGCTAAAAATTCTTTATAGCCTGCTTCATCAAACTCAATTTTTATAAACTTAGGATTAATTAAAGCAATTCTGTTTGACATACCATGCTTTTCAGTTCTATCTTCTGTAATACTAAATGACTTTACGCTTGCAGGTAATGTTAAATAAGTCTTTTCTTTAAAGTCATTTAAAGAAATATCTTTATTTGTGAAGGTTATCCTAGATCTAGAATTATAATAATTTAGAGATAATGCACACGAAATGACTAGTAGTATTAAAATTACTACAGATACTATTAAAACTAATACGTTTTTTATCATAGGTTATTTAAATATAGGATATTTTAGCAACAAATACTTTTATTGTAAATAAAATCTCTTCTGGTTACATATTCACACATCCGTTATAATTAGTAGCTTTTAAGTTTTAACTAAATTATATGTATATTTTCGAATTTCTATCTTTAATTTGTTTCGTATCTTTTGTTGTTTTATTTGTTGGAATTATATATTATCTCTTCGTTCTGAAAGAGAAGGGACAATTGAAATATAAACAGTTTCAAATTATTATGAGTATTTTTCACAAACTTCGGCAGATAATTTATGTCCTGTGGAATATCCAATCTTAAAGTTAGGTGGCATAAATAGTTCATTAATATCTGTAGGAACATCTCTAAATGCTTCCATCTCGCTATTCTGAATAAAGAATGCATTACTACCAGTATAGTTGCAACAAACTAACTTATAACCCATTGGCTCGAATAAATTTACCCATGCTTGTAAAGAAGCGCCATATCTATTTGTTCTATCCCAAACAAGATCTGCTTTATAGTCAGTAATATATTCAATTGGTGGCTCAAAATGAGAATTGTATTCAACAATAACAATTTTAGGCTTAATTGTAGATAATATTTCTTTTCCTATCCAATAATCAACTCCATCAATATCTAATGAGAATAAATCGATAGATTTTCCTTCTCCTAGAAATGTTTGAACATTTCCAAGAACTTCACTTATATTATCCATTGTTACAAATGTATTTAAATATTTTAGGTTCTGCTCCTTTGAATTAAAGAATAATTTCTCGTTTCCTGCCCAAGCGCCTCTCCAACCTTTGAAAAGTAAGTTTACAGTGTTACATTCGCTTCCGTCCCCTACACCAATTTCAAAAAAATTTCCTTTTTCTAATTTCAATCTTCTACAAATTTCAGAAATAATTCCATCCTCATCAAATTGGGAAAAAAACTTTTGACCTTTTCTAACTAAAGGATTTGGGTGAGTTTCTTTTACTTTTGGCCAATTTATGATTGTATCTAATCTTTCTCTTAGAAGTAAAAAGTCTACAATAGCTCTATATATTATTTTAAACATAGTTCTGTTTTAAGAAGTTAAACAAAGAAATTATAGTTATTATCAAAAAATATCACAAGGAAATTATTCAATTACAACTCTTCTGCCATTAGGTATAATTTAGGGCAATTAAATATTAAATTAAAATTATGTTTATTTTCGAATTCCTAAGTTTAATGTGTTTCGGTGTTTTTGTTGTATTCTCAGTCGCGATTATTTATTATCTGTTCGTTCTGAAGGAGAAGGGACAATTGAAATATAAACAGTTTCAGGATTTATTTGATGAACTTTCCGGAACTAAGAAAGCGAAGAAGGTTACTAAACAAAAGAAATCAGATAATAAGCCTCAAGCAGAAGATGCAGAGTTTCGTGAAGTTAAATAATCTCTTAATTATTAATTTATAATTCTTAATTCTCCTTATGACTCCAATGCAGGAGCAGTTCAAAAAAATAAAATCTGAAAATCCTGGAACAGTGATCCTATTTCGTCTTGGGGATTTTTACGAAACCTTTGATGAAGATGCAGAAACAGTATCTAGAGTTTTAGGAATTACGCTTACGAGCCGAGGAAAAGATGAAAACAGGCAACCTTTAGCAGGAATTCCTTATCATGCTCTTCCAAATTACATGCCTAGGCTTGTTGAAGCTGGCCTCAAGATCGCTATTGCAGAACAAATGGAAGCGGCAGTGCCTGGTAAATTAGTAGAAAGAAGTATTACCAAAATAATTACACCAGGAACTATTATTGATGAAAATTCTTTAGACTCTTCTAAAAATAATTACATTGCTTCAGTAGTCATGAGTGGTCAGTCATCAGTCATCAGTTATGGGTTAGTTTTTTGTGATTTGACTACTGGGGAACTAAAGTCGTTTACAACAAATTCTGAGATTACACTTAAGAATGAGCTAAAGAAAATAAATCCTTCGGAGATAATTTGCCCGGCTTCACAGTATGAAGATATATTAAAGATTCAAGGTAACAGATTACAGAAATTAGATGATAAATTGTTTGATTTAAAAGATTCAGTAATCATTTTAGAAAAACAGTTTAAAGTAAGCTCGTTAAAAGGTTTTGGTTTGAATGTTAATCAGAAATCAACCATAAAAGATTCTAAGCCTGAAGATATTGCAATTGTAACTTCAGCCGGTGCTTTAATTTGTTACTTAATAGATTGTCAAAAAGGAGATATTAAACACATTAGAGGAATACAAAGTTATTCTTTTAACGATTACATGAAGTTAGACTTCGAAACTATTCGAAATTTGGAATTATTATTTACAAATTCAGGACACGATTCTCCAACACTCTACTCTATTATTAATAGAGCTACGAACCCAATGGGAAAAAGAAAATTACGAAATTGGATTTTAAATCCTTTAGTAAATGTGGTAATGATTAAAGAACGTCATGATTCAGTAGAATTCTTTTTTAATAAACCTCAACTGATTTCGGAATTAAGAGATAAATTTTATCGAATTGCAGATATAGAAAGAATCGTTGGAAGAATTGGAGTTGGTGGTGCAAATCCAAAAGACCTCGTTGGTTTGAAAAATAGTTTGATAAATATAATTAATATTTCTAATCAATTATCTTCAGAAGAGTTACCTACACGACTTTCATTTTTAATGAGAGAATTGCAAAATGAGAAAATAAAAGAAGTCATTGATTTTATTGACAAGTCAATCGATAACGAACCTTCTGCTTTAATTAATAATGGAGGAATTTTGAAGTCAGGATATCATGCTGAGGTTGATGAACTTAGAAATTTAAGATCAAATTCAAAACAAATTCTTGCGGAAATTCAGAAACGAGAAATTGAACGAACTAAAATTACAAGTTTGAAAATCTCTTTCAACAATGTGTTTGGGTATTACATTGAAATTACACGAACTCATTTAGATAAAGTCCCAGAGGATTATATTCGAAAGCAAACTTTAGCAAATGCAGAAAGATACATAACTCAAGAATTAAAAGAATTAGAAGTTAAAATTTTAAGTGCTGAAGAGAAATTAATAAAATTAGAACAAGAGTTATTTATAGAAATTAGAAATAAACTCGCAGATTATTCTCAAATGCTTTTAGCCGTTGGAAATGCAATTGCAGAAGTTGATGTTATTGTTAACTTTGGATTTATAGCGAGAGAGTTTAACTATACTAAGCCATCAGTCGTCAGTTCTCAGAAATCAGAGAATCTGAAAACTGATAACTCAACACTGATTACTGATGGTCGTCATCCAGTTGTAGAAAGACTAGTTGAGAAATTTATTCCAAACTCAACAGAATTTTCTGAGGATTCTTTAATTCATATTCTGACAGGACCAAACATGTCCGGTAAATCTACTTATATTAGGCAAGTAGCTTTAATAACACTCATGGCACAAATTGGAAGTTACGTTCCAGCAAAAGAAATGAAGTTCCAAATAGTAGATAGAATTTTTACACGGGTTGGAGCATCAGATAATTTATCTAAAGGAGAATCTACTTTCATGGTAGAAATGACAGAGACAGCTAATATCTTAAATAATGCTACAAGTCAAAGTTTAATAATTTTAGACGAGGTTGGGAGAGGAACTTCAACTTATGATGGAGTTGCAATTGCTTGGTCAATAGTAGAATATTTACAAGAACATATAAAAGCAAAAACTTTGTTTGCAACACATTATCACGAATTAATTTCTTTAGAATCACAATATAAATGCATTAAGAATTTTAATGTTAAAGTTGTAGATGACAAAGAAAAAGAAGAAATTTTGTTCACTCATAAAATTGAAGCCGGATCTGCGAATAAGAGTTACGGTGTTCATGTGGCTAAACTTGCTGGGGTTCCTGTGGAGGTAACTAAGAGGGCGAATGAAATTTTGAATAAATTTGAAAATTCTGGGATTGCTTCGTCTCCGTCCAAGACGGAGTCTCGCAATGACAACAAGGGTGGCCCAAAAACGCCAAAGAAGATTCATCCGGAACAGATGGGGCTTATTTAATTATCAATTAATAATTAAAAATTAAAAGAAGTGGAAAAAAACTTAACGTTAGGAAAATTCTTCAAAAATTATAAACCTGGATTTGATCCTTATAAATTGGATGTTAGGTCGACTTATGAATGGAATACATTAAGTGTTGTTGTGAAAGACGGAGTTGTTATTTCTAATAACTCAAAACTGACAACTGAAAACTCTATAGTTAACCTTGCTAGTACTTCAAAACCATTTACAATGTCTCTTTTATCAAAATCACTTAATTCTGATAGTTCCTCGACTTCGTCCCGCCTGCCGTCGGGCACGGTCGGAATGACACAGAGGAATAAACAATTCAAAGCAACAAAAGATTTAGTTAAAGAATTAATTTTTAGGAAGCAATATCAACATATTCTTCAGAATCCGGATTACAAAGAAGTCATAATTTGGCTTAATAAAAATAGAATTTCAAATGTAAAAAGTAAATTAAGAGCAAAATTAAAAGGAAATGATGTGGGTTTATATAATTGGAAAGCGGAAAGTTTTCCTGAAGTTTCTATAGATCTAAATGAATTGTGTTTTAACGCTCTAACTCTTTCATCTAACTCTGCCATTGAGATCGCTAGAAATAAATTAGAAGAAATTTATGGCTCTGATGAAGTAATTCAGAAAGCATTAGATGGATTTAATCTTGCTCCAACATTGGAACTACATAAAGGGGGATTCAAATTATTGACTCAACCTAGAGCAAATAGTGGCGACTTAAAAGATATTGTTAAAGCGTTTGATAGATTAGTTAAAAAAGCAGAATCTGAGCCTTTACTTTCAGCGGTGAAAAATAACACAGTATTCTTTGATGTTGGAATTTCACCATTTTTAAGATCACAAAATAAAATCAATTCAGAAGTTACTGTCTATGAAAAAACTGGAGTTGCCTGGCCAATCTGCTACGGGGAAGAATATGTAAAACTTGGGTTTCCACCACACATGATTATGGGAACCTTATTTTCCATTAAAATGAACCATGAAGTTACTAGTTTTGGAATATTCAAAGTGATTGCTATCGCAGTTCCGAAAACTTTAGATACAAATAATTTCCCAAATATTTACGAAAAGAATTACATTCCTTATATTAATTCTGTAAAGTATAAGTTTTTAAAACGATACAGAACAGAACTTATCAATTTGGTAAATTCTAATATAAATTTAAACCTAGAAAATAAATTGACTGTAAGAAGAGAAATTCAAGATTTTGTGAAGAAAGCTATTTTAAGACTCCAGTTACTCTTTTAACTCTGCCCTCACCACTAATCTCTTAGAGCTGTCAGTTTGAGAAATACATGTGAATAAAGTTAAAGTATTTTTTTTATCATCTAAAATACTCAAATCCGTAGAAAGAATTTCTTTCGTTTCTTTAACTATATAAATGTACTTTTTATTATTCCATATTACTTCTATTTCATCTCCTACCTGAACTTGATCTAACTTGTAAAACGTCTGAGGGCTATAAGTTCTTAAGAATCTATGACCAGCAATTACCATGTTGCCTCCTTCTTCTGGGTTCGATGTTTGTGGCATTCTCCAAAGTCCAGACTCTAATACTTCTTCATTTTGTCCCTCTAATATTTCCGCATCCACTCCAATTTTATTAATTCTTACTTTATTTCTTTCTAATTTTAAAACATTATCATCAATCCATTCTCTAGTATAATATAAAAAACCTAATCCTTGATATCTTAAGGAACCTGAAGTATTTGGTAATGATGGCTGTGTTATTATAGGTGCTCCCCCAGATGCGGACAAAGTAAATGATACTTGTGCTGTTCCATTTACATTAGGACTTCCTCCACTTGTGGAACCTCCTGTAGTTGTATTTGAGCTGCCGTTTGAAGAGCTTCCACCAGAATTTGAGGGAGGTGTACTTCCGGTTGAACTATGGCTACCTCCACCGTGGTGAGGTCTACTTATTGGTTCTCCAGGCGGTTCTTCCCCAATTGTGGTTCCACCACCACCTTCTGTAGTGGATCCGGAATCATCTCCACCTGTATCAGATCCCCCATCTGTGCTAGTTCCTGGTGGTGTGCCCGTTGTATTACTATCGCCTGAGGAACTGCCACCTGACGAAGTGTTAGAAGTACTGGTATCAGGCCTGGTTATATCTCCAGAAGCAGTGACATTATTTTCAAACGGACCAACGTCATCTCCTGGAACAAAATTGACTACTAAAAATATTTGAACTGATTGGCCAATACCTAAAGTATCATTTCCATTCAGAAGTTCTTGATCAGACGTTCCATTATATGTTGAGTTTACGTTTAGTGAATCAGAACTTAAATTGACAATACTAAAACTATGAGGAGAAAACGTTGCCGTTAGATCACTCTGTGCTACAAGTGACTCTATATTATAAGTTCCACTAATATTCTTTAATGTATAAGTGTATTTAATTTCTGTTGAACCGTCGGGGTTATTATGTATATAACTAATCGCAGTTTGAACTTGAATTTGTGGAAGCGTTGTATCTACAGAAACGGTTTGATCAGTATTTCTATTTCGTATACTCAAAACTACTGCAATTGCACTAATGCCTAAAATTATCATTAGCAAAGTGAATATTGCAATAATTCCTTTGTGTTTCATTAAATATAGAATAAAAATATTGAATTTATTCATACTATCACAAACCAAAAACTACGTCAGCTGTAAACATCAATTTTGTAGTAGTAGAAGTAGGGAAAAGACATGTCTTTCCCCTACTGGTTTATTCTAATGTGGCTCTTACAACTAATCTCTCAGAACTATCTGTTAAAGATGTGCAAGTTATAAGAGTAAGTGTTGATTTATCTGTTGGCTCTAAAGGTCCAAGGTCTTCTACGTCTACAATTTTCAAACTTGTTACTTTGTAATTATAAACTTTCCCGTTCCAAATAGTTCTTATTTCATCCCCAGCACTTAATTGATTAAGATTATAGAAAGTTAAAGGTCCGTAATTATATGTGAATCTGTGTCCTGCGATTACAGTATTGCCACCCTCTTCTGGATTAGAGGATTGTGGCATTCTCCAAAAGCCTTCACTTAAAGTTGCTTCAGTAGTTCCTTCATCGATAGGCCCATTCACACCGATTTTGTCAATTATTATTTTGTTTCTATTTAACATTAAAATATTATCCTTTATCCATTCCTCTGCTTTGACAATCATTCCAGTATGAAAAGATACTCCAGAAGTATTGGGTAAGCCTGAAACACTAACTGAAGTTGCATTTAAACTTATTCCAGCGCTTGCTGTTAAATCTTTCTCAGGTGCATTAACGTCTGTTATTTGTGTTGCATCCACAGTTGGCAAGTCATCAGGAAGTGTAAATGATATTTCACTTGCTGCTACTACAGTTGAGGTTTCACCAACTACTGTAGATGTAGTATTTGTGGAAGTTTCATCCTTAGTTGGCGTTACATCTACTACGGTAGTAGTGTCTGCGTTGGTTTCATCAGAAGGACTTGCAGGTGGTACTGGGGTGGGAGTTGTAATTGTGTCAGGAGTGGGTGCTGGTGTAGGTGTAGTGACAGGTGTTTTAGGAGGTAAATTAGAATCTTCTCCGCTGCCATTATTATTTGACCCTGTAGTTGTACTGTTATTATTTATAGTGATAGGGGTATCAATATCTCCTTGAATAACTGTCTTATTTTGGAAAGGTCCTTTATTTCGATTTGGTCTAAATTTTACAATCAAACTTACTACTTTCTTCTCTCCTACCTTTACATCATTTCCATCAATAAGAAGTTCCTTGTTAGACTTTCCATTGAAATTTTTATTTACTGTTAATTTAGTATCTTTTGAATCTACTGACACAACATCAAAGTTATCAGAGCCAAAAGTCTTTTGTAAATCACTTTGAGTTTTCAAATTTTTCACGGAATTCTTCTTACTAGTATTGCTTACTGTATAAGAATACTTAATCTCACAGGATCCGTCCGATTTTGCATGGATATAATCTATGTCGGTCTTTATTGACAGCTCAGACTGTGTAGCTGTTCCCAGCACATTCTGCACTGGTGCTGCCTTATTACGGTTAAGGTAATAGTAAGTAACTGTGAAACTGACACCTAAAACTAACACCAAGATGGTGAAAAGCACGAGTGGAAATTTACTTCTCATAGATTGCTACTAATATATAATTATCTCATCGTATCACAAACTTTTTGTGAGTACACTATAAAATGTCTAAAATTGATAACAGAACTTTTATAGGATACTTCCATTACGTTAGAAAATGGCAGCAGGTTTGAATACCATGGATATAGTAACTTAGAAAGCAGAGTAATTATTTTGAGCAAAAATGAATAAGAAAGAAAAAAGTTCGTATTATTATTCTTTCCCCTCTTTTAAGAGGAGTTAGGGGAGTTAATACCGTACCGAAATTACGCCAAGGTATGTGCGGTCCTTTTATTGAGTTATATTATGTAAAACTTATTTTGAAAGAGTACATCCCCATTGAGCATGTACCAGTTAAAGTTGTTCCAATAACTTGTGGAGGAATTTCTATATCAGTCTCTCCAGTAAAGGGTAGTGATCTATTTACTCCAAGAGCTGGAATTGATACTGTTGATGAACAATCAAAAGTATTTTTTGTGGAGATTCTTAAAGTGGTTGGTTTCTCTGCCTGTGCTATTACCATAGAAGGGCTAAAACCAGCTTTGGCGGTCATACGAATTAATTGTTTCCCATCCGATTCAATTTCACTATAGCCACTTGATGTTTTACTTGGTGGGTTAGAAATTAGAAATATAAAAGCAATTGCACTAAAAAGTACAATTACAATAAAAAGCATTTTATTAAGTAAACTTTTTTTTATAGTCAACATATGTATTTTAAATTGGGAATTAATTCAATATACAGATTACATTGTTAGTAAATGAATGTCAATTGCCTTGTGTCTTTGAATTGTATATTATAGAATATAATAATTACTCATTATATTATGAAAATGGAAATTCCAAAATTAGAAGACTTAAAGAAATTACGTGAGCCAATTATAAATACTCACCATAAGGTTCATTTAGAGCTTTCTCCACTAGATAAGGCAGCTTTATTTATAACTAAACATGTAGGTACAATGGGATTTTTTATAATTATTTTTATTTGGACATCGACTTGGCTTGCTTGGAATACTCTAGGTCCAAAAGAATTAAGGTTTGATCCTTTCCCTGCTTTTGCTTTCTGGTTGTTTATTTCTAATATGATTCAAATATTCTTAATGCCCATTATTATGATAGGACAAAATTTACAAGGAAGGCATTACGAAGCAACAGCTGAAGGTGACTATGTTGTTAATAAACGAGCTGAAAGAGAAATCGAAGTTGTGCTTATGCATTTAGAATCTCAGGAAAAGAAACTTGATGAGATACTATCTAGACTTAAGTAGTTTTGTCTTCTTACTTTTTTTTAAGAGCTTTCGATATAGAAATATATATTCTTCTATACTCTTCTCCCATGTAAATGATTGGTTCATACATCTTAATACTATTTCTTTCCATACCTTTTTATTTTCTGTATGAATTCTAATTGCTCTTTTAATGCTATTGAGAAAGTATTTCTTATCATACGATAAGAATAGAAATCCAGTTCCTGAGTTTTTCTTCTCATCAAAGTTTGAAATAGTATCTGCAAGGCCACCAGTTTTTCTTGCTACTGGAACAACACCATACCTCATTCCTTTCATATGTGCTGTTCCACAAGGTTCGTAAATTGAAGGACAAAGAAGAATATCTGATCCCGCGAGTAATTTCTCTTCTGTAATATCTGAATACGGAGTTATGAAAACAAAATTCTTGTAGCTTTTATTTAGTTCGTGAAATTTATCTACATATCTTTTATCTCCATCTCCTAATACTACAAATACAATATTCATTTTCATCAAGGTTCTGAATATTTTTAAAATCAGATCATAGCCTTTCTGATAAGTTATTCTATGAGTTGTTATTATAAAAGGGTAATTAATAAAATGTTTTGGTAGTTTTAACATTTTAATAAGATATAATTTATTTTTCCTTTTCTTATCCGTAAAGTTTAGTGTATTAAAGTTCTCAGGAACATTCTTACTTGTAGCAGGATTAAATGCTTTGTAATCAATTCCGTTAATAATTCCATAGATTGGTCCATATTTCGATAGAAAACTAGACAATCCTTCTCCGTATTCTGGAGTTGCAATTTCATTTGCATAGGTTGAACTTACAGTGGTGATCATATCTGCATGTTTTATACCTTGCTTTAAAAAATTTACTTTCTCCCATTTTTCATCATTACTATATGGTGGAAGAATTTGTGCGGGTGGTCTTTGAAATTTTTTCTCAAACCTATGTAAGTTCAAGAAACCAGAGCCTTGAAAAGCTAGATTATGGATAGTTAGAATGACCTTTGGTGATTTATGACTACTAAAGTTAAAATCTTCTTTTAGTAGTTTTGGAAATAGACCTACCATCCAATCGTGTATATGGACTATGTCAAAATTTAATCCCAGTTCTTTTATTATTACAACAACAGCTTTACTAAAGAAATAAAGCCTTTTATGCATGTCTGGACTTGAATATAAGTTTCTGGAATACCTTCCAAAAAAATCGTAATGATTAATAAAGTAGAAGGTTATAGGCTTTCTACTTCCATTGTGTTTAACATATTTTAGACAGGAACAAGTTATTGTAGTAGTAGAGTCAATGTAAATGGGAATATCTGTAAGCACTGTTTCTACATTTTTCTTCTTAATCATTTTCCAAACACTTCCGTAAAGTGGGGTGAATACTGTCACGTCATTATTTGAGTCTGCAAGGTTATATGTAATATCTGCAGTCACATGACCAAGTCCACCAGTTTTAGAATACGGATAAATTTCACCAACAACCTGTAATATTTTCAAATCTTTTTCTATCATATTATCTATTTTTATATTTTTCGAATAAAACTTGTGCGTCTTTTTTATGTACCTCTAAATTCATATCTTTTGATAAATTACTTAAGTGAGTTCTATGCAGATGCGAGAGGAAATTAGTATATATAGGGAATGATTTATTTAATAGAAATTTAACAAATACATCTAAATCTTCTGCCATATGCATCTTTTCATCATATCCACCAGATTTTAAAAATAATTCTTTTTTAAAAAATACATTATGCTGTATATAATGTTCTCCTTTGAAGATTGCATTTAAAATTTCCTCCACGTTCTTAAAATTCCAACCAAAGTAGTCCTGTCCAGGTAAATATCTAAGTTGATCATCTACTCTTAAAAAATCAGAAACAAACCAAAGTGTATCAGGGTTCTTTCTTGCTATATCCGCAAAATTAAATAGTGTTCTTTGGAGTAAAATATCATCGCTATCTAATACAAAAAGGTATTCTCCTGTAGCTGCTTCTACTGCTCTATTTCTTCCATATGCCTGCCCATGATTGTCTGTATTTCTTATAAATTTTAGATTAATGTAATTATGGTTCTCAAATATTTTCTCAGTACCATCCGTCGAACCATCATCGTAAATGATATGTTCAAATTGGACTTCGTTTCGTAAAGGTAATAATATTGTCTTTTGCACACTTGAAATACATTCGATTAAAAAATCCTTTCGATTGTAAGTTGAGGTTATTACTGATATTTTCATTTTTCTATTTTTTCACTAATAATCTTCTGGAAAAGTTTTTCGTAGTTGTTAATCATTATTTCTTTTGTAAATCTTTGTTCAAAACTTTCTCTGCAATTCTTTCTCATCTGTAAATATTCTTCCATGGGCAAAGAATATAACTTATTCACCGCTTCGAGCAACCCCTCCCTCCCTGTCTTCTTTGTTATCCAATCCCCTCTAATATTACTTTCATCAGAATTTACTAAAAAACCTGTCTTTCCATCTTCTACAATTTCCGGAAGAGAGCCATTTGCAAAAGCAATAATGGGGGTTCCACAGGCAAGACTTTCGATTAAGACTAATCCAAAAGGTTCATCCCACCTGATAGGGAATATAAAGGCTTTGGAATTAGACACGGTGTGTTTTATAATATTCTGTTCCTTTTGCCCATGAAAGTTAATCTTATGATCTTTAGATTTCTCCAACAATTCATCCATCAAAGGTTTGTAATTAGTTGTGCCAAATATATCTAATTGTTTATTTAATTCATTAGCTATATCAATAGAAATATCTGTTCCTTTATCTGTGGAAATTCGTCCCACGGTTACTAAATTGTCATTTACATGGGACTGATACTTAAAAAAATCCCCATCAATGCCATGATAAATTCGATCGTAAAAATGTAGATAAGGTATAGAGTTAATTTGGAAATCTGAAATCCCGATATAAATATTAGGGCTAATTATTTTAGTTCCCCATATTTTTAAGTAATCATCACGGGCTGAGCCATGGAATGTTGAGACTATTGGAGCCTCTATTAAATTCCCATATATTCCACTATCAAAAGTGTGGTAAGTGTAAATAATGTCGTATTTTTCTTTTTTTAAATCTTCAAAACAGTAGGAAGTAAGTATGTGATCGTAACAATAGTATCCAAACTGATTCTCTATTTTTTCAAGTTCACTTGAAGATACATCCCAAACACTTTTTAATTTAGCACTTGTTTTAGAATCACCACTAGCATACAAAGTTACATCGTGGCCTTTATTAACCAATCCCTCTGTTATTTCGGAAATTAGATTATGAATAGATGTGGTCCATCCATCCGGAATTTCAACTCCAGCAGGTGGTGTGGGTAAAGTATTCGAACTTATAATTGCAATTTTCATATTTAGTTTTTATTAAAATTTGTCCAATGCCTTTTCCATACTTCAAAAACTATTTCTGAGTAAGATCTCTCAATTCTAATTCTCGTTTCAAGGTTAATATCTTTCAAGGTTCGCATTGCATTCACAATAATATCGAGTCCTTTTACTACTGCCGTAGGATTATATCCATATATTCTTCCATCTACCCACCACCAAGTACAACTAGCGAGTCCTTTATCTAGTTCTGTTCTAGCAAAATTAAAATTATCGTCAGAGTTATTTTGTTCCACAACTTTCATTACATCAAATAAAAACTCCCAGAGTAATTTGTGTATAGGTTCATTATCATTTTTCCAAAGATGGTAATAACTACCAACTTTCTTTTCTTCCTCTTTAATTTGCCAATTACTATTTTCTGTAGGAATTATATCTTGTTCATTTTCGACTTCCTTTAAATATTCACTCACAGTTAAGTATCTAGATTCCAAACCAGGATCACTTTGACTTAGATATAAACTCCAATCTATGTCTTGTTTATCTTTATTTATTTGATTTTCACCATCACTAATTATTACATTGTATTTATTCTGGGAGAATTTCTTTACATCGGGAGTATAGAACACTCGGTTATTAATTAGTAATTTAATTCCAGAGCTTTTATCTGAATATTGTTTACTCCAATTAACTTGCTCAGCCACAGTAGTTTGATCCACAGAAAGCCAATCAAAACCTAAGCCTTTTATAATTTTTGAAACTTTTGTTGAATATGCAAGTTCAGGTAAAAAGAACCCACGAGTTTTTGCTAGTGTCCATTCTTCCTTAAAATATTTTGAGTTAATCTCATCATTTAAGTTAATTTGTCTTATTGCTTCTTTCTCTGGAATTAATGGAAGAATTGGATGATATGCAGCACTACCAGTTAGTTCAATCTGACCTTTCTTAACTAGAACTCTTACTCTATCAAAGAACTCTTGTTTACCTTCTCTAGCCAATTGCTCAGTTAGGGAAGCCGAAATATTCAATGTAACCTTATAATTCGGCCTAGATTCTAATACTTCTAATAAGGGAAGATAAAATTTGTTGTAGTTTTCCTCTAAAACCTCTTTGGTTTGCCACGGTGGCTGATAGATATGGAAAAGATATACTATATTTGTTTGGTCTTTCATAAAGTTTTATAAAAGATAGCCAAGGGTAATTATACCATGAATGAGTTTATTTCGGCCGTGAGCCCATTAAAGGCTTTGGGGAGAAGTTTGTTTAGATAACTCTTCATATTTCCGTAAATATTCCACAACAGTTACTACATATTCAGCATGGCTCCAAGTTAAAGGTGTGGCAGAAAGTTGTTCTCCAGTGTTTGCATTTAGCTGCTCAGAAAGCATCCCGCCCTGTGAAGCATGATTGAAAGCCCAGTTTAAATACATTTTAGTTTGTTTAAGTTCGTCTAAATTTTTTGCAAGCTTAATTTCTGCTTGTCCCATCCAAAGTGTTGTTAGTACCCAAGGATTTCCATTTCCAGTATCTTCATTCTTGAAATAAATATCATTTTCGTAACGAGGATAGCCACCAATTCCGGAGATATTTTGTAATTTCTTATGCATTGCGTTTTTCATGTGTATCATTCTTTCATCATTTATATCTATGACTCCAAATCTGTGGAGAGCATAAAAACTTGCGGAATCCACCACTTCACTTGGTTTCAAGGTACTTCTACCCTCTTCTTCTAAAAAGGTAACATATTTATAGAATGCTTTATCTTTTTCATTATAATGATATTTTAAAATCCCTTGCTTAACTTTTTCAGCATAGTTTGCATAGTCAATTGTCTTATGTTCCTTCCCTAAAAATTTTGCCAATTCACTTGCAGCAACTAATGCCCCATATACTGTACAACTCGCAAAAGTAGAAGTCGCAAATACTTCTTCCCATAAATCATAACTTGGTTTGACCACTCCAGTTTCTGGGTCAATTCTTGTAATAATGAAATCTATTGCTTTTACAACTAAATCATTATAAATACTTTCTAGAAACTCAACATCTTTCTCATTATTAAATGCCTCCCAAAGGGCGTATACTATCAAAGCTGTTTCATCTAACTGTATTGGATATTCTTTTTGTCCATTATAAACCCAAGGGTGCCAAGAGCTTCCAAGTGAACCATCTGCTCTATACTTTTGCATGAAATAACCCTCTTCTGAAATTATATTTTTAAAAAATTCGAAGACCTTTCTCAGTTGATCATCATATCCAGACTTTGCAAAAGCCATTATTACCATTGCGGCATCTCTAGGCCAAACATAACTATATGTATCCCTACCATATTTCAGTAAATCAGCATCAACTGATGCAATGATCGCTCCAGTTGAGTCTGTATTTAATCTCATTATTTCTAATGATCTCTCATAAAGCCAAATCTCATCAGGAGTAAGATCTCGATAGTCTCGTTCAATTTTATTTGTCCAAGCCTTCCAATAATCTCTAGCAGATCCTAACAAGTATTCAACAGTTTTTCTTATTACATATTCATTAAGCTCTTTAAGTTCATCCATCGTTTTGGAAACTGTAAGCCAATAATCAATTGTTTTAATTCTATTGGCTTCGATATTTATAGTTAATCCAATAGTTGAATCTACAAGTCCATACTCAATAGCTCTTTTAGTTAATTTACCATTTTCCGCTTCTTTAAAACTACCTGTATTATTAACTGGATCCATTATATCTACAGAATAATCATCAAAATACGTATCATCTTCTCTAATTCTTGCGTTAACTAGAAATAATCTTCTTCCTTTGTAATGAATAATTACTTTTTTTGTAGGATCATAATATGCAGTATCTCCTCTATGAGATTCGTATATTTCAAATTGTTGATTGAAGTATATTTTTATTGTTCTTTTTCTAGGTGCTAAGTTCGAAACTTGAATACCTCTAAGAAAAATATTCTTTTCATTGTAAACCTCATCATTAAACTTTAATTGGATTCCTAATTCTGTATTAATGGCTGTGATTAGTTTTCGTTTATCTAATAATTCACAATTAAAACAAAATTCCCATTTACCATCATCTAACCATGTGAATTGATTATCTACCATTAACCCAATTTTATGCGTAAAGGTTGCCGAAGCGTGATTTTCTAGCCCAATATATGGGAAATATAAGTCGTCTACTTGTGCAAATTGATCTAATCCTACTAGAAGTTGACCGTTGGCTAAAATATTGGATTTACCCATGAAAATAAAAATAATCTACTTACATAAAATATCAGAAAAAGGAAAATTTAGCATCTATGTTAGCTAAAAATATTCTAACAAGGAGTAGCTTCTTGGTATTTATTAATTAAAGTAATATACTATATTTGTAATATAACTATTATTATTTTTCTATGAGACCTATTTGGACAGGAGGAATATCTTTTGGATTAATCTACATCCCAGTGAATTTATATACAGGTTCAGAATCTATAGAATTAGATTTAGATTTGTTAAGTAAGAAAGATAAATCTCCAATTCGTTATGCAAGAATAGATACACATACAGGAAAGGAAGTTTCCTGGAAAGATGTAGTTAAAGGATTTCAATTTAGTAAAGGTGATTATGTAATTTTAGAAGAAGAGGATTTTGAGAAAGTTACAATTCATAGAAGTAAAACAATTGATATCGAATGCTTTGTAAAAGAAGATGAAATTGATTCTAAATATTACGAAAAACCATATTATCTGGAACCTGCTGAGGGTGCAGAAAAGACATATTCGTTATTTGCACAGTCTTTAAAGAAATCTCGAAAAGTAGGAATCGCTGAGTTTGTTTTTAAAAACAGAGAGCACTTATGTGCATTAAAATTTGATGGAGACATTTTAATCCTAAATCAACTTAGATATGATTCCGAAATCAAGCCTATTAAAGAATTAAAAGTACCAAAAACAACAAATTTGAAAGAAAAAGAACTGGATTTGGCTATGGATTTAATAGACAATATGACTGAGAAATTTACTCCCGAAGACTTCAAAGATGATTATATTACTGGATTAAAGAAAGTTATTGAAGCAAAAGCTAAAAATAAAACTTTTAAAATTTCGAAGAACGAAGCACCTAAAGCAACTAATATGGATGAGCTAATGGAATCACTACAGAAGAGTTTGGAGACAATTAAAGTTAAAAAATAATAAACGTTGGAAGGTTTAAATGTTTTAACGTTGAATCTCAAAGAACTTTTAAACATTGTTTATAACATTTGAATCTTTCATATGGCTTTAGAAAAATATAATGAAAAAAGAAATTTTAAGAATACACCTGAACCTTCTGGTGTTAAATCTGACGAAGGGAAGATGAGATTTGTGGTACAAAAACATTTAGCCACGAGATTGCATTTTGACTTCAGAATTGAGACTGATGGTGTTTTAAAAAGTTGGGCTGTCCCTAAAGGTGTTCCAACTAGTTCTAAAGAAAAGCATTTAGCAATGATGGTTGAGGATCATCCTGTGAATTATTACGATTTTGAAGGAACTATTCCAGAAGGTAATTATGGTGCTGGTACAGTAATGGTTTGGGATCTAGGTAAATATCAAATTCCAAATATCAAAGATCAAAATGAAGCAGATAAAGCTATTGCGGATGGCTTGGAAAAAGGAGAAATAAAATTAGAGTTATTTGGAAAGAAATTGCATGGGTTATTTGCCTTAGTACGTTTTAAGAAGGCTGGAGAAAATGCTTGGTTATTTATCAAAGATAAAGATGAGTTTGATGGGACAAAGATTGAGAAAGAAGCTTTATCTGCAAAAAGTGGGAAAAGTATGGAGGAAATTGAAAATACTGAGATTGTGTGGGAGTCAAATAAAGAAAAGAGAAAAGAGAATAAAGAAGAAGATAATTTAACAAACAAAATTGAAAATCTCAAATCTTCAAGACTTACTTTACCCATGCTTGCTTCTGTTGCGGAAAAGCCTTTTGATAATAAAGATTGGATTTTTGAGTCTAAAATGGATGGATATAGGGCAATTGCAGTATTAGAAAATGGAAAGGCAAAATTATTTTCGAGAAATCAAATAAATTTGAATTCAAAGTACCCAAGTTTAATTGAATCTCTAGAAAAAATTAATGTAAATGCAATTATCGATGGTGAGATATCCGTTTTAAATAAAAAAAAGGTTCCACAATTCGAATTACTCCAAGATTATCCTAACTCTCAAAAAGGAGATTTAGTGTATACGGTTTTTGATCTGCTCTCTTTAGATAATTTAGATCTACGAACGTTACCACTTATTGAGAGAAAAAAGGCCTTAGCTGAATTCTATAAAAAAGTGAATTTTGAAGATAATATTGTACTTCAAGATTATGTAGAGACAAAAGGGAAAACATTATTTACTAAAATGATTAAAAAGGGTTTTGAAGGTGTTGTTGCAAAAAAAGCTGACTCTATTTACAGAAGTGGAGAAAGATCAGATGATTGGAAGAAATTTAAGAAAGTAAATGAGTTAGATTGTTTAATATGTGGTTATACCAAACCAACTGAGATAAGAGAACACTTTGGTTCTCTACTTCTCGGAACTTTTCAAGATGGAAATTTAAAATATATTGGTAATACGGGAAGTGGATTCGATAATAAATCTCTTAAAGAAATTAGGGAGCTTCTAGATAAGCATAGGCGTGACTCCTCACCATTTAAATATGATGCTCCAGTTCCAAATTCAAGTGTATTTGTAGAACCAATTTTAGTTTGTGAAGTTAACTATGCAGAAGTTACGAAAGAAGGAATGCTAAGGCAAGCAATATTTCAGCGAATCAGAGATGATAAAAAGCCCGATGATCTAACTGAATTATCAATTAAGAATTATCAATTACCTGCCCGACTTGCGCAGTCAGGCGGGAGAGATGAATCTCAGGATAGTAAAACAAAACATGATCCACTTGAGTTAATCTCAAATCCTCAAAAGATCTATTGGCCTAAGGATAAATATACGAAAAAAGATTTAGCAAAGTTTTATTTAGAAATATCTGATTTTATTCTGCCATACTTAAAAGACCGACCTCAGAATATGAACAGGCATCCCGATGGTATTGAGGGTGTGAGTTTTTACCATAAAGACTTGGAGCAATCGCATCCGGACTTTGTTAAAACTTATGGAATTTATTCAGGCAATAGAAAGAGGATTATTGATTACATTCTTTGTAATAATGTGGAAACTTTAATTTATATGGTTAATTTAGGTTGTATTGAAATTAATCCTTGGGATTCGAGAATAGATTCAATTGAAAATCCAGACTATATGATTTTTGATGTAGATCCTAATGATGCGGATTTTAAATATACAATTAAAGTTGCTTTAGAAATTCACGAACTTTTGGATAAGATCGAGGTAGATAACTATATTAAGACTTCCGGTAAACGAGGATTGCATATCTATACTCCACTTGGTACAAAATATACCTATGAGCAATCAAAACAATTCTCAGAGATAATTAGTATTTCAATCAGTAAGAGATTGCCAAACATTGTGAGTTTAGAAAGATCTCCAGATAAAAGAAAAGGGAAAGTATATATAGATTTCCTTCAAAACCGAAGTGGTCAAACAACTGCTTCCGTCTACTCTGTTCGTCCAGTTGTTAAGGCGTCAGTTTCTACACCTTTAAAATGGTCCGAAGTTAATAATAAACTTGATGTTAAAGATTACACAATTAAAACTCTTTCAAAACGTCTAGATAAAATGGGAGATTTATGGAAACCAGTTGTAGGCAAAGGAATTAATCTAGAAAAATCAATTAGGAATTTACAGAGTATTATCGCGTAAGTTCTTTTCATGTCTTTCACCCCATTCAGCCATAGCTTTCAAAACAGGTTGAAGTGTTTGACCATATTTGGAAATCGAATACTCTACTTTAGGTGGAACAATAGGATAGACTTTTCTCTCAATTAGTCCGTCTCTTTCCATTTCTCTTAGTTGTTGTGTAAGCATTTTTTGAGTAACTCCGGTGGCAAGCTTATGTAATTCACTAAACCTTTTGGTTCCAGAGCTTAAATGCCACATTATGACTGCTTTCCATTTACCTCCAATGGCTTTAATTGTTATATTTACTGGATCGGCACTAGTACATTCTTTCATAGTATCTAAATAGTTAGTATATATAATTTTTGTATGTACTTGTATTTTAGCATAGTAGCGAGTTAGAATAAATTAATATTTATTAATAATTAACTATGGATCACGTTTCAATTCCGAATTCAGATGAGGTAAATAAAGCAGTCGAAGGTCTTAAGTCAAATGGCTTTGTAGTATATGTTGTAGAAAATGGAGAAAAAGCTAAGGCTCAAGCATTGGAACTAATTACAGAAGGTTCTGAAGTTATGACAATGACATCTAAAACTCTAGAACAAATTGGTTTAACAAAAGAATTAAATGAATCAGGAAAATATAATTCTGTCAGAACACAAATGAACTCTTTAGACCGAAACACTCAGAAAAAAGAAATGAGTAAAATAGGTGGTGTTCATGAATTTGCAGTTGTAAGTACTCATGCAGTGACACAAGATGGGAAACTAATTTGGGCAAGTAACAGTGGAAGTCAAATTCCAGCTTTAGCATATGGTGCAGACAAAGTTATTGTGATTGCTAGTACAAAGAAAATTGTAAAAGATTTAGATAGTGGACTAAAAAGAATCTACGAAGACGTCCTTCCTCAGGAAAATAAAAGAGTTCAAGCTGCATACGGCATGCCAGAAAGTAATGTTAGAGAATTGTTTATTTTAAATAATGTATCTCCAATGTTACCTGGAAGAGTGCAAGTTATTTTAGTAAACGAGGATTTGGGTTTTTAATAAAAAGGAGCGCCTAAACACTCTTCTGGTTTTGAGGCGCTAGACCTCACCCACCGCAAGCGGTCCCCCCTCCTTGCCTGACCATGTAGATATGCTAACAATATTGATGTTGCAGACAGGTCCTTTTCAAGGAGAGGGATGCTCATTAAATTATTGATGAAATTAATCAAAAACGCTATAATACACCGCAAATACAAATCAGAATTAGAAAAAATGGGGCTATCGTCTAACGGTTAGGACATCAGATTTTTCCCAAAGGGATCACCCTTCGGGTGACAATCTGTAATCAAGTTATAATTAGATATGTATTTTCTATATATTCTGAAAAGTAATAAAAAAGAATGGTATTATGTCGGAATAACTAGTAATGTAGAGGCAAGATTAGTAAGGCATAATAAGGGATTAGTTAGATCAACAAAGTCTAGAATACCTTATGAATTAGTTTATACTGAAACCTACTTAAATAAAACTAGTGCTAGAAAAAGAGAACTCGAAGTTAAAGGTAATTGGCAAATAAAGAAAGGGATAATAGATAAGTTTAAAATTGAAAAAAATGGGGCTATCGTCTAACGGTTAGGACATCAGATTTTCAATCTGGTAATCGGAGTTCGATTCTCCGTAGCCTCATTTTTTCTAATTTATAAAAGCATCTGGGAGGTTTGAAAATCTTGGATCATTCCATTTCACTTCTTGTACTATATAGCCTCCACCTTGAATTAGCTCTCTTCGCTTTAATTCGTCTTGATCTGGTTTTAAGTTACTGAGGTTATGTTTTTTAGCCCAATTATTCATTATCTCTCTGATATCATCTCTGTTATCTGGAACTCTGTACTCAATAAATCCTTGGTCTGTTAGTAAAAATGATCGAAGTCCAGGTGATACTATTTGCCAAATTTCTGCAGCAGATAAATCTTGATAGGAAATAAACTTACTTCCATGTTTTGGATGAGTGTGTAATGTTGCAATCTGTCTCATATAATCGTATTTATGTATTCTTTCAGTTTCAAATTCGCTACCTATAATTAGCGAAAGAAATGGTGTATTTTCATATCGATCTATAGAAACTTCATATGGTAATTCTCCTAGCAAAAGAAGATCACTTATAGTTAAGCTCTGTGGGTAGATCAGAAATTCTGTTCCTATTTTAGGAGGTTTGTTCTCTATTAATTCTTTTGCTAGGTCTTTAAGATCAAGAGGTTTTTTCTGGAATACCTCAGTAGTTATATCTTTTATAAAATTTCTTAGACCATAATATTTCTGAATAATTTATTTCATATGATACTTTAATTTCCTACTGATTTGTAAGATTTTAACGAGTTTATCTTACTATTAAAATATCATCTGGAGAATAAAATTCTATTCACCATCTTCATTTTTCTTTATTCCACAAAACTACATTCAAACCGTAGAGTCATGGTTTCAAAACTGAAGCCCCCGCCTTCAAATGCCTTTCTTACCCTTGATATTTCTATAATAGGCATATTCTTTGAGAGTCTTCTTACTTCTTCTAATGTTTTAAGTTGTTGAGGGTTTAGCTTGCTTTCGTCCATCCTAACTATATCTTCAAGTCTTACACTTTCACCCATGCTTTCCATTGCGATTCTATTTAAAGAAGTGAAAATCTCATTTAACAATCCAAAATATCCATTTTTTTTATCAAATATAGGGTTCGCAAATGCAATTATATATTCAGGACACTTCACCTCTAGTATGACAGTCACAGTATCGTCAATCTTTACTTGATTAAGATTAAACTGTAGATCCTCATATTTTAATCTGTAATAATCAATAATATCTTTCACTCTTGCTAGGTAGAACATTAGATTTTCATTTTCAGGTAATTTATCCATAGTTATATATTAAAACTTGTAATTTACTTACTATCTATCTTCTTTGTTTCTTCCACCATATTTTTAGTGAATCCTACTAGAAAGTCAGCAATAACTTTCAGTTCTGTATCTGAGTATTTATCAATAAGTTCTTTATGTGCTTTTTGAACTCCTGCAACTAATGGAAAAGCAATTTTTGAATATTCTTCATTAATTTCGACTAATACTCCACGTCTATCGTTGGGGTTTGCTTTTCTTCTAATAAAATTTTTCTTTTCCAGTCTATCTAGCATTGTTGTGGTAGAACCTGAAGTTAAACCAGTATACTGTGCAATCTCTGTGGGCGTTGAAACACTCTTTATGCCTAAAAGAGTTAAGCAAACAGATTCAGTTAGATTCAGTCCTAATTTCTTGCCCATAGCATTACGAAATAGTACAGAACTAATTCCATTATCACGAGCAGCCATTAATACGTTAAATTTTAGATCTTCATTTCCATTCATAAATTACCTTGACGTTAACTTTAAAATAAAGTATCTTGATTATAAAGTAAATGTCGGCTAAAATCTAGTTATATATTTTAAATATTAATTAATAAGTATGTCAGAAGAAATAAATAAATCTGGAACATTTTCAGATGTAGAAAGAGAAGCTATGAGAGCAAGAGCTAAAGAGTTAAAAGCTGAAGCAAGAGCGGCTAAGAATAGGGAAGAAGGTGAAAAAGATGTACTAAATGCAATAGAACAAATGACAGAACCAGATAAATCCATGGGAAGTAAAATACATGAACTAGTAAAAAAAACAGCACCAGCGTTATTACCAAAAACATGGTACGGAATGCCAGCTTATGCTAATGAAAATGGCCAAGTAGTTTGCTTTTTTAAAGCTGGAGGTAAATACGAATCGAGATATGCAACGTTAGGTTTTAATGATCCAGCAAATATTGATGATGGTAATATGTGGGCAACATCTTTTGCATTAATTAAGTTAACAGCAGCAGAAGAAAATGAAATTATAGAGCTTGTTAAAAAAGCAATAAGTTAACTTAAATGAATAATTATAACGAACACCCGGGATATATAGCTATTCCGGGTAACACAAATAATCATCAATTAACTCCAGAAATTATTAAAAGAATCCTGAATTTCAGTCAGTATTCGATCAACATATCAATAGCTTTCAATTTTCAGATTTTTTTAATGAGTGATACGTACATTTATTAGAAGATCAAAAATATTTTCAAATATTAAGGAAAGCTACGGAGGCCTTATTCGTATTTTATTGTCATAATTTATACTCTCATTAGACATTTCTTTCTTTTCGCAGTAAATTAAATAAGAAAATACTTCTTATTACTTTTATTATGTTTTCCTTACAAGGTAAAGTTGCTATTGTTACAGGCGCTGCATCTGGCTTAGGTAAAGAGATTGCTTTGCTTTTTGCAAAACAGGGGGCTAAGGTTGTAGCCGCAGACTATGATCAGGAAGGGTTAGAGAAATTCCTTAGTGAAGTTCCATCTGATTTAACAATTTCGACAGTTAAAGGAGATATATCAAAAGTAGAAGAGGTTAAAAATATCTTCATACATACCCAAAATCAATTTGGAAATATTGATATTGTTGTAAATAACGCTGGAGTTATGGATAAATTAGATCCAGTAGGAAGTTTGGAAGATGAGGTTTTTGATAGAGTAATGAGTATAAACCTTAAAGGAACTTTCCATATGATGAGGGAAGCAGTAAATATTTTTGAGAAAAAGAAGAAGGGTGTGATAGTAAATGTGGCTTCAATTGCGGGAATATATGGTGGAAGAGCTGGCGCAGCTTATACTGCAAGTAAACATGGAATTTTAGGTTTAACTAAAAATACTGCTTATTCATACTCAAAATCTGGGATAAGATGCAATGCTATTGCTCCGGGTGCAATGAATACAAATATAATGAAGGGAAACTTAGATTTATCTATGGCAGGAGATTTAATTAAAACCATGCTTACTACACAAGGGAATCAGAAGATTGCGAATCCATCAGAAGTAGCAAATGTTGCATTATTCCTAGCTTCTGATGAGGCTAGCTTTGTGAATGGTGCTATTGTAGTTGCAGATGGAGGCTGGAGTTCTTATTAAATTTATGAAGAAGGAAATAAATCTTGGAGATATTTTTTGGTTTATAGCGGAAGGAGATATCGCTCACCCACATGTAGTTATTAATTTGGATAGTGAGAAAGCAACTATCTGTAGCATTACTACTAATACGAAAAAATTAAACATGCCTGGGAATGTAATTCTAGATCCGGGTGAAGGTAATTTGGACAAGCAAAGTATTGTTGAAGTTTCTAAAACATTTGTAGTAAACAAAGAAGAATTAAAAGATTTTATTGGGACTTTGTCTTCTGATAGAATTGCAGAAGTTCAAAAAGGAATTGGTTTTTTGAAACGAACTTATTTTGTCAATTAGTTTACCCTTCTTCGGTAACCTGGTTGGGATCGTAGGAAAGCATGTTATCTAACATTTTGGTGGATTCATCTTTACCGTATTGTGAAATCTTTTTCCCCGTAGCTGCAAATTTTTCTTTATAAAAGTCTATAATATTTGCTCCTCTCACAATGCTCCAAATTGCTATATTTAAATATTTTCCCAAATTTATTTCGCACCTGAGTGTATCTATAACATGCATATTAAAGATAGAGAGTGAAAAATCTGGATTTAAATTTGTGTTTATATCTAATATTAAATCCACCATCTTTTTCTCTGCATTTAAATTATTGTCATCTGTTACAGCAGATAATGTTCGTATAAATACTTCGTGGAAAAGAGATGGTTTGGTTGGTCCTAAAACAATATTTATATAATCAAAATTAAATTCCGGGTATTGAGAAGCTATGCTTTCAACTACTTGGTTCAGAGTTGATTGATCTCCGGAAAATATAAGATTAAATCTGCTATCTTCGGAAGTTAATTTGTTTAAATCAATTAGTAAATCAATAAGGATTTTAGGAGTATCTTCAGTAGTAAAAATTGTATGCTGCCTTTTTATATCTATTCTCTCAATACAATCTTCAATTATTTTTTTATGACCTAAGAATTGATCTAATGCACCCATAAATTAAAATTAATTCAGTCAGATTATAGATATGGAAACATTTTATTGCAAGTTAAAATAATCAATTAGAATTAAGACTTATAATATTTTTGTCATTTTTTAGTGGCAATTGTATTCCTATACATAGAACAAATGATATAATCGGATGAAATTTTATTTCTTAAAATATTAAATCATGTCAGATACGATACCAGAAAGGCCATTAGATCAAAATTTTATAGAGTACCATCAAAGTTTAGGAAGTGTGTTTGTAGCCAAGTATCTATCAGAATGGGTTACAGAAGAAAATCCAGCTGTTTATGCTTACGATCCGGTAGAACAGCCTGAGATGGAAAAACAAATGAACTTTGGTGCAGTAGTAGTCAATATTTCTCCAGAACTTAGTGTTGTAGGTATTTACACAAAAGATAGCATAACTGATAACTATGCAGCGGCAATGATGTATCTTGAAATGAGATTAGTAAATAGGTTACAGAAACAGGGTAGGCGAGTTATAGTTTTATCCGATTTTACAGATTCTAAAGTTGGAGGTATTGGAGATGGAGGTTTACAAGCCTTAAGAAAGGTAAATGGTCTTATGAGTTCGGGTACAGTGATAAGACAGATAGTTAGAATGAAAGCAAATTGGTCACAGAAGCTAATAGAAGTATTAATGAAGTTAGCAGGGGGTAATTTGTCCAAAATAGATTTTATAAAAGATAATGAGCCAGATTCGAAGGTGAGTGAAACGATTAAACGATTTTTGGAAGCATAGTAATGAATCAATCAAATTCTCTTGAAAACAATCCATTACTGAAACTCATTCAAGATAAGTTTTTAAAACTAGGTGTTAATTTTACTGATCCACAAAGACTAGAGGTTATTTTAAATAGCTTCCCGAGTACAATGGAGCAACTTAAATATAATATCCAAAGATTTTCCTATTTATTGCAGTCTATTGGATATGATAAGGAAAGCGCCATGACTACAGCTCAAAATATCTGTTTAAAACCACTTTTGTATTCACTTATACCTAGAATTCTTTCTTCTAGAGATCCAAACGATATTTTAGAAAAGCTAGGTTCTACGAATGATGTTGGTTACTTAGAGCAAATTTTCATTTCTGTCCTACCAGAAATGGTTGTCTACTTATTTGATGAGACAACTGATAAATTTACTGATTATACTGAACCTCAAAATAATATGGTTACTAACCTTATTGGATTAGCTGATGGTGAATTGATAGACAAGCCATACTTCTACTTCCATCTTTTGCAGAATTCTGTTGATGAATTTGGAATGAAAAAAAATCCAGATGATTCATCGAACGTCTTCTATAAGTTATTATTTCCTTACTTTGAGTGGATAACTGGTTTAGGAATTAATTTAAGAACTATGGTACAGTTGATTTCTGATGTAATTACGAATGAGCATAGGGCACAATTATTATTTAGCAACCCTGGAATCCAAACTGTCAAAACATATAAAGATTTTTTTTCTGTTATTGAAATGGAATCTGTGGGTAATGCTGGCTTTGCGACCATTACGGAATCTGAGCAAGCAAATGCAATAATAACAAATCAAGGACTACTATTAGTTGTTATGAATTCATTGATTTTTAACAATTCTACTGCAGCTTTAAATTTTGAAGAACATTTTGTAAAGTCTCCACTGATAAAAAGATTTATTTCCATACTCATGGCATTAGTAAGACTTGCAGATGATTTTGCTGACATGCAAATTGATCACGATAACAACGTCATTAACGTATTTCTTGCAAGTGAAGAGGTAAGGGAGTTTTTTATAACTAAATCGGGGATATTAGATGATCCACTCATTAACTTTATTATGATGAATAGGTCGGAAGTCGAAGACTTTTCTTTGATTACTCAGCGAAACTTCATAGATGATTTAGTCACACTTTATAATACCCTTATGCAATCAAATAGCCAAAAGTTAAACTCTGATTTGATTGAGGCAGTAAAAGGTGTAATACTAGCTGCTCTTGTAAATGCAGAGTTTAATGATAAAGTCATAGCGAAATTTACTGCAATGTTTTTCTAAAAGGATATTTGAAGATTTTAATATCCTCTGTGTAAATAGAAATTAAGCTTTAAAATAACTTGGCTGACTCTTTCTTCTTGCACCAATAATATTTGCTATCCCAAATTTAGTTTTATGACAATCTCTATTCCATTCAATCTCTGGAGCTACTTCGGATAAATATTGTTTAATTCTCTTACCAAAATCAGGATATTTCTCTAAAACCTCTTCATCAAGACCATCCTCAAAATTAAGGAATAAAGCAAATATCGAAGTAAAATAGGTTTGAAAAGGGATTGTGTCTATAAAAGGGAAAGTATCGTAAAAGGGATGTGGCTCGGTATTAAGCGGATCTACATCTACAAATATTGGATCTAACTCCTCACCTGTAAATAAAAGTTGTTCAACTTTCATGTCAGGAATAAATGGGACCTTAGAATCAAAGCAGCATTTAATATAGGCAAGTAAAGTAATGTAAATATTTTCAATTTTTTCTAAAACCCAGGGACTTTCTAAAAGTAAAAGTTTATCTTCCTGGATTTCTGCAATGGTTTTACCCTCTATAAATTCGGCTACACATAATAATCTTTCTTTACCTTCAAAGAAATTTTTTACAACAACCCAAGGCAGAATAGGTATGCCTGTTATCTTCGAAAAATAAATGGAGGATTCTTGAAATAATGTAAATCTCTCGATATTATCCTCATTAAAATCTGAGAACTTATCTCTAAACACACATCTTGAACTACCTAGTCTATAAATTAAGTATTTTAGTTCCTTTCTTTTAGCCGTAGATAATTCCCTAAAGAATTCATTTAAATCAATTTTGTCCTGCTGGTACCCTGTTATTAATTCCATATGAAATTATATCATAAAGATATATCATTTATCTTCGTCTTCACTTCTCTCATAGTTCGTCATATAATTTTTATAAATAATTCTTATTAAATTATATGAAAAAGGTTTTAATTATCTTATTTGTAATTTTCTTATTGATTTGCTGCTGCTGTCTAGGGTTTTTGCTTTTACTTTCGAATTCAAGGAAAACGACCACCAATACTTCTACTTCCTGTCCTACAAATTATATTCCTGTTTGCGCAGTAGACGGAAAAACTTATAAAAATGACTGTGAGGCTAGACTTAATGGAACAACTACAGATCATTTTGGTGTTTGTTCTGGAGATACAACAAACCCACCAGCTACTCTACCCAACGGAAAATTCTGCACAGAGATTTTCAATCCAGTTTGCGGCGAGGATGGTGTTTCGTATGAGAATGCTTGTATTGCAGACTTATATAATACTAAAGTGGCATCTCAAGGATTATGTGTGGGAAAACCTATAAATATGAACATTCCTACAATTCAAACTCCTAGTTTTAATTTAAACAATATTTTCGGAGACATTTGGACTACTATCTGGAAGTCTTTTACTGGAGCTAAGTAATCTTTTCTCAATATAAATACTAAGGAATCCAAGCAGAATTCCAATGCTACTTCCTGCAATTATATCTGATACATAATGTACTCCCAGAATAATTCGTGATAACGCGACAGCAGTTGCAAGCATAAATATTAAAACTTTTAATAAGAGCTTTCTTTTAATCCTAAGGGCTATAAATGTGGCAATGTAAAATGCAAACACGCTATGCGCACTAGGAAAACTATAATCTGATAGACTTAATGTTTGCGTGGAGAGATTCGTTATTCCTGAAATACTCAGGAAAGGTCTAGTTCTATGGATAATATTCTTTAAGAGTTCTTCAACAAATAAAGAAATTAATGCAGTCACGAAAAATATATATAAGGTTCTAAAATTTTTCTTAATTAATAGACATAAACTTACAAAAGCAAATCCAAAAACACTAGCTAATGTATATGTAGTAATGAATACATTAATATCTATAACTAGCTGATTATCTTTGAATGAATTGTAAATGCTTTGCGTTAGATTACTATCAAGGAGAAGAAATTCCTGGTTTCTTATTATGATTAGAGTGAATAATATTATACAAATTAAAATATTACCCGAAATAAAGGCATGCTTAAACTTGTTAGTTTTAGTTTTCGTGTTATTCATTTAATTCTCTACCGGTGTTACTCGTAAAATTTTATCATGTCCAATTCCATTATCTGTGGTGAAATATAAATCTCCATCCAAACCTTGTGTAACACTTCTAATTCTTCCAAAATCTGTAAAAATTACATCATCTCTAGTTAACTTCCAATTCTCATCGTACTTTTGCAAACGAATATGCATGTCTTTAAGTACAGCTACTAGTACA
This sequence comes from Candidatus Dojkabacteria bacterium, assembly GCA_040006935.1. Taxonomy (GTDB): domain Bacteria; phylum Patescibacteriota; class Dojkabacteria; order J137; family J137; genus JBDSRX01. The sequence goes on along the minus strand of JBDTVZ010000001.1, from coordinate 97,903 downwards.
TCTCCTTGCCATGCTTGCCATCTACTACCTTTCAGAATGGTTAATCCTGAAATTGCAACAGTTGGTGCACCTGAAGTCCAGATTGGAGAAATTGCATTAGGAAACTTAACTAAGTCCGTCATAGGGAGTTCCTCATTGTAACCAGGAATTGGATCCCAACCAAAGTTACCTTGTTTTAGTAAATTTACTTCATCATCAACAGCGGAACCATGCTCAGCTGTTAAACCATAAACTCCATCAATTGGCTTTGGGAAAAGAACAATTCCTTGCATATTTCTATGTCCATAACTAAAGATCCTATGATCAAATGGTTCAGTTAAATTACCATCCACACCATTTCCATCTCTATCTACTCTTAAAACCTTCCCACCTAAACTTTTCGGATCTTGTGGAAATGTTCCAACTGCAGTATCACCTGTTACAATCCAGACTGTTCCGTCTAACGAAGTTGCAATTCTGCATCCAGAGTGTCGTCCACTTTGATTTGCAGGCATGTCGGAAATAATTATCTTCTTATCTAAAATCTGTTTGAGATCATCTGAAACTGTCCATCTAACTACATTTACAGCAGCCACTCCATTATTTTGTATATCCATACAATTAAATAAGTAATGGTTTTGCTCGAAATCACTATCTTTCTGAACTGAGAGCAATCCTGCCTCTCCTGCAACGTATATATTCTCCGGTTTAATTAATAAAAAGTCCTCTCCAGTTGCTAAGTTATGTCCACGTAATTCTCCAATCCTCTGTGTGTAATAAAAGAAATCTTTGTTTATAAAAGTCATATCCCAAGGATTTGCTAATCCTGTAAGGACTTCGGTTACTTTAACTTGTGGATCTTTGGAACTATCACCTGTTGGTGGATAAGTTATAGGGTACTCAATTAGATTCTTTTCTTGCATAAATTTTATAAGATTCACTAACGATGAAAGGAATCCAACTGCAACAATGGTAAATATAAGTGAAGTAAAAATTGGTAGCACTTTTTTCTGAAAGAGTTGCATAATATACATTTTAATAATTATGTATATTCATTTAATGATTTATCTGGAGGTTTGTCAACTATTACTTTCGTTATTGTATAAGAAGTTTACAATACCTAAGGCAACAATACTCGCTGTTTCAGCTCTTAATATAGTTTTCCCAATACTTACAAATTCAAAGCCAAATTCCTTTGCCAACTTATGTTCGGCAGGAGAGAATCCACCTTCTGGACCAATTACAACAGCAACGTGTTTTAGTTTAGTATTTACATCTTTCGATAAAGGTTTTACTTCAGAGATTTCCTTCAGAGAATCTCGGTCAATTGTAAGTAAATACACTTTGTCAAATTCATCGACTATTTTTGAAATTTCAGAGAATTTAATTGGAGTAGTAATTTCTGGGATTCTAATCCTTTCACTTTGTTTCGAAGCGGAAAGTGCTAACTTGTTCCATCTTTCTAACTTCTTTCCTGCTGCATCAGCTTTCATTTGCGAATATTCTGCCTCTAAAGGAACTATATAATCTACGCCGATTTCTGTAGCCTTCTCTACGATAAAATCAAACTTTCCTGATCGTAGTAGTCCTTGAATAAGAGTAATCTCTACTCTATTCTCTCCGCTAAAATCTTCTTGTCTAAGTAAACTCTCAATTGATGCTACTACTGCATCTTTACTTACTAAAGTAAGTTCAGCTAAAAATTCTTTCTCGCCATTGAAAATTATAATTTTATCACCCTTAGATAGTCTTAAAACTTTTTTGATATGAGTAGTATCTTCCTCTTCTAACAAGATGCTTGATCCAATTGTTAAATTTTCTCTTTTTGTGAAGAATCTATTTAATCTCATTAATTTATTGGTGATGAAACTGTGCCAGTACCATCTCCATGGATTTTGCTAAATAAGATTGCTGTAAACTCAGAGTATTTGCCTTGTTTTTTAGCTGCCTCAGCTGCTTGAGCGTATGTGTCTGATGATGGTCTCAAAAAAGGTAAATATCTCATTTCGAAGTTTATTTTATCTCCAAATTTTTCTTGCACTTGTAATGCATAGGGTTCAAATTCATAGCAATGAGGGCAATTGAAATCAAAGAATTCCTCTACTAAAACTGGGTGATCGGAATCCGTAACGGTTGCATCAAGCTTTGTTTCTAAATCTCCAAGAGTTTGTAATTTATATTCTGTACCTTCTATAAATATAGATGGTGTATAAACCGATCCATTTAATCTTGTTGTGGCTTCTGCTTTATCATTTGCAACTTTATCCTTAACTTCTTTACTGTCAATATCTTTTTTGAATTGATCTATATTTAATCCGAGATCCTTGGCAATAGCAAATACATCCACGACTTCTCGATATTTGGCTTCAATGTCGTTGCTTTTATTAATTACTAGTACTCCTAAAATTCCTATTCCACCTAATATTGTAAGTATAACTAGCATTTGCCCAAATGATATTTTCATAAATTATTTAATAATATTTAATGATGTGTACAATTCTAACAAAAGCTTGCCTACTTTGTCTTCCGAATATTGTTCTGCAGTATGATTCGCTTTCTTTATAATTTCAGGCATTTTACTCCAATTGTTATATATATACTCTATTTTCTCTACCATTTCCTCTTCATTTCTAATTAGAAACCCATTTTCTCCATCGACAATGTATTCTTGTGGACCTTTGGATCTATTCGCAATAAGAATATTTCCCATAGCCATAGCTTCTAACGAAACTATTCCAAAGGATTCTTTTATACTTGGTAGTAAAAATATATCTGATTCTTTCAGCTCCTCTATAAATTCATGGGGGGAATATTTATCAGGGACTATTTTTAAGTTTTTACTACTGGATTCAAATTTATTGTAACCTTGGATTGGCCCATGAATTTTAAAGTTGTATTTAGATAGTTTCTCAGCAGCATATTTAACCCATTCTAGATTTTTCACTGGATCTATTCGACCCATATATAAGAGGTTGTGGAAAGGAGAATGGGAGTTACGAGACTTATAGGATTTGAGAAAGTTGGAATTAATTGAGTTTGGTATTAAGATAGAATTCTGAATTCCAAGTTTTTCTAGATGAGGTTCTTCCCAGTTTGTAATTCGAATTACTTTATTGAATAATTTTAATTGCCACCAACCTATCAAGAGGTCAAATAATTTATCAAACATCTTTAAATATAAAGGAGCTCGAGGATCTTTATCAAAGGGTGCATGTGTAGTTATTATAGTCTTACTGCCCAATAATTTCCCGGCAAATAACGCAAATAAAGTATGGGGGTGCCTATATCCATGAACATGAATAATTGCTGGCCTTAATTTAATTACTGAAAAGAACATTTGAGGCCAGAACAATGCATTCTCCCCAAAACTAAATAAAACTCGGAATTTTCTTAATTTGAGTCCATCAAAATCTTCATTTTTTACTGATTTTAAATTTGTTCCTTTGATTCTATTGCTTGAAAATACAGTAACGTAATAGCCATTATCGCTCAGAATTTTTGCATCTGAGTAAGCTCTTGCCCAAATTCCGCAAGCAGATGGATATGTGTAAGGACATACAATTAAAACTTTTTTATTGAATTTATTCATCAATAGATTATAGCAATAATGGTCCTCAGCGTTAATTATTATTAATTTAAAGAATCTTATAGTATTATTCTATATTGTCGACATAATTAATCTTTATAGTAAATGGGAATTAAGAGAACTTATAATTGTTTCCACTCCTTGTGAACTATTCAGCAATTTTGTATTATACAGAGAATACTTTTTAACTATTTTAAATGAGCGATCTCAAGGCAATAAATACTGAGGGTTCTACCGTAAGTTCCTTAACAAATACATTAAGAGATACAGATGAAGTAGAAGGATTAAAAATTTGTGATTTTGTAATTAATGGATATGAAATAAGTTTGGCTGTAATGGGCAATCTTTTACAATATAATGTTGTTAAACCCGATCATGTCCCAGGATCTCAATTCAAGAACCTAGATATGATTATTGATTTTCTAAAAATATTTAGAGTTTTAACATCACCCTTATATAATTATGTTCATATCGATGATGAAGGTTTATTTCTAAATGAAATAGAGGGAAGCTCTCAAATCTCTTTATGGGATGAAGATTTTAGAGAAATAGCAGAAAAGTTATATACTGTTCCAGAAGAGCTTTTTAATGCTGAAGCTACTGTAGTAGATGCATATTGGAAAAAGGTATATAATGAAAAATTCCTCGAAACTCTAAAAGTTTTTCTAAAAATGAAACCAGATGGTGTGAACTCTGTGGTGTATCTTAATGAGATACTTAAGCATCTAATTATTGATTCAAACTTAGATATAAGAACAAGAGAAATGAGAATTGCGTTGCCTGAGGGTCCTATTGTTGCAACAAAAAAATACACAAGACCTGGTAATGATTTGGCTTCTTATAAAGATGTTCCTGATCCTGAAGAATTATAAACTTAATTATCTTTCTTAACTGCTGAAGAAAAATTCACTGTTAAGCTTCCAAAGGCATTTGCTGACTTTAACTGATTCGGAAAACCTAATGTACTTGTTGAATCTATTGTAAGTCTTGTACTTGCTGGAGGGACGTCTGTTTTTAAAGTGAATACTGCAGTAGCAATAGTTCCTTGAGTAGGAATATCATCGGGACCAGGAAGTGCAACATCAAGGCTTAATTTCCCAGTCGCATTATCAATGGATTTATCTAATACTAACAATTCTGAGTTCTCAGTAAAATTTGTAACTTCCCAATAGGTAGGATCAAAGGTAAGCCTAACTTCTCCAGCATTTTGTTTATCTTTGTTAATTGCAAAAACGTATGCTGTGAATGTGTCCCCTTTTTTCTTCACATTATCAACTTCTCGATCTCTCAGTAATGCAATATCTAATTTAGAAAAACCACCTGCTTGAGCATCCTCTGGTGCCGTATTGTTTGCAAAGTAGTTTATAAGCAAAGCTCCAGTTACAAAAACAGCGATTACTATTACTACAATAATTATTCTCTTTAAAAGTGTTTGTTTGCTCATATTTTAAATTTTACAAGAATTTGTGCCGTAAACTTTAGCAAAGTAAACTAAATCCTGTAGATTAATAACACAGTCATTTCCGGCTATGTCTAAACTGCAATCAATTTTCCCTTTTTTATAATTTTTTACAAATGACTCAAAATCTTTATTATTAACTTTACCATCTTTATTATAGTCACCTCTGCATCCAATTGGATAGCACTTTCCATTTACTAAATATTGACTATCTCTACATACAGTCGGTTGTGGCGTAGGCGTTGGTACTGGAGTCGGTGTCGGGTTAGGAACCGGAGTAGGCGTTGGACTAGGTGGAGGTACCTCTTGTGGTTCACCTGGCGGCGTTGGCGTTGGAGTCGGTGTAGGAACAGGTGTGGGTGTCGGAGTCGGTACTGGTGTTGGAGTAGGCGTTGGTGTCGGAACTGGAACGGGTGTTGGAGTTGGAACTGGTACTACTCCACCAGATGTATCAAATTCAAATGCTCCTATATCTGAACTAGGACTTGATCCGGTATATCTAGCAACATTAGTATAGTCGGTTGTAACATTATCTAATCTAAGACCCGCATTAATTGCAGAAGATGTAGATGTTAATTTGTAATTGTTCACACTGTTTCTATCAGGTGTTCCAGCTAATTTAGGGTCACCAGTTTTATCTGCACTATTTCTACACTCACTAGGTGGAGAAGAATTTACCCAGAAATTATTATTGAAGGTAATACCACTCGCACTTTCAAGCACACACAAGCTATTACTTGGTTGTTGAATGATATTATTTACTATTCTAATACTTTTATTGTTAGGCTCATTTGCCATCGTTATTTCAGATCCAATAGTACCCCACATTGTATTATTCGCAATAAGTGCGGTATCTAGTCCTCCACCAGTTACATCAGCACCAAACCAATTTATGGAGTGATTACAGTAGGCCATTACATTATTAGTAATAGTTACATTCTTTAGTTGTGCACCCCATCCATCATAATACTCTTCTCCTATTGAGACTGCAGAAGCGGGTTTACCATCTCGTTCGAAACCAGTATTTGTTCCACAGCTCATAAAATTACCATTTACTGTTGTATTTATAGAATTATCAATATAAATATTCACAGCAAAGTTGTCATAAACACGATTACCACGAATGGTAGTATTTTTTGCTCTTGTTGCAGCAATACCCTCTCCGTAATTATTGTATGAAGTATTGTTCTCAATTGTTACATTATCTGCTCCTACTCTTAACTTAATTCCTGATCCCCATCCACTACTTGCTGTCCTAGCACTATTACTAGTAGTTGCTTTATATACAGTATTGCTGCTAACTAAAATATTCTGTCCATCAACATAAAGACCGTGATCTGTACAATTATGAACAATTAGATTTCTTATTGTTAAATTCTGTCCGGAGAAATACACGCAAATTGCTGAAACATTTTGAACTTCAATATTACTAACATTTACGTAACTTGTTCCATTAGGTATAGTTATGGCGGAGTTAGACCCATTGTGCATGTCAATTATTACCTTCTGTCCGTTAAAATTAGATACGTTTACTGGTTGTAAAGCATTTCCTGATTTATTAATGACTAATTTCTCAGTATACGTTCCACCCATAATTTGAAGTTCTGTGCCTGGTACTAACTTAGAAACTGCTTTTGCAAAAGTTTTATAAGGTGCAGATTGTGTTCCTGCGTTCGAATCATTTCCAGTTGGTGATATGTATATTATTGATGTAATACCCTCAACAGCCCCATTGTTATGATTATTACTAATCATTACAGATATAAAAAAAGATATCAATAAGAAGGAAATAGCTACGACAATCAATGATAAAATATTATTTTTAGTGAAGAAATTTTTAAACATATTACTATAGTAGCTTCACTTTACTCTCAATGCAAGGAGAAATTTTTTCTTTATGGAATATAATACTGAAAAGCGTTACAGTAACGGAGACTTTGCTATAGGATAGCTAGTCTCCGTCAGTTTAAATTGACTTCTTTAATTGGAGAAGTTATTTTTCTGGTTCGATAACCTCATCCGCATTTGTACCAGTGTCATCTTTTTTTTCTTCATTAGTTGTAGTATCTTCTGCTGGAGTTTCTCCGGTTGCTGTAGCTCCTTCATACATCTTTGCTCCCGCTGCTTGAAGTTTCTCCATTAATTTGTCCGTTTCTTCTTTTAACTTTGTCATATCTGCTGTGTCAGTATCTTTAACATTTTTAAGTTCATCTTGCGTAATCTTTAACTGATCCTCTAGTTCTTTTTTTAAATCTGCAGGAATTTTATCTTTAGTATCTTTATCATTTAAAAGTTTTTCGGTTTGATAAACTAATGTGTCTGCCTCGTTTCTAATCTTTATTTTATTTAATTCTTCTTCGTCTTTCTTTGCATTTTCAGCTGCTTCTTTAACAAACCTATCAATATCTGCCTGATCCATCTGTGTTGATGCAGTAATTGTAATCGCTTGTTCTTTTTGTGTCCCTAAGTCCTTAGCTTTTACATTTAAAATTCCATTTGCATCTAACTTAAAGGTAATTGCAAATCTTGGCACTCCTCTCTGAGCTGGTGCAATGCCATCAAGTCTAAAATTCCCTAATACTTTGTTATCTTTTGCTAAAGGTCTTTCTCCTTGTAAAACCTTAATATCAATTGCAGGTTGATTATCTACTGCTGTTGTAAACATATCCTCTGTTTTTTCAGTAGGAATAGTTGTGTTTCTTGGTATTAATACATGCATTTCTCCTGCATTTACTTCAATTCCTAAAGATAAAGGGGTTACATCTAATAAGGTAATATCTTGAACAGAACTATCTCCAGATAAGACAGCTCCTTGTAAAGCTGCTCCAACTGCAACAACTTCATCAGGGTTCACACTTAAATTTGGTTTCTTCCCAAAATAATCTTCTACTTTTTTTAATACTAAAGGCATTCTAATCATACCCCCAACCATTATAATTTCATCAATCTCTGTTTTTGTAACTCCAGCATCTTTGATAGCTTTATCTACAGATTCAAATGTTTTCTCTACAAGATTTATTACTAATTTTTCAAACTCAGCTCTAGTTAAAGTCATCCTGAAATGTTTTGGTCCCTTAGCATCAGCTGTTAAATAAGGAAGATTAATTTCTGTACTTTCAGAACTAGAAAGAGTAATTTTTGCCTTTTCTGAAGCTTCTTTTAATCTTTGTAATGCAGCAGGGTCTTCTTTTAAGTCAATACCTTGTTCTTTTTTAAACTCTCCAATCATGTGATCAATTAAAACCTGATCAAAGTCATCTCCACCTAAATGTGTATTTCCCGATGTTGATTTAACTTCGAAAACTCCATCTCCAATCTCTAATACCGAAACATCAAAAGTTCCTCCACCTAAATCGTAAACTAAAATTGTTTGATCATTTTTTTTATCTAATCCATATGCAATAGCTGCAGCTGTTGGCTCATTTATAATTCTTAATACTTCTAACCCAGCAATTTGTCCTGCATTTTTAGTAGCTTGTCTTTGAGCATCATCAAAGTAAGCAGGGACAGTAATCACAGCTTGTTTCACTGGTTCTCCTAAATATGCTTCTGCATCAACTTTAATTTTTGCAAGAACTTTGGCAGAAATAACCTCTGGAGCAACCCATTGATCACCAAATTGTATCTCTACTCCACCTTTAGAACTTTTTTGTATTTTGAAGGGAAGTAAGTCTACGTCTCTTTGAACTTCGGCATCATCCCATCTTCTACCGATTAATCTTTTAATAGAGTAGAAAGTTTGCTCTGGGTTAGTAACCATTTGGTTTTTGGCTGTGATACCAACAATTTCGGATTTAACATCTACGGCAACTACGGAAGGAATTAATCTTGAACCCTCCTTACTGGTAATAACTTCAGGCTTTCCAGCTTGAACAAATGCAACTACTGAGTTCGTAGTTCCTAAATCTATTCCTACTACTTTTGACATAAAAATCAATTAAAAATTATAAATTAAGAGAATCATACTTCTAACTTTTATATTAATAAAATTATAAATGTAAAATCAAAAATTAGCAAGAGGTAAGGTTGAGTGCTAATTTTAGGAGTCAGGAGTGTTTGTAGACATTATTTATAATATATCTCTGAATATTTTTAAATGAGTTCTGGGTTTTAATTATTTTGCAATAATATAATTGTTGCCAATTGAATTCGATTTCGTTTATATTTGCGTAGCGTTTTACCGATGATTTATATCCCCGAATAATTGCGGCCAGGTTTTTGGTTTGTTGTCCAAATTTATTTTGTTTAAATTCATTATTATTCGTAAGAGACGCACAATTGCGATTAGGTTTGGGTTTTGGATCATTCGTTGGGGATGCACAATTGTGATTACAATTCGAAATCAAATCATTCATTAGAGACGCACAATTGTGATTACGATTGGAATTTGGATCATTCGTTAGAGACGCACAATTGTGCGTCTCTATGTTGTGCATCACATTGGGCATAAAAATTAACACACCGTGCATATGATCCGGCATTACAATAAATTCGTCCAATATTACATTCGGGTAATGTGTTGGAATTTCATTCCAATATTTATATGCAATTTTACCCATTGTTGATAAATACATTTTATTATTTTTAATAATTCCAAAATATTTACCCCTATATTTCGTACATATTGTTATAAAATACATACCATATGCAGAATAATCATGGTTTTTTAATCTTGTTGTTGGAATATAGTATTTCTTTTTATAGAATTTTGTTCTATCCTCTATATTATATTTATTCATAATTATCTTACTAAAATAGTAAATGTTTGATTTTATAAAATTTAAAGAAGAAAATCAAAGTAATATGAATGTTTTGTTGAGCAAAACAGACAATTTATTTCTCCACTCTAACAAATGGACTGAATTTCAAAAAACTTTAGGACGAAGTGTTTCACAATATTTAATTTATAAAGACACTGAAATCGTCGGGTATTTATATATTGAGAATAACTACAGGAAATTAACTAAATACGCCTACTCTCCTTTTAATCCAATTGTTGATTTTAAAAAAATTGAAGGTCACATAGACAACTTTCTAATTGATCTAAATCAATTTGCTAAAACTTATTTAAAAGAGAATAATTTGAATGTATTTAGATTTGATCCGTTCAAGTGGGATTTAAATTTAGAAACTGAATTAACAAAAGCAGGATTTAAAAGAACATTGGCAGCTGTTGGCCCTAAATATATGTGGGAAATTGATCTATCAAAAACAGAAGAAGAGCTTTTTGCCGATATGAAGAAAGTTGCGAGATACAATATTAGATCTTCAGAAAAAGCTGGAATAGAAATTTTTAGAGCATCAGAAGAAATTAAACAATACGAAGAACCTCAAGCTAGGCAGAACGAATTAATTAACGAGTTTTATAAAATCCTTGAAGAGACTACAAAGAGACAAGGTTTCTCTAGCTTTGATTTAAATTACTTTCAAAAACAAGCTGAAGTGTTAAGTTTAGGAGACCAATGCGAATTGTTTTTAGCAAAGTACAATGGACAATATGTTTCTGGTGCTTGGGTGAATTCTTCCGAAAATACAATTAGCTATACGCATGGTGGTTCAATTCCAAATCCTGAAATTCAAAAATTTGGTGCAAGTTACTTATTACATTGGACAGTAATTAAATACGCTAAATCTTTAGGTAAAAAATATTACAATATGTGGGGGGTGGTACCAGATGATGTTTTACATGCGCCATTAAAAGGTGTTTCAGATTTTAAAAAGAGATTTGGAGGACAAATGATTATTAATATCGGAGGTTTTGAAGTAGGAAAAGATACAATAAACTCAACAATAAATAAACTATATGATCTCTGGGTTTATAGAAAAGATAGAACTTAATGTTTCTTAGAATCCTTCGTCCCTCTTGGTTTGTGGTTAGATCTTAGTATACCTTCTATCAAAAAGAATATTAGTAAATTTATAATCCCATAGATAGGTCCAATAATTAACCCAAATACTGGGGTATATCCTAATAATCCAAAAAAATCAGTTGGTATAGTATAAATTGTAAATAAATACTGTGAATCACCTAAACTGAAGGGATTAAGAACATTCTTCAGATGAGGAAATGTAAATGAAATCATTATAATCGTAAAACAAATTATAAAGATTATGATTGCCCTTTGGTAAAATCTAGTTTTAAAATAACTCTTCATAGAAACAATAAATCTAGTTATAAAACTAAATGTCACAATACTAAAAAAGGGTGCAAGAATACCCCCTAAAAAAGCTTGTGTAATCACTAAATACTGATAAAAGTCATCTTTTAGATCGGTTGCACGGGCTAATATATATCCATGAGAAATGTAGTGAATTAAAGAAGCAATACTAATTTGAATTACTGCAAATAATGCGACTAATAAAACAAATTTTGAGATTGATTTTATTATTTTCATATTGATAAATTTACTTTCCTACAACAACTCGAGCGGGTTTAAGTACCCCTTCTTTATCCTTGTATTTAAAAGCAGATGAAATCACGGCAATGATTTTTCCTTTTTGACTTTCATCATCAGTTGGTACTGTGGACACAGCTTCCATGAAATCTTTATTAAACTCATCTCCGACAGATACATTAATTCTTTCTACTCCTGCAGCCTGAATAGCGGAAACTAGTTTATCCTGTGCTGATTTCATTGAGGATTTCGCGTGCTCTAGGTTTAAATCGTTATCTGATAGTGCAAGATTTAAGTCATCAAATACTTCTAACATTTCTTTGAGCAACCCCATGTTAGCCATTGCGCCAAACAATGCTTTTTCACTTTCAATTCTCCTTTGATAGTTTTGGAAATCCGACATTAACTGCAATCTTTTTTGTCTCTCTTCCTCTATCTGAGCTTCTAGATCACTATTGTTAAACAATCTAGTTTGTAAAGTCTCTAATATTGGAATGCTGCTGATTGCTATGTATGCATCAGTATTTTCTTCTGTAACAACGATTTCTTCCTGTTTAAAAGTATTAACAGATAACTCAAATCTGTCTGTAGTTTGTATTTGACCTTTTAAGATTTCGTAATCACTTGTCACAAAATCAAGTGCGCCATCCGTTGTCTTTGAAGGATCCGGCTTCCTAACTTTTACAGTTCTTACTTTAAATCCAGAAACGTCAAGAGGTTGGTTGAACATTACATAAATTCCATTATAAACTTCCTTCAATAAATTCCCAATTTTTAAAGCTTCCTCAGAATAAAAGTCATACTCTTCAGAATTACTTGAAAATATATTTACATAGTCAATAGTCAATTTGTAGTTACTTAAATTCTCAATACGTATTTTTTCTGCTTCGGAAATGATATGTTTTATTTTTTCAGTAAGGGATTCCATTGTAAAAAAAATTAAGATTTAATGAATTGCTTTTGGGAGAATACTCCTCAATGTATCTGTAATATATTTAACTCCTTTTATAACTTTATCATATCTCATTCTATTCGGTCCTATAACTGCAACACAGCCTTTATTTTTGCCGTCGATTCTCACTTCACTAAAAACTAGTGAGTATTCTGAAAATATAGAATTTCCAGTTTCTTCACCAATAAGAATTTGAATATCATCATCAGGTAGATCTTTATTTAACATTTCGGAAAGTGTGTTGTAATCTTCTAATATTGATAAAATTCGTTTTAAATTATCTGTATCTCTAAATTCTGGAATCGAGACCAGTTCGGAAAGACCTGAGTAGTAAAGTTCCTTCCCAATCAGAGCAACCGCAGCATTCTCGGAAATTTCTGTTAAGAAGGATAGGCTATTTCGGATAATCTCTTCAAAGCTATCGGTATTATTGAGCAAAGCTTTTCTGATCTTTGCTTTTATGATTGGATCAATCTCATCCATTCCTAGTTCTTTTAAATAATCTACAAAAAATCTCCAGCCCTTAGTCGTTGGAATTCTTCCGCTACTAAGGTGTTTTTGATATAGATATCCTTTATCAACAAGTTCAGCCATCTCATTTCGAATAGTAGCAGTACTTAATTTAAGGTTGAATTTACTTTGTAAACTAATGGAGCCCACTGCTTCAGCGGTATCAATAAATTCTTTGATTATTGATATAAGTAGTTCCTTTTGCCTAACAGACAATTCGTTTTTCATTGAGAACTGAAAACTAATAACTATAAACTAACTTGAAGTATATCATCAAATAGCAGTCTAAGGGAAGAAGTGCTAATTCAATTAAAAATCAAAAGATCAATAATTAAAAACCAACCCTGTTTGAATTCTGACAGTAAATTATCTTATATTGGAAAATTTTTCGTTTTTGTATTAAAATACAGAGTAATTAAATATTAAGGACATTTATTATGAAAAAGAAAGGACCAGTTATGAAATCAATTTATTCACCGCAATATGAGTATCTTGTAGGCAGATTACAAAAAGCTAGAAGAGAATCCGGTTTAAAACAACAGGTTGTAGCAGATCGAATTGGAAGATATCAATCTTATCTTTCTAAAATTGAACATGGAGATAGAAGAGTTGATGTCTTAGAACTTTTAGAACTAGCTAGACTTTATAAAAAAGATATTGAATACTTCATTCCACCAAAGAAATTGTCTGTAGATCCTGAGAAAAAGAAGAAGTAATCCAAATTAAAAGAAATCAATTAAAAATTAAAAGAGCTTCGTACGAGGCTCTTTTCTTATTTCCCAACAAAAAACTTCAAGTCTACACACACAGCTCGTTTTTCATTTAATAGTACAGGGTTTAAATCAATACTAGAAATTTCTGGATAATAAATTACTAGTTTCTGAATAGCCTGTATTGCTTTTAGTATAGCTTTTAAGTTAAGTGGCGGTAAGCCTCTCGCTCCTTCGATAATTTTGAAAATCTTTGTTGTTTTAAAGCTTTCAAGAATCTCTTCCTCCGAGGACGGGACAAGTGAGTACGCTATATCATGGTAGATTTCGGTATAAATCCCTCCAGTTCCAAAAGTAATTAAATGTCCAAAGCCACCTTTTCTTCCTTTGTATACATCAGCGTCTCCATCTCTTTTTACACCAATAAATACTTCCTTCGCTCCAATTATTTGTTCTTGTAAAATTAAACTAGGTGTTTTGATTTTTCCGCCCTGGGTGGACATTTCTTTTTCTATAGTTTGGATCAACTCATTGTATGCGCTTTCTAGCTCTTTATCATTTTTTAGATTTAAATAAATCGCTTTTTTATCAGTCTTATGTGCAATTACATCTGCAGGTGTTTTTAAGACTAATGGATAACGTCCTTTTGCAAACTCTAGGAATTTTTCGAACGTCCCCTTCTCAATTTTGAGTGCTAAATACTCAGGTAAATCTAGTCCAACCTCCACTGCAATTTTGGAAGTAAGCTCTTCGTTTAATGCAATTTCGTTCCCATTGGACTTCTCAAAAACTTGAAGTAATTCTTTTCTATACTTTCCATCTTCAAGGTTTTTATCGATTAGATCATTAAATAGATTTTTCCCACCTTTTAAAGAATCTTTAAATTCCGAATATTTTTCCATAGCTGCTATTACATCTACAGCTTGATCAATATCGTTAAAGGCTGGAATCTTATCATCGTACAATCTTTGTAATCCAAAACTTACATATTTACCTCCCAAAAATACTGCAAAAATAGGCTTATCACCTAATTTTGTACTATTTATTATTAATTTAGCAGTATCTTCAATTTGCGTTACTAGTTGAGGAGTAAGTACCACCAGAATGATATCTACATTTTTGTCTTTCATAAGCACATCAATTGGAGCTTTATATCGTTCTGCTAATGCATCTCCAATTACATCTATAGGATTGTTCAAACTGGCATTGGGTGGAAGTAAATCTCTCATTGCAATTTTAGACTCTTCAGAAATCTGTGCCATTTCTAACCCCCTTTTTATAACTTCATCAGTTGCGATAATGCCAGGACCTCCAGCATTTGTAACTATTGCAACTTTTTTACCCTGTGGTAATTTAGACCAGGAAAACCCCATCATCAAGTTAAACATTTGGTTTACATCTTTTACAGTTGTAATCCCAGCTTGAGACATTGCAGTTTGAAAAACTTCAGTTGAACCGGCAAGTGAGCCAGTGTGGGAAGAAATAGCTTTTTGCGCCTGAACGCTCTCACCTGGTTTTAATACTATGAAAGGCTTTTTTGCATCCGTTTCTTTGTATATTTCTACTAAATCCAAACCGGAATCTACCTCTTCTAGATAACCACCAATAACTTTAACTTCATCATCTTCAAGCCAATCTTCTAAAAAATCGTTTTCATTTAAATCAATTTTATTACCAAACGAAACAAAATGAGAAAACCCCACATTTCTCTGCAAAGACATATCCAATATTGCTGTACAAAAAGCTCCCGATTGAGAAACAAATGCAATATCACCTTCCAAAGGATGTGATGCAGCAAAAGACATGTTTATTTTGTTTTTAGGAACGATAGCTCCTAAACAGTTTGGACCTAGGATTCTTATATTGTATTTCCTAGCAATAGAGGATATTCTCTTTTCTAATTCTTCTCCTACTGGACCTACTTCTTTAAACCCAGCCGAAATTATAATGGCTGTTTTTACTTTTTTGATACCACAGTCTTCTAAAATTTCGGGAACAACACCTGCAGGAATTACAATAATAGCGCAATCAACATCTTCTTTTATACTTGAAACTTTTGGATAACATTTATAACCAAAAAGCTCTTTATATTTTGGATTTACAGGGTAGATTTCACCTTTATATTTGCCTTCGTTCAAATTAGAAAGCATTACGGAACCTAATTTTGCGGGATCTTCGGAAACTCCGACTATTGCTACACTTTTAGGATTAAAAAGAGAATTTAATTTTCCCATTGAGGAATTTAGTAAAAGTTATTGTGCAAAAATATTCTATCAGAAAAATGAAGGAATGAGAAAATGGATTTTGTGATTAAGGGTTGAGAATAACTAACTCCACCCACCCTCCCCTTTGATCAAAGGGGAGGTGGTGTAGCCGGAGGGGTTTCTACCGCACCGAAAGCAGGATATTTCTTTGTGCGGTCCTTGTTTAGCTTTGCATATGAATATGAATCTCTAGGTTCGTCGATCGACGGACCCTACGAATGACATCTTCCTTCTAGCTCTTCCCTCGAGGTTCATATATAATTAAGCAGCTTATTTAACTTAAAACATATGAAATTTATAAAATCTGTTCTTCCCGGAATCTCTCGAGTACTATCAAGCACAAGTCCCGTAATTATTCTTTTTGTATTGAGTAAATTTGCTCGTACAGACGAGATAGGATTATTAAATTACTTTATTGCTTTGATTACTATTGTTGGAGTTTTAACGGATTTTGGCTTACCAGAAGCTGCTCAAAAGTTTGTTGCTCAAAATACAGACAGAGTTGAGAGAATTTCGTTCTCGGTTTATGCAGAGATTGTGCTAGTTTTAATTGGTGGAGTTTTGTTTCTACTACTTGATTGGGCTACTGGTTATAGAATCTCCTTCGGTTATGGTTGGCAAATGGCTTTAATACTAATATTTTCTGCGAGCAACGTATTTATTCTCATTTTTAATGGACTTAGAGACGATTTTCGAACCAGTCTCTACTTTACAATTTCTTCATTAATATTTATTGGACTTACTTTTGTTCTATACTTCTTGAAAATCACAGATGTAATAAATGCTTTCCTATTAAGTAGAGCCTTTGCTTGGCTCTTATTCTCAATAATTCCTCTTCAAAAGTTATTTAAAGATAAGCTAATAGACTTTTCAAAAGCTAAATACGATAAGCGCTTTGTTATTTTTGCAGCAAATGTATTAATTTCTATAATGGCCTATGTGATTATGGGACAATGGGATTCAATACTTGTGACCAACTATGCTGGTAATTATGAAAACGGAATTTATAAATCTGTAAGTACTTTGGCAACTGTACCAATAGTGCTATCCGTAATATTACAAACGAAACTCTTACCGGAATTTAGTCACTTAGTTGCGCAGGGTAAAATGAAAGAGCTTGTTGAGTCGATGTTTAGGTATATAAAAATATTATCTGCATTCTGTGTCGCAATCTTCCTTTTAAGTATTCCTCTAGCTGGGTTAGCCCTAAGAATTGTCTATAACCAGGAAATTGCAGATAATGGCTTACAGTACTTTTACCCTATTCTTGGGGGTGTTTTGATCTACATTGTTACTTCACCTATATTATCGGCTTTAATGGCTTTAGGTTTCGAAAATAGATATAGAAATGCTGCTTTAATTCAAAGTATTTCGTTCCTAGTGCTTTCAGTACTTTTAATAAATATATTTGGGATTTCATTACTTCCGATTTTGTTACTTCTAGCTAATATACTTTTCTTATTCTTGAATATACTAAACTTAAGATTTAGTTTGAGAGATTTAGAGTTAAGGCGGTAAACAATCAATAAGCAAATCTAAATATGGACCGCCCAGATGTATGTCATGGTTTTGGGGCGGTATGACCTCACCCTAGCCCTCTCCTTGAAAGGAGAGGGAACTTCTTCTCACATCACTCTTAGCATGATCCACAATCCTGATGCCTCGTAAAACACTTCGTTTTGTGATATAATTGGTATATGAAAAAAGTGCTAAAAACCTTTGCCAATATAAATATTTTGATCGGAATTATTCTGATGATAATCCCGATAGCTTTCTTGTCTTTTATCAATTTTGCACCTAAAGCTGAAACTAATGTTTTTGAGGCTCAAAAAGAAGATAAAATCCTATCAACAGCTATTTTTGCACAATCAGATGTAAAACCTACTCCAAAATATACCTTTAAAGATCCATTTACAGCTACAGTTGTTAATGAAACTAAGGTAAAACCATTACAGTTTGTCGTAGGGAATACGGTAACTACTACAGGTGCTACTGTACAAGTAAGCGGAATCAAAATAAATACAACAATCTACGAATCTACAAACCAAGAGGCTGCTTTAGCTGCAGGTGTTTGGAGAGATCCGAATTATGGTACTCCAGACAATAATGAGCTACCTATTGTTCTCGCAGCTCATAGATGGGGTGAAAATAACATATCTTGGGATTGGAGAAATGCCAACTTATTCACGGAATTCGATCAATTAAAAGGTGGAGAAATAGTCACAATAAATTGGAATGGTAAACAATATAGGTATCAGGTTAATGCAATTGAGACTTCTAATCATGTCTCAAAATTAGCAGACTTAATAATGTACACATGTATAGATTATTATTCACCAGAAAGGATAATTGTCTATGCCACTTTGATTAGATAACTTGACAAATTGGTATATTGAGTGTATAATGCTTATATATTAAAACAATAGTTTTATATAAAAATAATATGACAAAAAATATAATAAAATTAATAATAGTAGCAATATCAATGTTCCTATTTACATTTGTATTTAGTAATATAAATACTGTTTCAGCAGCTGGTGGTCAAACTTGTACAGTTGGAGCATATGGTATTACTACATGCGCAAATACTGGTATTATTTTTCAAGATGATAATCCCGGTCAGATAGGAGCATTTGATGTAATAGCTATTGGAGCAGCATTCAATGCGGGCTTAGTACTTATACTAAACGGTAAATATATTAAGAACAAACTTAAAAAGTAAGTTTACAGAACTTCTAAAGTATTTAAAAGGCGGCAATATAAATTGTCGCCTTTTTATTTGAGATAAATTCATCCTTAATATATAATCATCATATATTTATTAAGTTATCACTATGAAGGTATTTATAAATTTTCTACTAGGAATCGCATTCATTATAGCTATAGGTATCCTTGCTTATGTTGCATTCATAAGGTCAGCAGATTACCTAAAAATAGCTCAAGATACGTACTCTCTTGAAGTACAAAAGACAAAAAACGATGCAATTGACGGCTGTTTTAAGAGTGCAACAGTAACTAATACTGCCAATGGAGTGACTAGAACGGAACCTTCTACTTACCTTTATCAATTGTGTTTAGAAGATAAGGGACTGGAAGTCAGCAGCGTACAATAATTCTAGTAATCTCTTCGATTGGATCTACAGTAAAGCATTGTTGGTCTCCTCAAAATTGAGTTTTTGCTCTATTTATGATATAATTAGTATATACTAATAGCATCATATGTATAGAAATAACAAAGTAACAATCTATATTCCTTGTAGGAATGAATCTAATAATCTGGAAACGATTAAATCTTCTATACCTAGTTTTGTAGATGAGATTATTGTGGTAAGCAATAGATCTACAGATGATACCTATGAGAAAGCCTTATCGCTTGGATTTAAAGCATTCAAAGATGACAGAGAGTTAAATGGAATAGGTTATGGTTTTGCCCATATGACTGGTATAGAAAAAGCTACGGGAGATATAATTCTTTCTATAGACGGAGATGCAGAACACCCGTTAGATAATTTAACCGTAATGTTGGATAAATTTATAGATTCTAAGTACGACTTTATGTATTGCCATAGACTTCCTCCAGCTAAAGGTTCTAAAATTAGTGCTATACAAAAGTTAGGAGTTTATGTGCTTAATATCACTGCCTTTATACTTTATGGAAAGTACTTTAACGACATACTCTCCGGTATGTGGTTTATTAGAAAAGAGGTTAAATCTCAACTTAATTTAACTCAAGGAGATTGGAACTTAAGCCCTCAAATAAAAATTAACGTTGCAAAAAATAAAGATTTGAAAATGGGTGAGTATTCAATTAGACAAAACAGAAGATCTAAAGGTAACTCTAAACAACAATATCTAAAAACTGGTTTAAGTCACTTAGGCTGGTTAATCTCTAATAGATTCGCATCTTTGAAGGCATAAGTATACAATATCATTGTATTACTTTACAAAGTTATGGAACAAGAAATAAATGTAATCTCAATTTCCCACCTTTTTCTTCCTCATGTAGGTGGTGTTGAAACCTTTGCATATAATTTACTAAGTTTTTTAGTATCTAAGCCACATATTAAAACTACTGCTATTTTTTGTTCAAGTGAAAATTACACCAGGCAAGAGAATGGGATTTTAAAAATGTCAATTAGGGCTAAGATGCTTTTTGGAGGGTTATATCCATTTGTAACTTTAAAGTTCTTTTTTACTGTTTTAAAGTTTTTTCTTAAAACTAAGAATAAAGTTGTAATTATTAATGGTAGGCATTTCACTACAAGTTATATTGCTTTTGTACTTTGTGTATTAATGAGAATAAATTACATCTATATTGATAGTGGTTTTCAGCCAAATATCTTCAAATCTGGAGGTGCAAATAAATTGATGGCTTTTTTAGATAAATTTGTATTTGGAAGCATAGTATTTAAAGCAAAAGCTGTCGTTGCAATTTCGGAATATACTAAGAACATATTAATTAACCTTCATCCAAAGATTAAAGATAGAGTTATTGTGATAAATACAGGTTTTAATAGCGATAAAGTCAGTAAATACGATATTACAAAGAAAGAGAAAACAATATCTTTCATATCTAGAATATCCATCGTGAAGGATCCTGAAACTGTAGCAAAAGCATATGAAATTTTAAGTACAAAATATCCAAATTGGAAGTTTCAGTTAATAGGTAAAGGGGATTTTGAAATAAAACCAGGTGATTATAGTTACCCTTCCAATGTATCAGTTCAGAATCGGTTGTTACCGCAAGAGGAAGTATTTAGTTTGCTCTCTACAAGCTCTATTTTCATCAATTCTTCACTAAGTGAGGGGTTTTCTCTTGCTAATCAAGAAGCTAGTGCTTTAGGCAATGTAGGAGTGTTTTCTAATGCTGAAAGTAATATTGAAATGGCTAAAACTTTGGGAATTGATAATTTGGTATTTGAAAGAAAAAATATTGTTGATTTAGTTAATAAAGTTTCTGAGGCAATTAAACTTTGTGAGAAAACTAACTTTAAATTAAACCAAGAAGTTTCGACTAAGGCTTTTGAAAAGCTTTCAGATAAAGTTCTCTTTGAGCAATACTATACGTTAGTTACTACTTTTAGGAAGTAAGTATATTGAATAGTATTTGTCATTGTAGACACTGTGGATATTTTTACTTACCATATACCTCTCAATATTGTCTGTTGGGTCAATCTCTCTTTGATAATCTACAATATAGTTGTAGATATTAAACGTCCAGTTTTGGTTATCATTTGCTACGTATTCCTTTAACCTTGCAGAGTAAACAAAGCAGATATCTGTTCGTACTCCTTTGAACTCTTCTAATGAATATAATTTACTTAGCCTTAAATCGTTTGGAGATTTTATTAATTCAAATAATACTCTTCGAGAGTCTAAGCTCATATAGTGCCCACTTGCTGTTATTTTATCGCCTAAAGCACTGATTGTGAGTTGTGTTTGTGGGTCTGAAACATAAAAGCAATTTAATTTGCTATTTTTTACAAAGTTAACCATAGGTAAGTCTTTCTGAACTATTGCCGAAGTTTCACCATTACTCTGAGTATAAAATAGAAGAAAGAATCTATATTGTGTAACAAAACTTATTGCGATTAAAATTAGGGTATAAAAACAATAAAATAATTTATTAATTTCATTTTGTTTTAGGTTAGCAATAATTTTGATTATAAAAATTGCTAAAAATACACCAATGCCAATTAAAAACTTATTTGCATATATTGGTGCAAGTAAAAATGCTACCAGTTCACAAGTAATTATTGTTATTAGGAAATTATTATATTTATCTTCTTTTCCCTTGATATAGTAATAAATAAGACATGCTATAAAAATAAAACTCCCTAAACCGACCATTTCGAATAGAAATTTTAAATTGTCAGGAAAGTAGTAGTTTGTAGCAAACCCAAGTTTTTTAATTTCTTCTGCTTGAAAGATCTTTTCTATTCCAAAGCCTGAAATACTGAGCAATAAAACTAATAAAGTAGCTGAAAGTGACAGTATTATTAGTAATCTTTTTCTAATTTCAAATTTTTCTAAAATTTCTTTTTCTACAATTAAATAGTAAAGCAGCATAATTCCAAAACAATAAATTCCCATTATAAAATGTATTGGAATTAGCACTATAAGTGATATTAGGAGTGATTTTAAATTTAGCTTTTGAGAGTTAATAATAAACAATGTAAGCATAAAGGCCATAGTTTGAGGAATGAATATTGTGGCGGTAAATGCTCCAGAATCGAAAACCACTAGTGAAATTAATCCTGCAAAAATTGCATAATTGACTTTTAGGCCAAACTTTCTGGCTGTTATGTAGCTTAAAATTATAATAAAAGATGAAAAAACAATGTCTAAGATATAACTTGAGATTATAGGATCAAATTTAAATCCTCCAAGAGGAATTATTATGAAAGTATGGTAAAAGCTTGTATAGGAATCTAATAGAAATAAATTTGAACACTGGCTTGGTAGAAAGCAAAGTGTTTCTGCGCTATTAGCCATGGGGAAGACAACTGTTTTGTGTACAAGGTAATCGTTTGCTACTACTGAATTTACAGACCTACCTGCAATTGTTAAAAATCCAAATAACGTTACACTCAAAATTAGTACTCCAAGTGCAAACGTGATTATTTGCCTGGTTTCATGAGCCTTTTGAGTAAAAGTAATACTAATTAATGCAAGGTTCCAAAGTAGAACTACTAATATACTCAATGTAAGTATTAATATATTTATATCAATTGCAAAGACCTTTGCTACAAAAAATACAAATAGATAAGTAATTGGATAATAAAGAAAGCAAAGTGCGGAAGTTAAACTAAAATAAGACTTATTAAAAATAATTTTAGAAAGTAAGCTTGGGAAAGTGAATAGGATTAGCCAAATGTAGCCAATAATAAAGTAATTTGTAGAATAATTTGGATTAGTAAACCCTAAAAAAAGAATTAGAGAAAGTACTGCGATTTGTATGAGAGTTGTTAGTATTCTGTATCTAAACATAAATATATTGTTCTATAAATTTGTATACAAAGCAAATTTATTAAGACAATGTGTTATCTTATTAAATTTGATCTGAAAAAAAAGGGATTTGCCCCGACTTTTTGAGGGTCGGGGCAAAGAGCCAATAGAAGCTTAACATGGCGATTTACTGGCTGTGAACCATCAGGTAGTCTGCGATAGCTGTATAGTGTGGATACTGAAAAGTTCCCACACCAAAGCTGAGTATTTGATTTGTTGGGACTGTGACAGCTAGGCTGATTGACCAGCAGTCATTTCCAAGCATTTCAACAGGTATACCGATTCCTCTGAGGTTATCAGGAGAAAAGTCATTGAAAGTCAAGTGATTGCCCAGCTCCGACATAGTGTAGTTGGTGAATACTGATCCAATATCCTGTACAATTGTTACAGGTCCGTTAACGTAACCAATAAGAGAATTACCCCAGTAGAGATTTTCGCTAACATTCCCTTGACCTTGATTAATTTCTATACCCACAGACAGCAGCGGTACTCCGCCTTCAGCAACAACCCCTTGCAAGGGTTGTGAGTAGAAATTTGCGAAATTGACCACATTTTGATTGAGTATTACGAGGATAATTTGTGTCGGACTTGTAGGAGTGATTTGTTCTTCCTCGCCACCTCGAAAGGTCAATGACCGTCCATTGGTGTTGTCAAATTCAGACACAAAAGAGCCTTCGCTGATTACGCCAATTAAAGCAAGGGTTGGTGAAGGCGAACCGTCAGTTCCGACAGACTGTCCGATGTTGACGATGCGAGTAACATGCATTGCTTCAAATGTATTGCGAATACATGTTACATCACTTTGATATACCCAACCGAATGTCGAGTCGTTAATCAATGTGTTTGGAACTGCTGTCTGCGTCGAAATAGTCGAAGGTTGCCAATAAGGCGTTGCCGTTGGTGAATCATTTACACCACCGGCTCCGTAGTTAGTGTTCAGTGGCTGCATTGTCAAGCTTACGCTTGCTGCACTGTTCTTGATTGCTCCGTTGCCATTGGTGTATCGTAGCGCGAGACCGCTTAAACCAATACAAGCGAACATAAAAAGTATCAAATATATCCAGAACCAACCCGAATTGGAAGCCCGGGTTACAGGGCTTGTTGTAGTTGCGGTCATTTAAGACCCTCCTATATTGCCCTAGCGTATCGGGACTTCTTTCTTCAGTTGCATCTACGTGCACCCTAGTTACAACTGAATACGCATATTACCTACAAATTTTATAGGCAATATGCGTCCAGTTGTAAACTAGAGTTAAATCGAATTATTAAGCTTTCTATTGGGTTTTTGCAATTAACACACAGCGTTAGCATGTGTATTGTTAATCACGAAACCCAAAAGAATTTCTTCTTTTGAGTTTTTAAGGTTCTTCTACAATAAAGTAGAATTAAGCATGAGTCTTAAATTCTTACGAAAATAAGATGGTTCAATGCCCATAAATAGTTAAGATTTAATAGTGAAGAGTTAAGTGCACTATTAATAACCATTTATTGAAATTGAACAAGAAGATATTTCCTTCTTTTAACTATTAATTTTTAACTATTAACTAGGGTTGGGGAGTTTTGTGGTTGTTTTGGGACTCACGTACTTTCCCTTGACCATCCCGTCTTGTAAACACGCGATCTGTAATTGATTTTTAACTATTTAATTATATAACAGAAATATACTTTTGTCAATCATCAGAATACATCTAAGTGCTTACCTGGTAACGATAATTCGATGTGTCGCTAAAGTTTGACGGAAAACTGAATAGGAGGTGGCACGGCCTTTTCAAAATGTCGGTTTATGAGTAGCATAGCCATTATTGTTATTCTTGAAAATTTTGAGTTACTTGCTATAATTGTGGAGTAATTAATGCAGGTATAGTATATCGGTTATTATGCCAGTTTCCCCCGCCTGCCATAGTAAACTTAACTGGTATTAAAAATAATTAGTGTGAATACAGCGGGTATAGTATATCGGTTATTATGTCAGTTTTCCAAACTGAAGAGGAGGGTTCGATTCCCTCTACCCGCTGTATTCACATTCTTTATTGCAACCTGACTTTACCTTAGGCGGGCAGGCAAACTGATGAGGGGGGTTCGATTCCCCCTACCTGCTATTCTTCTTAATTCTAATACTCAATTCTTTATCTAAATTCTAAGAATTAAGATAAAGGCAAAGATTAAGAATTTAGGAATTTCTTTTTCAAGATTTCTCTTTTTGCTATAATCAAACATTTACCATAATAGTAATGTTTGATTTCGAAAAATTTCCTGTGTATTTGAAAACTGAAGACTTAATAACTTCTCTACAACCTTTTCTAAAAAATAGATTGATACATAATAGCCTAAGAGACCAGTTATATCGTGCGTCTTCAAGTATTTTGTTAAATATTGCAGAGGGAGCTGGTAAATATAGTAGTAAAGATAAGAAGAACTTTTATATAATAGCTCGTGGTTCCACGCAGGAATGTGTAGCAATAATAAAGCTTCTAAAGATCGAAGATAAAATAAACGAAATCGAGTATAGCAATATTTATAGTTCATTAGTTATAATAGGGAAGATGCTGTCTGGATTGATTAATAAAATGTTAACTTACTAAATATATAAATTTTAACTCTAAATTATGAACCCAACATTATTTACTCCTATAATTGAAAAAATCGGCAGTCTAGGCAAGGATACGCTATCTGTTACTCTCTCTCCGGGGCTAAATATGGTAATTAATACAGTAGAAGATCGGGCACAGTTTCACTTTGGGGGGGCTATATGAAGAAGTATTGTTAGGATCCACATTTGCACCTACTAAGGATAAACTAATAAATACACTGGAGGATATATCTTTAGGATTAAATAATCTGAAAGGGTTAATTCTTCATGATCAAATATTTATACCTTCAAAGACTGAACTGAAGACTCCAACACGATTTTTGGCAAGGTTTTTTAAAGATTTACCAGGTTATAAAATTCTAATTGAGCTCTCCCACTTAGATCGACCTGTAGAAGTTATCACACTTAAGGAGTCTGAATTAGCAGATTACCTATCTAAACTTCCTCCGGGTGCTGAATATGGTATTAAATATGCCTGCACAATAGACGTATCGAATTCACCGGATAAAGGATCTGAATTAATCAAATTTATAGACACTGATCTATTACCAAAAATAGAGGGGATGATAAAGAAGATTAGTAAATAATTATTTATATATATTTATGAACAAATTTCTACTTGGTGTAAAAGCTTTAATTTTAAAAGAAGGCAAAATCCTTCTTGTTAAACGTGGGTCCACTGCTCCTACTTTTCCTTTAACCTGGGATTTACCGGGTGGTTTAGTTGATGATAATGAGCTTCCTGACGATGCTGTTTTAAGAGAAGTTCAAGAGGAAACTGGCTTGGAAGTTGAAAACTCTGCTTTAATGTCGAATACAATTTTTGAGAGAAAAGGTGAGCCAGCTTTAGCACTTTTTTATATTCTTGACTATAAGAGCGGTGAGGTTAAATTATCTTATGAACATGAAGGTTATAAATGGGTTGCTTTCCAAGATCTTGCGAAAGAAGAGCTACAACCTTGGATTAAGAAACATTTAGAAGTAGCAATTGAAAAGTATACTAAACCTATACCTTAATCTAATCGTCTAATAAGTACTGAAGCACTTACTGTTGATTGTGTCCCTCCAACTAGAGCTGTAAGAGTTACAGCAGCTGCAGAAGAATGATTTACAACAGTTAAAACATCACCAGCACCGAGTATAAGAATTGCTTGTCCATTATTCTGTTGGATACCAGCTGCTGAGCCATAAGTAGTTGTAGGAGATGGTGTGCCATTTATATATACAGTAAATTGATTAGCTTCTGCCCCTGATACTGAAAAATTAATTGAATATACTCCAGCATTAGTAATAGTAATTGTAGATGTTCCAGCAGTATGTGTGACTCCAACCATTGGTCCGGACGAGCTGAAAAGAATAGGAGCATCAATTGCTACTGATTGGGCACCAGTATTATAAATGTACCCATAGTTAATATTAGCACTTGTTCCTGGAGTACCAGCAGCTCCTGGATCTCCCTGTGGACCTGGTGGCCCTTGTAACCCTAAACCTCCAACTAAACCGTTTGTTCCGGGTATCCCATTGCTTCCAGTAGATCCTACAGATCCAGGTGTTCCACCAGCTCCAACTGCACCTGCTTCACCGGAGTTACCCTGGGTACCAGTTTGCCCAGAAATCCCTTTTGATCCAGTTGATCCTGGTTTTCCTTGTTCACCCGTTCCACCAATATTCCCTGATACTCCAATTGTCCCGTTTAAACCAGTGGCTCCAGTTATACCTGTAGAACCACCACAAAGGTTACTTAAAATTGAAATAAACAGTATAGAAACTGTAAGCAAAATGAAGATTAGATTAACTAAAAATAATTTAGTTTGTGATCTTTGTTTAAATCGGATAATAAAGTTAGGTAAAAATGTTAAGAAACTTAGTATGGCAAAAAGAACCATCGGAATTGTCAACCACCGAGTATAGTCACAAACACCAAATATGTAGTGCGGGTAAATTGCTTGAAAAACTAATATGAAAAAGATAATACTAAATATTATAGAAGCTAACTGGAAATATTTGATATTTTTTTGTTCATTTTTGTCCATGTGACAATTATGTCACATCGTAAAAATTATGACTAGATATTTTTAGGAAATTATTATAACAAATTAGTAAAACATTTAATTCTTATAAAGCTATACTGTTAAAGCCTTCTTTATGATTTCTTTTAAGATATCTTTATTTACTTCCGAAAGTTTTTTGATGTATAAACATCCTTTACTTGTTGTGTATTTTCCTAGTTTATCTAGCAAATTTGAAGAGTCACCTAAGTTGTTTAATAAACCATAAAGAGTCAGGTTCTGTTTTCTAGGAGAAAATCCAATTTTAAACCAGTCTAGCTCTCTTCCACTTTCGTATTTTAAATGTACATCAACAAATCCAACTATGCTTGATCCCCACATTTTACCTTTATCACCTGTAACTTCTGCCATCATTTTTAAGATTTCTTTACAATCATTCTTTTTTATTTCATCTTCTATTGAATTTATAAAGTCAGCTACGCTTACAGTTGTAGCTTTTGTTTTTAGTTCTGCCATGGTCATTTACTAAATATTATTAAGTAATTATACTAATTCTTGACAGAAAAACTACTTAGGTAATAAAATACTATTAGCAGAGTAAATAAGAGTCTGCCAAATATTTATTAAAAATAAATTTATGACTAGAAAAATAACATTAGTAAGACCATCGGAGATGTTTAGAGTTTTTGAAGATTCTATGTCAAACTTTATAAGTGACGTTGGAATGCCGAATCTAGGATCATCCATAAGCGTGAATATTAAAGACCTTCCAGATAGATTTGAAGTTACTGCACAAGTTCCAGGTTATACAAAGGAAAATATTGAAATTGCTTTTCAAGAAAATATGCTTATTTTGGAGGGAAAAATGAGCGAGAAATCAAATACAGAAGAAAATAATTTTGTAATGCAAGAATACAGAGAAGGTAGTTTTAAAAGAAGTGTGGCCCTTCCTGGGAAAGTGGACACAGATAGTGTTGAAGCTACTCTGGACAGTGGAGTATTGACTCTTAAACTTCCAAAACAACCTGAAATAATGCCTAAAAAGATAGCAATTAAGTAATTACTCTTAAGACTCTGATATAACAACTCGGAACTCTCTTCCATGATGATTCTCGCCGTATTTAACAGTCATTAAAGTCCTAATATAGGCTTTAGTGACTGTCTCCGTATCTATGCTTTTCCAGTTATTTAGTATTTGAATATCTTTGGAAAGATAAGGGCTATTAGAGTTTGATAAAAAGTAATTATAATTCTCACTGGAAATAATAAATCCACTATAGTTTTGTTTTTGGAGCTGCTCTAATAAAGCTATAAAGTAAATTGCTCTGTTTGCTGGGAGTTGATTGAAACTATTGCATTTATCTACAAGAACTGCCATTGAGATAGGTAAATCATTTGAGGATTCCAGAGCGTTCTTTTTCCCTTTCGCAGCAATATATGCAGATTCAACCCCTAGTTTATAAGCAAAACGGGTAAAAGCTTTATCAATTTGAAGTAACATCAGTTTATGGAAACAATCTTAGAAATCTATTTTAGCAGATAATTATTTTTTTGGAGTGAATTTCATAGAGGCTTTAACAAATTCTACGAAAACTGGATGAGGTTCCAAAGGCTTAGATTTATATTCTGGATGCGCTTGTGTAGCAATAAAAAATGGATGTAGTTTCTTTGGAAGTTCTATAATTTCTACAAAAAAGTCATCAGGTGAAGTTCCACTAAATACCATTCCTTTATCTTCTAAGGCTTTTCTATATTCATTATTAAATTCAAACCTATGACGATGTCTCTCATAAACAATCATATCTTTGTTCTTTTTTGAGACGCGCAATTGCGCGTCTTTAGAATATATATCGTATGCTAGGCTTCCTTTCTTTACAACACAAGGGTAAGTTCCTAGCCTCATCGAAGTGCCTTCTCCTTTTATTGTTTGGTATTTTGGATCAAAAGGGATCGTATGTATTATTTTATGATTCGTTTTAGGATTAACTTCTTCAGAATTAGCATCCTTCCAACCCAAAACATCTCTTGCAAATTCTACGCATGCAAGTTGCATACCATAACAAAGACCTAAATATGGAACTTTATTCTTTCTAGCATACTCTATTGCTTTAATTTTACCTTCTACTCCTCTGCTACCCCATCCAATTGGAACAATTATTCCATTTGCGTGCTTGAGTAGATCACTGGCTTTGTGGCTATCCTCAAGGTCTTCTGCGTTTATAAACATTATGTCTACTCCAATATTCGTACCCCAACTTGCATGTTTTAGAGCGTGTGATAAAGAATTATAAGAGTCAGGTAATTGGAAAGATCCAGTTGCAATATATTTGCCAACAACAGCTATTAGAACACGTTTTTTTCTTTCAGTAGTAATAATTTTTACCAATTTCTGCCATCTTTTTAGATTTAAGGGCTTCCTTTTAAGCTTAAGTAGACTTAAAACCTTAATATCCATATTTTGTGACTGAAATTTTAAAGGTAGTTCGTAAATACTCTTAACATTAGAATTCATTATTATTCTATCAGGATGGATATTGCATTGAATTGCAACTTTAGATAGCCTGAGCGAATCAACAACTTTGCTGCTTCTTAAAACTAGAAAATCAGGCTGTATTCCAGCCATGTTCAAAAATCTCATAGATAACTGCGTAGGTTTTGTTTTAGGCTCACCAATGTGTTCTGGAATTGGAACATAACTAATATGAATATGTACACAATCATCAGGCATTTCTAACTTCATCATTCTAGCTGCCTCGTAGTTGTAAATATTTTGATATTCACCTGCTGTGCCACCCAGTTCTACCAAACATATTTCTGAACCTTTTCCTGCTTCCTTTATTCTTCTTATTATTTCATTTGGAATTTCTGGTATAGCATCCACGGTTTTCCCATGGTAACCCATAGATCTTTCCTTATCAATAATGGTCTTGTACACCTGTCCCATTGTACAGAAATTTTTATGTCCCACTTCTATTTCAAGAAATCTTTCATATGTTCCTAAATCCATGTCAGCTTCTAGCCCATCCGCGCATAAAAAAGGATCCCCATGTTCAATGGGGTTAATGGTTCCGGAGTCTACATTTAGATAGGTTTCACACTTAATGACACTAATTTTAAATCCGCGGGATTTGAGAAGAAGTCCTAAAGAGGATGCGGTTACTCCCTTGCCAATGCCCGAGATCACACCCCCTGATATAAAAATATACTTTGTCTTCATAGAAAAATTTACCAAATGAGTCCAGTTTAATAAATTCGTAAACAGACTGCAAGAAAAAAAATGTTATAGGTTTTTATAATAACCACTGACAAATAATCAGTATTTAATTTTCAAATAATGAAAAGTGTTATTGCTATGAGTTGTTATTCATTCCCCTCTTTTTAACCTGCCTGCCATACAGATTTCGTCGTGTATCTTTAATAGATTTGCTTTTAATACGGGATTGCCACGCTCACTTCGTTCGCTCGCAATGACAATTGTAGATTTAGGAGCTTCGTTTAACATTTTCAATCATTTCCACAGCTCCTTTTAGGTTTTTAGCTTGTGTAACTTCCCCATTAGCAATAAAGAAGATTTGATCAGCTTTCTTAATGGTATTAAGCCTGTGTGCAATGATAATTTTTGTAGTATCTTTTGGAAGCTTATCAATAATTTCCTCAAGCAGTGCCTCAGTAATTGTATCTATGTTGGCAGTAGCCTCATCTAATATTAGTAACTTCGGCTTTCTTAAAATAGTTCTTAAGAATGCAATTAGTTGCTTTTGTCCAAGACTAATATTTTCAGAATCTGAACTTACTTTAACATCCAAACCTGAATTGAATCTTTCTAGAACTTTCTCTAAGCCTAATTCTTTTATTCTAGTTGCTAATTCTTCTGAGTTTAGATTTTGCAACTCATCGTTACCATATTTAATATTGTCTGCTAAGGTACCACCAAACAGGTAAGGATCTTGTAAAATAAACCCTATTTCTTTAGCTATTTCTGATGGTGCTATAGATTTTAGATTTTTCCCTTCTAAATATATTTCTCCTGCTCTCGCGTCAAAAAGTCTTGCAATTAAAGATGCTAATGTACTTTTTCCTCCCCCAGTTGGCCCTACCAATGCGTATGTTTTACCGTAATCTAAATCAATATTTATATCTTTAAGCACATCTGACCCTTCTAAATAACCAAAAGAAACATTATCGAATTTTAAAATAGATTTCTTCTCATCAATAGTTTTTTCGTCTGCTTCTATTAAATTACTTTCTGCCGTTAAGATTTCATTTACTCTAGTCCATGCTGCCAAAGAAGACTGTAGGGTCGCAATTAAAGAAGCCATAATTCTTAATGGTTGATAGAATCTATCGGCATATGAAATAAAACTTATTAATAAACCTATTGTAACTTCTCCAGTTCCAATTAAGTAGATACCGTAAATCAATATCAATAATTGAGCAATATTCCCAGCGAAATCATAGATTGGCGCAATTACTCCATTTGCTACTGCTGCCCAAACTGCTGCCAAGTAGTTCTTCTGTTGAGCTTCTTGAAATTTCTCTTTAAAATAATCTCTTCTATTAAAAGCTATGATAACTTTAAAGTTGCTTAAACTTTCTTGTATTTCCGCTGAGAAATTACCCAAAGCATCTAAACTTTTCTTATTTGCTTTCCTAATTAGCGGTCCCAGTAGTGTTGTAATAACAAACAAGGCTACAACTCCAATTAATGTAGCAGCGGCAAGTTTTGCATTAACAAAAATTATAAAAATACCAATTCCTACAATTGTAAATACACTACCTGTAAGCCTTACTAAAACTTCTGAAAATAATTGATTTAGCTTGTCTGTATCATTATTAATTCTTGAGATCAAATCTCCGGATTTATTATCGTTAAAGAACTCTAGGGGAAGTGATTGTATTTTTCTAAATATTTTATCTCTTAATTTAAACAATACGTTCTGGCCTACAATACCCATTAAATATATTTGCAAGTAGCTAGTTACGAAAGCAACAGCGTACATGGCAATTAAAACTAGTACAATGCGTAGTAAACCATCCACATCTCTCTTAAGAATATAATCATCGATTACTGATCCTAAAATAAAAGGTGCAACTATGGATACTGCTGAGTTGATTACAATAGCAATAAAGCCTAAGGTAATTCTTAATTTCTCTGTTCTTAAAAAAGGAGAGAATGCTATAAGGATAGAAAGTATATTACTTTTTTTCTCAACTTCACCTTCTTTTTTTTGAGTTAATTTGTATCTCATATTTGTTGTATATTAATTTGGACCGCCCTAACTAGTACGTGGTTTTGCGGCGGTATGACCTCACCCCAACCCTCTCCTTAAAAGGAGAGGGAGCCAAACCCCTCGGCTTCGCCATCTCCCCTTATGAAGGGGAGAAACTTATCTATCAGTTGATTTTTGTGATTCAAAAATTTGTTTATATTCGAAACTATTCTTTAATAATTCTTGATGAGTTCCACTTGCTAGTAATTCTCCTTCCATAATTAAAAATATTTGATCGTAATCAGTGATTGAATTTACTTTCTGTGTAATAGAAATAACTGTAGTATCAGGATAATTCTTAACTAGATTATCAGAAATTGATTTTTCTGTCCGTTGATCCACTCTCGCAGTAAAGTCGTCTAGTAGTAATATTTTAGGATTTAAAGTTAAAGCTCTTGCCAAAGTCAATCTCTGTTTTTGTCCTCCGGATAAGCTTGTTCCTCTTTCTGAAACTTGCGTTTTCAAACCTTCTGGTTGTTTGGAAATAAATTCGTCAAGCTCTGCTGTATTAATTGCTTTATCTGTAGATTCTTTATCTACCTCGCTATTAAATGCTATATTCTCTTCTAAAGTTGTATTAAAGATAATGCTGTCCTGAAAAACGATACCCATTTGTCCATAAAGACTTTTAGGTTCTATCTTTTCAATATTTTCTCCATCAACTAATACTTCTCCATCTGTTGGCTCCACTAATCCAGCTATTATATAAAGTAATTGAGTTTTTCCTGAGGCTGTTGGTCCAACTATTGCATTTCGTGTACCAGCTTTAATTTTAAGGTTAATATCCTTTAATATTTCTTTTTCACCTATTTTTAAGTGTACTTTCTTAAATTCAATATCACCTTTAATATCTTTTACAATCGTTCCTTGAGGTCCCTCGTCTTTAGAACTTAGGACACTAGAAACTCTAACAAATGTTGAGAAAGATCTAGAAATTAATGTACTAATGAATCCTAAGGTAATAATGGGCATTATTAAAATAGCAACATAGGAGTAAAATGCTCCAAAATTACCAATTGATAAATCACCTGTAATAACTTGATTCCCACCAAACCATATAATTCCAATAATCATTGCATTAAATAGAACTCCTATTAAAGGGAATATAGTCGCAAATCCTGTAAGAATTCCTTTCCCTATATCTCTTGTAACTATATTTAAAACATCAAATCTTGCAGTTTCGTATTTTTGTGAATTTAGAACTCTTATTAATGCACTTCCTTCGATTGTCTCAGATATTTTTTTGTTTAAGGCATCAATATTTTCCTGTCCTTTTGTAAATAATTTTTGAATTTTCCCGAAAATATAAGTAAATGCAAAAATTATTACAGGGATAAATGCAATTGTGAATAAAGCTAAACTTCCATTTAACTGAAACATATTCCACGCAGCTCCAATTGCTAGGTAGATGGATGAGAATAAAGTTGGTGCTGCTTGAGAAACAAATGTTTTAACTCCATCTACATCAGAAGTTATATTAGTTAATAATTTAGATGAAGTTTGATCTTGTACAAATCTAAATGAACCTCCAGCAATTTTTCTTGATAATTTTAATCTTAAATCTTTTGCAACTCTTTCAGCAGTGTAACTTCCAATTACTACTTGAAGAATTGAAAGTATTAACACAGCAGCAACAATCACTATAAACTCGTTTAAAGTTGTGTTTTGATTATAGGTACCTCTTGCGTAAGCATCAATAGCCCTAGAAATTACCTTAGGTATTTCTAAGTTATAACTATTCAAAGCAGCTGTTAACGCCAAGATAATTACTAAATATAAAGTATATGGCTTTAGAGTTTGTAGGAAATTCTTAAATGTTGAATCCTGCTTTTTAGTTGTATCTTTTTGAGATGAATCTTTTTTACGCATTCAGACATAATATCACCAGATTTTAATTTTAGCAAGAGGTTAGCCCGAGTGCTAATTAATGCCGAATAACAAATAGCCAATAATCAATCCGTAAGTTTTCATATTTAGTAATTAGTTATTTTTTTGACTATTTTTAATAATGTATAATAATTCTATTATCTCTTTTAATTTTTAATAGTTTTTCGTGTCTAGAATTCCAATAACATTAATAACAGGGTTCTTAGGAGCAGGTAAAACCTCTTTTTTAAACAAAATAATTGAAAATAACAAGGACTTAAAGCTAGGAGTTATTTTAAACGAATTCGGCGATGTTTCGCTAGAAAGCCAATTTCTTGTGCCAACTGAAGATGAAGTCGTGGAACTAAGCAATGGTTGCGTTTGCTGTGTTGCAAGAGGAGATTTAATTTCAGCTTTTAATAAAGTAATGAAAGCAAATCCAGAAACTAACTATATTATTCTTGAAGCCTCAGGTTTATCGGATCCTCTAGCTTTAGGTTTAACCTTTTATAATCCCAGCCTTGAGAAAGATTTTAAATTAGATGCCGTGATTTGTGTGGTAGACGCTGTTAATTTTGAAGAACAATTTGATAATTACGACATCGCAAGGATTCAAGTCTCAACTGCTAATATAATTCTTATTTCTAAGATAAATAAATCCAGACCAGAAAAGATAGAGCAACTGAAGGATTTGGTCACCAGTTTAAATCCAAAAGCATTAGTTTACGAAATTAATGATGATTTAGATATGTCCATTTTAATAGATAGATCTATGAGTGATTTAAAAACTTTGGAAGAGTTTCAGAAGATTGTTGAGGAAGGAGGTCATGAATCGCATGATCATGAAGGTGAAGTGGAGCATCATCATGAAAATATTGACGAAATTTTCTTTAAATCTGAAGTACCCTTAGATTTTTATAAATTTGAAGAAGTCTTAAGAAAGTTTCCAAAAAACGTTATTAGGGCAAAAGGGTTTTTATATTTTGACAATGCACCTATTAAAGATACTAGGAATAATTCAAAGAAATACCTTCTTCAATATGTTGTATCTAGAAAAGATTACACTTATAAAGAATGGGATAATGGTGAAGAAAAAATAACTGCACTTTTGATTCTTGGGAAAGATTTAAATAAAAAGAGTATCTTAGAATCCTTAAAGTCTACTGAAACTAAAGGAAAGAAATCTATAATTGATACTTTGAAAGATAAGATTAAGTATGAGATAAATAATTAATTCTCATAATATTTAGGGCTTTCCTTCACAGCACCAAATGTTACTACAGAAATTAACTGGCTAAAAACTCCTTCAACTTTTTTCCCAAGCCAAGGGTCCATAGATTGGTTAGTTTCTTTTACAACATTGTCATTTAGTTGAGACTCAACTTCTGATCTCTTTTGATCTATTCTTTCCTGAATAGTCTTAATAGCCTCCTTCCCTAATCTAGTATTCCCGTTATAGATAGCGTTATATTGCATTTCTCTAGATGTATCACATTCAGGGCATTTGTCATTACAAGTATCAAATTCTTTTTGGCAAACTAGACAAGTTACTGTATTAATCTTCTTCCCATCAATTACCTTTTCTCTAATTGTACTTTGAAAACCATTTCCTTCCACTTTCTTGCTAGTTAGGACTGTGCCATCTTTATATCCAGATAAATCCTCACTTTTTTGTGCTACTACTGCGACCTGCTCAATTTTTGTCTCAAATTGAACACAATCCCCTTGAGATCCCACTCTTAAATTAAAATCCTCTCTATCTACAATATCTCCAATTGCTGCTTCGAAACTTTGCCCTTCCATAACTCTTTTCATAATTTTTTCTTGAAGATCCGTGAGTTCTGCTTCGCTTAAATCTGTTTCAATACTAGATTTTGGTGCATGGTGAAAATGAATTCCTTTAATTCTGCTTTCGTATTGATCCACATACTGTGCTCTTAGTCGTTGATCATTAATTAATTGTGGAAGTATTTGTGCTACCTCTTTTACAAAAGGTTTTAATGAATGGTTTAGTTTTTCGAGAATTGGATCTAATAAAGAGTCGTTATTTTTAATGGTTTGTAACCCTATTTTACTTATACTTGTGTGCATCTTAACGGCCTCTTCAAAACTTAAATTAGTTGCAACTAGTCTTGAAAGTATTTTATTTTCAGTTTGTCTATTCACACTATTAGGAAATGATTGTATTTCTAATCCATTATTAATTATAAAATCATCAATAGATTTTTCTGCATCAATTTGGCTGTAAGGTATGGAATGAATATGTACTTTTACTCCACCATCGGTATGTTCATAAATTCTAAACATCAAATTTTTTTGGACTTTCTTGTATATAGGAGGACTATTTTCTATTATTAGTTTTGGTAATAACTCCAGATTCATTAAATATTTTAAATGAGCGATTACTTCCGGCCTATCCTCATAAATATTAATTACTTCATCTAATATTTTCTGAGTACCTAAATTATTTCTAAAAAAAGTAATTAGAATTGTAATTAAATTGAATAGCTCAATATCTTCTCTTTCGTTATGTAATTGATTCTTACACCTAATTGCAGAATCAATAAGGTATTTAATCATTCCAAAATCCATGTCATAACCAAACTCAATCTTTCTCGCTCCATTTACTTTTATTAAGTCCATTAATTTAATTTGATCGTCAACACCAAAATTTTTTAACTTATCCTTAAACAAATCTTCTCTTAAAATTAAGTTTTCACCTAAGAAAGTATTAACATTATCTGCAAATAAATACTCAACTTCCTTATTTATATTATTTAAAATTGGGCTAACGCTGGTGTCTGTGTTTAAAAGGAAAGTCCAATTCTCCGAAATAATGTTTACTTTATTCATTATATTCACCACAATATTTTTGAGTGTATTCGAAATAGAACTTCCATCAAGAAACAAATCATTTTCTAAAAATATGGAAATATTTTCTAATGTAATAGATGAAAGCAATTGCCTTTCGTTCACATTACTCAGT
This sequence comes from Candidatus Dojkabacteria bacterium, assembly GCA_040006935.1. Classification (GTDB taxonomy): domain Bacteria; phylum Patescibacteriota; class Dojkabacteria; order J137; family J137; genus JBDSRX01. The sequence continues at coordinate 60,319 of JBDTVZ010000001.1, read as the reverse complement.
TTATCTATTTCTTTTATTAGTAGAGTTTGCAACAACTTTTCTAGTTGTACGCGGAAGAGGTTTTTGTAAAGTGTTACGGTAGCCATTTCATGCCCTATAATTTCTATAGATTCTAACCCTTCGGTTTGAAGAGTATTTATAAGAGAATTGTATTTTTCAAGAATACTAAAGATTTCCTGATTAAAGTTTTCTCCTTCTAGACTATCTATATTTATTGTACCTAATAACTCTTCCAAATTGTAAAAAAACAGCTGTGAGCGTACAACTGCTAAAAACTAATGTCTATTGCTCGTAGACTCCAAAGAAATTCTTTGTAGGCACAGATTGGTTTTCTGACTTAGATAGAGAATGAGATGATGAGTAATTGTGTTACGGGAATTTTTCATTCGTAACTTATCCTCTCATAAACTCAAGCTCTCTCATCACAGTTGCGGCACAGTGGGAGATTTTACAATTAAAAATTAAAAGTAATCAATTAAAGAGAATCTCATTTGCTATTCATCTTTAAATTTATAATTTTTAATTGAGTTACTCCTCTTTCCCAATTTCTAAATATTTAGAATGCTGTAACTTATACTTTAGAAAGTTGTGATAAGTAAGTCAAGGAAATACTATATGCTGTAGTTTCGTGATAAATAATTGTATACAGAGAACAATTTTACTCAATTAAAAATAACTATAAGTAATATTTGACAATGCGACAATGTTGCATTATTATCTTCGCAACTTAATCGCATTTATATATGAAAAATTCGAAGAAAAGAGACAGAATATTAAAATTATTTTCTAATGGTTTCCTTTTAACAGCTAGCCAAGTCTGTGGTTTAATTCCAGATATAGACAGGGCAACTATTTATAGAAACTTATCTTTATTTGTAGAGCAAGGCATTTTGAGGGAAGTTAATGTAAAAAAAGGTGTTATGAGTTATGAATTAAGCAAAATTGGAGATCATCATCAACATTTTATTTGTAATAATTGCGAAAAGGTTGTGCATGTAGAAGTAGATGATAAATTCTTAAAACAAGTTATTCCTAATGGTGCTAGTCTTGAAAATTTTGAACTTAATTTAAAAGGAAAATGTGAAGATTGCCATGCCTAATGGTAGGCAGGAAAGAAATTTATTTATTAAATTGTAATATGGAAACTTTATTATATTCTCTGCTTGCAACTTTTATTGTGAGTTTAATCTCATTTGTAGGCGTTTTATTATTTTTTAGAAAAATTTCTGAAAAAAGTAATTTTATAACTTCTTTAATTGCATTTGCTGCGGGAGCCTTGTTGGGTGACGCTTTCCTTCATTTGATAGGAGAAAGTATTTCGGAAAATGGCTATAGTATTGAAGCAATGGTTTTTGTTTTTGCAGGAATTTTATTAATGTTAGTGATAGAGGCATATTTTCATTGTAGCCATGATACTTCAGATGAATATAAGCATGAGCATGTTAAAAAATCAGTTTTAGCAAATTTAAATACATTTGGAGATGGAATACATAATTTTTTAGATGGAATTGCAATTGCAGCAAGTTTTTTGGTAAGTCCGATTGCTGGAGTAGCAAGTACTATTGCCATTATTGTTCATGAGATTCCACAAGAATTTGCTGATGTCGGAATCCTTTTGTATTCTGGCTGGTCTAAAAAGAAAGTTTTAATAGTAAATTTTCTGACTGCGTTAACAGCTGTGGCCGGAGCCGTGTTCACTTTAATATTAAGTAATTATGTTCAAGGTGCACAGAAGTTTCTAATCCCTTTAGCTGCTGGCCAATTTATTTATATTGCATTGGCTGATCTTTTACCTGAAATACACGAAAAGTCTGGAGTAAAAAAATATGTGATTGAGATATCAATGTTTGTGATAGGGTTTGCACTGATGTATGCACTTACGTTTCTCGAGTAAGTTATTTTAGAGTACAGATCCAGAATCTAGTTCTTCCGAATTGATCTTTCTTTAGTTCGGTATTAAATTTATGAAGAATAGATTCTTGAGACTTTAAAAATTCTTCATCATGATTATCATCAACTTCAAGAAGTATGATTCCGTGATTGGCTAATTTTAACTCTGCCTGTTGTAATAGTTCTCTTATAAACTTTAAACCATCTGTTCCGCCATCAAGAGCAATCATAGGTTCATAATCTTTTACACTGGAATCTAACGTATCTATTCGTGAAGAAGGAATATACGGAAGATTAGCAAAGATAACATCAAACTGGATTTTCTTTGGGTAATTACTTAACAAATCTGACTCTACAATCTTTACAGAACTTTCTTCTTTTTGATATGTAAAACAATTTACTTTTCTTTTAACCAGCATTTCTTCAACATTCTTTCTCGCAACATCAAGTGCTTTTTGTGATTTATCTGATAAGTAGCAATTGTATGGAATAATTAATTTTTCTAACTCAAGTGCAAAACTAATTCCTATTGCACCAGAACCAGTTCCTACATCAGCAAAAGTAATTTTTTCGTATTTACGACTTCGATCTTCAATTTTATTTAATGCAATATTAATAATTCCTTCTGTCTCTACTCTTGGAATTAATACATCTTTTGATACTTCATAGATTTCCCCTCGAAATTCTGCTTTACCAGTTATGTATTCTACAGGAATATTTGCATCTACTTCGGAAGCTAGTTCAAATGGATCAAATCCAAATTTTATTAATTGATTAATTTCGTAAGGAGTGAATTTACGCATATTAATTAAGCTATAAAATCTAATTACTAAATACTAAACAATTTCCAAAATTCAAATATTTTAAATTTAAAACATTTGGTTATTATAATTTGTTTAGGATTTAGAGTTTAGTGCTTAGGATTTCTTTTTCTCATCTTTCCCATCGTCTTTGACTTCTTTTAAAACATGTACTAACTTTAATTTTTTCCCATCTCGTTTTACTTCTTCTTGAGCAGTTTCAATTAAATCAATTCTGATTAATTCTTTAATTAAATCTAATCTTTCTCTTGTAGTGGAAAGCTTTTCGGATAGTTCAAAAACAGTCTCGTCTCCTTTTACTTTATCTCTAAGTTCTTTTACTTTCTTATTTATCTTTTCTAATTCTATTTGAGCTTCTAAAGAGTCTTTAATATCTTTTAAGTCGTTTCTCAAAGTCTTAATAACTCCTTTAAGTTTAAAGTATTCCTCTACTTTATCCAGATTCTCATTTGTTAATAAGTCATCGTTTTTTGTGTTACTCATTATAAATTAATTAAAAATTAAGAAATATGTTGCAATGCTCAAAAGTTAAAATGTTAAAAGGTTATTCAAACTTTGTAACTTTAAACATTATAGTTTTTTAGCATTTGTGAATTTCCGATGAATGTTAGCTAAATCAACTAAAGATTACTGGCTCTATGTTTTCACGATCAGATTTCACGAACTCTCTATTTTTTCTATCCTTAATACTACACTGATGATAGAGATTATATTTGCCCGATATAGTACTCGGTAGTATACTTAATTTAGAGGAGCTTCTCAAACGGTATTTTAATTTTTAATGACGATACCATGAGATATTTATTTGTCGCACCAAATTTAACACAGCCTACATTCGAAACACTTCAAGAAGTTAGCTTTAGGATGTTCAAGAAAGTTGAAGAAATTCTAAAAAAAATTAATGAAACTGAATGCACAATTAAGATCTCAGTCTCCAAAGAAGGTCACGGGAATATATTTAGAATAAATGTAGAAGTACTAGACTTTAAAAGAGAGAATCCTGTTGTTATCATTAAGGATCATGATTTGAGAAAAGCTATAGGAACAGCTGCCCATAAGCTTAAATCGCAAATCATTTCTAAAAGAAAGAAAATGATAGGCTAAGTACAATTGAATATGATATTATACTGCACTCATTTATGGGTGCAGTTTTTTTTGACATGGAATTACTTATATGGTTATATTATAAGTAAACCTTATTTCGGTATATCTATTATTTTTTATTTTTATTCAATATGAGAAAAATTTTCTCAAGAGCGCTTGCAGCGATAACAGCAGTTGTTGGATTCACACTTCTTGCAACACCAGCATTTGCACAAACATACTATCCATACACTACGACTACAGCAGCAGATGCAGCAGCAGCAAGTGCAGCAGGTTTAGGGTTTAGCTTTGTTTGGTTACTTTGCGTTTGTTGTGTTCCATTACTAATCGATTCTGTAATAGCTTATTTGGTTTACAAAGATGCTACTAAGCATAAAATTGAAAACGCTGGATTATGGGCAGTATTATGTTTCTTCTTTAATATTATTGGAATCTTGATTTACTTCCTAGTTCCAAGAGCAGAAGCTACCAAAGGAAAAACACCTGTGACTGCATAATTTCTTTTTAGAAGTTTAAAAGACTGGAGTAAAATCCAGTTTTTTTTGTTATTGCTATACTGCTATAAATCTTAGCGAATTTATTAGCTTTAGTTTTATGTTGACCTTACCACCTCATCTTTTGATCGTGGCAGTTTATTACTGCATGATGTTACAACACTCTTTAACTTGGCACTTAATGAAGGTCCAGTCACCGTGCCTGTGTGCGCAGTCAGGCAGGTGGCTGGACCCCATACGAATAACAGGGGCGCAGACCATGCCTTCGACAGGGTAAATCTGTGTACCTTATGAATCTCAGGTGCACTTGTCATTACAAGAGGGACCAATTCCCTCTCCTTTCAAGGAGAGGGTTAGGGTGAGGTCATACCGCCAATTCTCGCGCAATAGTTCGGCGGTCCATAATAGTTTTAATTATTAAACACATTTATCAAAAACTGAATATGCTCCTCAATTGGTCTCTCAATTAATCTTGCTCCTTCTTCTATATCCTCTCTGCTTACATTAGCTGCAAAATGCTTATCTTTTAATTTTTTCTTTACCGATTTAACTTCCATACCTTCGAATTTTGTAGGCCTCATTAAGGACGATGCATTTAGAAATCCAGATAGTTCATCGCATGCAAATAAGTATTTTTCGATTTTAGTTTCTGGATATTTACCAGTTCTTTGAGGTCCGTGTGCTTTAACAGCAAGAATTACATTCTCAGGATAACCTTTTGCTGGAAGTATTTCGTTTACAGCCTTATTCGGGTGTTCATCAGGAAATTTTTCCCAATCTAAGTCGTGTAATAATCCTGCTGTGTACCATTCCTCTACTTCATTTTCGGAAAGATTTAAAGATTTTGCATAAGCTCCCATTGCTTTCGCAACCATTCTGCAATGATTCAACAATGACTCATTTTGTATATATTCTAATAATAATTTTTCTGATTCTTCTGGAGAAGGCATACATTTCAATTAAAAATTAAAAAAATAACCTGCGCCATCAGGTATGCTTAAAGGATTATACCCTTATAATAACCAATGGCAAATAACCAGTCCCAAATTTTTAGATTCTTTGATTAACTTCTATTGACTAATGCTATAGGTCCTTAATAATTTCCTATTGTATCCTTTCAGCTATTTACTATATACTGTTATAGTTGAAGGAGAAATCTTTTAATTTTTAATTGAGAACTTTTAATTGTATTATGGGTATTTTCGATCCAAAAAGAATTAGCACGCAGGAGCATTTAGATATCGCAGATATTAAAGATGATATGGTTGTACTGAAAAGTGGAAAAGTGTCTATTGTGATAGAAACTACTTCGCTTAATTTTGATTTACTTGATGGACCGGAACAAGATGCTAAAATCGGATCTTTTGCTGCATTTTTAAATGCTACAAATTTCCCAGTACAAATTGTAATTAAAACTCAAAGAACTGACATTGCAAATTATTTAAAACTTCTAGAAAGTTATAAATCGAAAATTACTTCGACTGCTGTAACAGAACAGGTTTCTTTGTACCAGGACTTCATAAATAACCTAACACAAACAACTCAGATTCTAGATAAAAGATTTTATACTGTGATTCCAAGTTTAAATTTACCTGTTATAAAAAATAACTGGTTTAAAGAAACTTTTGGAACACCTGAAAGAATTGCCCATGTAACAAGAATTGTAGAAAAGGCTAAAGAGGAGTTATATCCAAAAAGGGATTCGATAATTAAACAATATCAGAATATGGGTGTAGCAGCAAAACAATTAACAAATGATGAATTAATAAAACTATATTACTCTGTGTACGAACCAGATAAATTGGGTCTTGAGATACTTAATCTTAGAGATTCTGATGTTTCTACTGGAATTGTTAGATCCAGCTAATTAAGAATTAAAAATATGGCTTTATTCGGATTAATACCAGACGCAAAACCTAAAAAAGGTACAAAACCTATAAACCCTCAAGAAGCTGCTGCTTTGGCTCGAGAGAACCAATCTATTCAGAAATTTGCTCAAGGATTAATTGATGTTAAAGACATTATTGCACCAAGTGCCATTGAGGTTAACTTCAGTAATTTAATAATAGGGAATAAGTATTTTAGATCATATTTTGCTATCGGCTTTCCTAGTGTTGTTTCTCCTAGTTGGTTAGAACCATTAATTAACTTTGAATATCCCGTAGACATCAGCACTTATTATTATCCTTTTGAAACTGGTGAAATATTAAAAATCTTAAAAAGAAAAATTGCAGAGTTTCAGGCAACAATAAATATTGAAATTGAAGCAGGTAGACAAGGAGATCCTATTGTTGCAGTACAACTTAAAGATGCATTAACTTTGCAAGAACAGCTTGCCGCTGGGAACGAAAAATTCTTCCAATATGCCTTGTACGTAACATTGCATGCAGATACTATGGAAGAGTTAGATAAAATTTCAAAGAATCTGGAGAGCACAATGGCAACGATTGGAATTATTATTAAAGTTGCTACACTTCAACAAGAAGAATGTTTCCAAAGCACAATTCCATATGGTCTTGATAAAATAAATATGACCAGAAACTTGGATACTACTGCCATTGCTACAACTTTCCCATTCGTCAGTAGTGAGTTAACAATGGATAAAGGAGTTTTATATGGGGTTAATCTTCATAATAATTCTTTAGTTATTTTCGATAGATTTTCACTTCCTAATGCTAACTCAGTCGTTTTGGCTACATCCGGAGCTGGTAAATCCTATGCAGTTAAATTGGAAGCTGTGAGGTCCTTAATGCTTGGAATTGACATTATTATTATAGACCCAGAAAAAGAATTTGATAGATTATGTGATGCAGTTGGTGGAGAATATATATCATTCTCGCAAGACGGTGCTCAGAAATTGAATCCCTTTGAATTATCTGGGATATTTAACGCTGATGAAGATGAACTCCGATTTAAAATTTTAACTCTCTCTGGATTAATTAGAATGATGTTGGGTGGAACAGTAACTGCAGAGGAAGCAGCAATTTTAGATAGAGCTTTAATATTAACGTACAAAGAAAAAGGTATCACACCCGATCCATCAACACATTCAAACGAAGCTCCTTTGTTAGAAGATTTGTATAAGATTTTAAATGCAATGTCGGAAGATGAATCCCATTCAATGGCTCGTAGATTAGAAAAATATTTAAAAGGTTCCGCATCTGGTGTGTTTGATAGGAAATCCACGGTTAACATTCACAATACATTTACAGTATTTTCAATTCGTGATTTAGCTGATGATTTAAGACCAATGGCCATGTATGTAATGCTTGATTACATTTGGACCAAGATTAAAAGAGATAAGAGGAAAAGATTATTAATAATTGATGAAGCTTGGATTATGATGCAATACGAAGATGCTGCCAAGTTTGTATACTCAATTGCTAAGAGAGCTAGAAAATATGCATTAGGTCTAACAACTATTACACAAGATGTTGATGACTTCTTAGCTTCAGATTATGGTAAAGCAATAATTAATAACTCATCCATGCAGATATTATTGAAGCAAGCACCAGCTGCGATAGATAAATTAAAGAAAGTATTCTATCTTACAGATGGTGAAAAGTCTTTTTTAATGTCTGCAGGAATTGGACAAGGATTATTTTTTGCTGGGGCTAATCATGTTGCTATACAAATTGTTGCAAGTCAAAATGAGCATAATTTGATAACTACAAACCCTAATGAGTTACTTCAACAGAAAGTAGAAAATGAAGAAGGAGATCAGTTAGATATTTCTTCGGCTCCACCATTAGAACAACCAGGAACAGTTCTACCAACAGATAATGTAACTCCTCAAGCACAGCCTATTGAACAACCTGTTACTACAGAAGTTTCAGCTGTTCCACCGCAAGTTTAAGAATTCGATTGTAACAATGGGAGATTTTGTCCTTGTAACCTTTTAGCTGCATTTTCGGGTGATGGAAGTAATATTCCTTTCTTCCTCAAATTATTCTCTGCTAGACGAATTACTGTTTCATCAGCTCCTCGAAGAAATAGAGCCATTATGTCTCCTGAGAGTTCACCATATTTACTCACGAGTAGATCAATCGATCCGAAAACAGCCTCTTCAGTTATTTTTATATAGTTGTCTCCAAGTTCAAGGGGTTTTTCTTCTTGATGCAGGGATTGGTAGGATTGCCCTCCTGACCTCACTTCAGTTTTTACTTGATTATTTATCTCCTCAATTCTATGAGTGTTTGCCTCTACAGCTGCAACTATTCTTTTTTCTTCTTCAACTTTATGTCGATAAGCAGCTCTATCAAGTGCAGTGTGATTACTACTTAATACTTTGTGAAGACTTTCGTATTGATCATCAATAACTTTATCATCCTTCACTCCATTCAATATGTTTAAAATTGATTGGATAGTTGGTATCTCAAAACTAACTTCTAAAACTTTATGAATTTTGTCTATAAATTTTGAGAAAATTAAATGTGGATTTAGTTGTGTAAGTATTATATAGTTATCGGTTTTAGCAATGAATTTTATAATCTTATCTTCTACTAATTTCAGAGTTTCGTCTTCGGGACTTAACTTAACTAGTTTTTCTATAATATAAGCTGAATATGGTAAATAATCATTTTCCAAAGCAACTTTTAATATCTCTTTACATAAGTCTTTCATTTCCTGGATATTATTGTATCTTAGTGGATCAAAAATCAAATAGTAAAGTGACTCAGAAGATAGTAATTTTAGAGTTCTTTTTTGATCCTCTTTTGTTTCATTAAATAAACGCAATGTTAAATTTATAAAGGAGACATTTTCCCAGATAAGTGTAATATCTTCTTTTCTTAAAAGATATTTTTTATCTTCAATTAATTTTAGGATTTCTGTCTCATCGAGATTGGCTATTTTTGTAAGTATAAATGCTTTTTGCGTATCGAAAATTAAAGATTCATCGTAGTCGTCTTTGTCTGGATATAGTTTGGCTAATTTTATTTTATTTACATTGGCCAGGAACAAAGCTTCAATATAATAATCATTTTCAAGAGCAAAATTTAATAATATTATATTCGATGCTATTACTTGATTAGAGTTTGTAGATCTATATTCAAATCCTGAATATCTATTATATAAAAGCATATACTTCTCAAATGCTTTGTTTCTATCTCCTTTATATTTTGAATCTGTAATCATATCCATTAATACTTCACCTTCATCTGGCGCTATGGTTGTTAAGTAGCCATTTAAATCTCTGAAGGAACTAATCATTGCATAGGTTAAAATAGAATTCCTGTCTTTATATACTTGATAAACATCATTAGGATCTATCTTCATTTGTATTTCTTTATTATCTTTCTGAACTATTCGGATTTTTTTATTAGGATCTATAGTAACGAATTTTGTATTTTCAAGAACAGAATTAATCTCATTGTCTAGCATAAGTTCGGACTCCTTTACAACCATGCAATTATGATGTTTGTCTAAAGGTTTTCTTTTATTTTTTTGAGCTAAGCTGTTAATCACACTTAGTGGATCTCCAATGATATATTTATTTTCCTCTCCATCTATAAGTGGAAGTTTAATAATGAATACAGCATGACCCGCCATAACTATTTCACCCAGATTTTTAAACCAGTCTTCAATATCATTACCTAATTCGTGATGGAGAGTTGCATAATTAATCTCACAAATATCACCAATCATTAAGTCAAGTATGGCTTGATAAATTAGCCCTATACCAAAACAGTTGGTAGAGAACTCACCTTCTTTAAGGTTCAATAATTTACACATTACTAAAAAATCTTCGGAGTAATCCTCGTAATTATGAAAATTTCTCATGTAGTTGATTAACATGCTTACGTTTTTTATAATAACTTCTTGTAGTGCCATCACATTTCCTGTGGCTTTTACTTCAAGTATTTCCTCTCTATACTTTAAATACGGAACTCCAATATCATCTCCTCTTTGGTTTTTTATAATTTGATCAAGTTTTAAAACGTTTCTAACTCCAGCAATTTCAACACCAGAAGTAATCAACATCAATATTGTAAATACTAGATATTCTTTGGGTAAAGTTCCGGAGGTCATGTGCATTAAAATCTTCAATACATTTTCATTAGACATTTCAAATTGCATTTCTTCTTCTGTTAATTCGCCAGATTTAATTCTATTTATTTTATTCTGCAGTTCAGTTATAGCAATATTTATTTCTTCTTGAGAGTCTTTAGACCTTTTGTTCTTTAATTCGCGTAAGTTATTTGCAAAGTTTATTATCATTCCAAATACAACAAAGTTCTTAGCTAGATCTAAACCTTCGATCTTAAAGCCTATTATTGTTTCAAGGATTTGAGAAATCTGACCAACAACATTCATATCAATTCTCGAACCGTTTTCTTTAATTATTTCTATTTGCTTGTCAAGCTCAGAGCTAGTTGAAAGTTCTCGAAGGTTACCTATTCTTTGTAAAAGATCGATTGCTTTAGGTTCTTCATTAAATTTGAGAAAACCTTTTTCTATTGAGAATTGGTCTGCTTTGAAGCCTTCTACTTGAGAGTGACTTACTGGGACTGGGATATGACTAGGCGTATCCATATTTATGCTATCTAACTCGTCTAGGAAATGTTGCTTATTCTCATCTTCGAGTATTTCAAAATTACTTATAATATCTTTAATTTCATTCTTATATATAAATTTAAGATCGGGGTTTAAACTACTCAATAGTAAAATTAATTCACTTTCTACCTCCGGATATCTTTGTTTAAAAATCTCAAGGTATGTTGCATAAAGAAACATGTAATCTATTGGATCTATATTACCGTTTGAATTAGGTATAAAGCCCATTATTAGCAATATTACTGCCTCAGGGTCGTTATAGTAATAATAAAGTAATGGTTTATAGATTGTAACCCATTCCGCTAGATTGAATGGGCCACCTAATTTATTTGCAGATTCATATAGCCATCTTGTTAGCCCGATTAAACTATTTACATTTTGTTCTAGATCAAAGTCATCTTCAGGTTTCCTATTATTAACCTGCACAGTTAATCGATTTGCAAGATAAAGAATTTCGTTCTTTGTTGGTATATTTACACTATTATTTTCCACTAATAACTCATCAGGTAATTCTGTAGCACCATTGTAAATAACCTCCCAAGTAATTAAAGGGAATTTGTCCAATTTTAAACCTAAACTATTAACACTAATATCTTTTGCCCTATAAATTTTATTATTTAATGTAATAGTAATTTCACCTTTTAATTCCTTTACATCTAATGGAAAATTCTGAGAATCTTCCTCAAATAAAACTTTTCTTATACCACTTATTTTAAAGCTAGATCCTAGTGATGCGCGTATCCCACCAGATTTTATATAGGTATCGTAGGGTACTTCAATGCTTTCAATTATAGAATTTTTACTATTAAAGTTAACAATACTTCCAAATGGAGCCTGTGCGTATATCCAGTTATGTAATGTGGGGTTTTCTTGGTTATTTAATACTATTGAGTCAAATGATGCAGTTATATCAATCCTATCTTCATTTAACTGTCTCATATCTCCTATTCTTATTTCTTTAATTTTAAGCGTCCTTGAAATGTGGTCCTTATAATCATCTCCCTTTGGCACATTGTTTTCGACTTCAGAAAATATACCATCTCCTGTTTGTTTAAGGCCTAAATTATCGACAATAATATAAGTATTCTCACTGTACTTAGTTTGACCGTATCTTTTGCCACCTTCAAAATAGCTATCACACCTAAACCTAACCTCTCCAGTTCGAAAATTTATAAAAATTCGTTCTATTCTTTCGTACCATACTCCACGAAAATGCATATCGTATCTTTCAGTAGCAACGCCAAAGATTGCAAATTCACCTTTTTTATCTAAAATTAATCTGTCAAATTGGCCTATTGCAAGACCGTGTAACGATGGATGAATGTTTGGATAGTTTGGAATAATTATATTCCCAGGTTGTTCATCTTCAAATATTATTGTAGCAAGAGAACCTGTGTGATTACTTACAAGTTCAATTGCCCCTTCTAGGTAATTATCAGAGTAAATATCATGTAAAAAGTATCTATTTTTCATAATATCACTTATTAGTATTTGTACTGATGGGTCCACATTACTTAGTAAAGTTAAAACTTTATGATCTTTCGTGAATTTAATTACTTCATCATTTGCTACCAAGCCAATAAATCCATTATTTGCTTTTATAATTTTAATAACTCTTTCGCTTCCCATATTCTCGAGTTGGCCACCATTTATTGAGGTTATTTGGAGATCTTCGGAGGTATTTCTACACAAAATTTCCCCTGGTGCATATAATTTTGTGCCATTTATTTCTATAAACTCAATCTGGACACCATTTTGAGGAGGATACTTTATTGTAAAAAATTCTGGATCATTCACATCAATTTTCATTACTGCCCCTGCGTAAATATGTACACCATCAATATTTAATTCGTTTCTTAATCTCAATTCAAAAACAGTGTCATGAGGATTTTCATTAGGAATTAAATCTTTAGCAAATGCTATTTTTAATTTAGAAAATAATCTTAATACTTCTGGGTATTGAAAATCAGCAGTTCTGTCTTCGGTTTCTAATATGTTCGATGCTTGGTTAAACGCTTTAATAGCCATATTATAATCAACATCAATAAAAGACCCTTGCCCAGGAGCATGGTAGGCTTTTTTAATTTCATCATAGTCTTCAATAAATATTGGGTTCTCAAGGTTATATTTTTGGAAATAAATTTTATTTGGGAAGCCATCAAAAGGACCTTTTTTGAGACGCATTACATTATTTTCTAAACTTTCAAAGGCTACGATTTTCTCTTTATTAAGTAAATCTGAGAATGTGAAAAGTATTTTATCTATAGATAGTATTTCAACATGAGGCCAAACTTCAACAGAATTTACTACTTTCTGCTGATCTTTTTGTTCTATAGATAGCAATCTATAGTTAGACCTATCAAAAATAAAAACTGATCCTGGGTTTAAATTTAGTGCTAAAAAATCCAGCCGATGGGGCACTGTCATTTTAATTATTTCTCTACCTTTAGAATCTATTTCTGTAGAGTAATCACAATTTATAATTTGAGTATTGATATTAGTACCATTTCTTTCTGAATCAACTCTATCTAATGTCATGGAACATTCTAGCCGTTCAAGATAATCAAATGGTTTAACTTCTTTAGCAGAATTAGAAAATGAAGACCGATTAATTTTTTTGTTTAAAATTGTAGAAGCATTTTGTGCTCGAAGTTGTGCAGCTTTTAATTCACGTTCTCTTTGAATTTCGGTAAGATTATTATTTTGTGTTTGTTTAATCTCATCGTACTGCATTTTAGAACTATAGAAGAGATTTATTTTAGTAAGGCTATAATTTTACTTTTATACCTTGCTCTATGTGTGGTTAATAGTATTTGTGACATTTTAGTTATACCTACAAACCCGTCTGGTGATTTGGTTCTAAGTAGATCTACTGCACCGAATAAATACTCTCCATTCTTTTTCTCTTGTTCTTTAATAAGATCAAGTATTTCATTTATAATTAATTCATAATCTCGTATTGGCGATCCATAGACCGAGATTTGTTCTCCTCTCAAAACTCTGCTTTCAAACGAAGTTCTATACCTTTCAAGAACTGCCACAACTGTTTGAGTAGTTCTTTTTAATTTATTTACCATTTGATTGATAACATATTGCATAGCATCTCCTGTTAAGTTGGAAAGAATAAACAAAAGAACTCCATCAATTTCGCTATCATTATCGTACATCTCAATCTCTTTTTGGAAATCTGCTCTAGGCTGATCTAAAAAGGATACTTCTGTAACTTTTGGACGCGCTAAAACCTTTTGCATATCTATTTCTAGTTCGCGTGCAGAAATTATAAATCTTTGGTCCAATAAAATATTTAAATTCTCAGGGATATGAATTCTTTCTGCACTAATTTTATCCATTTGCTTAAAAACAGCTTCGGCTTCCGTAATTCCTAACTTATCATTTGTTTGTAGTGATAACTGACCTCCATTACTTTTAACTCTTTTTGCTACATTATTTAAAAAGTTTCTAATATGCCATTCTGCTTGATCAGACCCTATCTCCTCCAGTGTTCGAAGTTGTTGAACTACTGCTTCAAATATCTCAATATTCTCTAAATCGGAAAGCCATTTTTCTATTCCACCAATGAAAAATACATCGCCGTAGTACTCAGGGTTACTAAATAATTTTTGAAACAAACCTAAAAGAGTTTCTCCAATTTGGTTCAATGTAGCTAGCCGATCCTCCTGCATATCAGGATGATTTAGAAGCTCTGGATACAAGTTAAGGCTAGCTAGTACTTTCCCCTTTTTTTTGACCAAATCTTGAGGTGGTTGATCCATAGTTATAAATCTTCATAAGTATCTGCTATTTCCTTTAGAATAGCTGTTGGACTTCTCTGAGCTTCCTTTACTCCTTTTGCAACTTGTTGCGTTATCTCTTCATTCGTACTTTCAATCTTAACTACTCCTTCCTTTAAAAATCTCATAAAGGTCCCAGATGGAAATCTCTTCACATCGCTTCGCTTATCTATGTTACCGCCAACTATCCCACGATAACCTGAGATACTAGGTAAAACCACGTACTTGTTTCCGTTGTAGGTAAATTCATCCCCTTTCTTTAAGTTTTCAACAGTTTTTTCATATTCAGAATTATCTTCTGGCTCTAACATCTCCACATCATCGTTAAGCAACCATTCAAGCAAAATGCTTTTTCTTAAAAACATAGGAGTTTCTGTTCGAGCAGTGCTTTCTATTACTACCAAACTATCACCATCATTATCTTCGATTGTGTAAGTAGTATTTGTGGTTTTTCTTCTGAATCTGTCATTGATAGTTAATCTTTCAATTAGTTCTTTATTTTTTTCTAATGAGATAACAATTTCATCTACTTTCTTTTTATTTTCGTTTACATTAATATTTTCAATAGTTCTCAACCTTCCTTCTGTAAAATATTCCAATAGATTTTCTCTTGCAAAATTTAGAGATACTTCTATTCCCCCTTTCCTTGATTGCCTTTTTGTTCTAAATACTCCGTTTGGGGTAATCTCTATAACTGTAAAGATATTATCATCCGATTCAAACTGTCTTCCTGGCTTAAGTTCTCCAATTATTTTCTCAGCATCTAGATTTCTGATTACCTGATCATTACCCTCACTTAGGCTGGCAAGAAAGTCTGGTTCATTAATATCTTTAGTTTTAATAATAGGCCTCTCTAATTGATACCTTTGGTATGGGTTAATTATTTCCCATTCGTCCTTGGTACCTGCTTTTTCAGGATGATGAAGATGCCATCGTTTTAACCCCACTAATAACCAATCATTTCCTACTTTAAACATTAAATCTCTCCTCTTGACATTATAAAGTTCTCTACTTATTAGATTAGATTGTAATTGTTCTTGTAATTCTCCTAAGTTTTTCTCTTTTTCTTCAATCGTTCTTAGTAGCTTAACTTTATCTATATTTTTAGAATCGGGAGTTTCTTTCTTTAAAACTTTATACTCTATTAATAAACTTTCAATCCCCTCTCCCGATGTTTTAACCTTACTAAAAGAATAAATCAACGTGTATTCCCCAGACTCAGTAGGATAATCCTTAACATTTTGGGAGTTCTTAACGTTAAATTCCCTATGCATTATTCGACCTTCTGCATTAAGTGCTGGTACTAATTCTTTATGGTTAAAACTTATCTGAAAACTTACCCCTTGCTCATTAGTTACTGGGATTTCAACTTTTAAAGGATTTCTATCCCATTGAATTAAAGTTTCATATGCCTTGTTTAGTTCCATACTCTCCGGGAACTTGTTAACTTCTAAATTATTAGTTTGTTCATCTTCATTACTTTCTTTATTTAATTTACTTATTTCTTCGACACTTAAAGCAATATCTAGTGTCTCTAGAGTTTTCCTGGATTCAAGTCCAATTAAAGCAGTCTTTGCATCGTCCTTATGAACTACAGCAATATCGTTAGTTAATAATTTTTCCTCTATAAATGTATAAATTCCTAATCGCACGGATTCTCTATCGACATCATCAATATCCATTAAGTCTATTATTCTATTTACTAATCCTGGAAGTGCATAATGCTCAATAGAATCCATAATAATTGCTGTTACAAGCAAATCTGGGTTATCTCTATTTCCAGTATTATAGCCAATCGCTTCAAATACCATCGGGAATAGCCGTTCTTCAGAGGTAGATTTAGGTGTGACATCTTTTATGCTAGAGATTAATCTGACAACAAATTCCTTGTCTTTTTTTATTTCAGTGTCAACATCCAAAATTTTGTCTTCGCCCTTTACTTCATTATCACTTAGCTGTCCCTCAATTGCATTTGCTAAATGCCAAAGCATTAAACCAACTGCTGCTCTATTATCATTCATGTTGTCGTCTTTCCAACCCTCCATAAACAACGTTGGGAATAATTCTCCGAAATCAATAATCTCGATCTCATTTAATAGATTAAACAAGGATATTGGTCCCGCGTTCTCTTTAGAAACAATTTTTCTAATAGCATTAAGCATCCTATTACCATCATTTGAAAAGTCATAGTGAAGTGTTTGATGGTCTTCAGGGCTAATATCAGGATTCAACTTCCTAGAAATATCAAATAATTTAGTAATTCTACCGCCAATGAAGGCCTTGTTCTCTGGTGTTAATTCTTTAATATTATCTTTACCTACAAAACGAATAGCATTTGCCCCAGAATCATTTTGAATATCAATTTTTATATCTTTACCATCAAGAGCCTCTAATTGATTATATACTCCGAAATATCCACCTAATGCACCTTCCACAGCATGAACTAAATGGTAAACATAAAGCATAATTTCCACTCTATTTTCTGCTTGTTTTTCCTCTTTCCATCCAAATTTGTTAATCAAAGCTCTTTCTACATCAGCTATATCCAATTTGTCAGGGTTATTTATAAAATCAACTAGATTTAAACTATTATTATTTCCTTCAAAACCAGATTCTACAATTGCAGCAGCTATACTTTCACCATTACCATACTCTTGAAAATTGAAAGTTTTATCATACGGACCAGTTAAGATTAAAGGGTTGATTTCTTGAATTCTGTCGTACCACAAAGATAATCTTCCTTGGAGTAAAGCCTTTTCATCTGGTGTTAATTCTAAATCACTAATAGTAATTGCACTCTCATTTTTGTTTTCTATAGTGATTTTTTTATCTTTTAATTGATCATTTAGTGATTGCAATCTTTCTTCTGAACTTAGTTTCTTCGTTTCGACACTGTTAGCTTGGAATTCTCTTCTTTCCAATTTTGGTAATTTAAGATCACCCTTTATAATTTCATATACTTCTATTTTACCGTTAGATAATTTTACTTTCACATCTCGCTCTTTTGATGATTCAATAGTGATAGTTCCATCTTGATCTTCTACTACCTCTGTTCCATTAATTTCATATATTTTCCCATCTCTGAACACATACTTCTGGTTATTAATTACTAATAGCCTTGAGTCTTCTTCTATTTTCCCTTTACCATCTTTAATCGCAAAAGATTCAAGTGGGATAGAGCTATTTCCAGAGCCAAGTAATCTTAAATTTTCTGATGAGTTAATGATAACTTCATCTCCATCTACAATTATCTTCTCACCAATTACATCTGGTGCTGCAACAACTTCGTTCTTCTTAACTCTTACATTATGATTTGCATCTAATTTTATTTCATAAGCTTCACCGTTATCTAAAGTAATAGTTCCTCCTACATTTGCAGGATTTTCTAATCTCATAAAATTATTATCTTTATCGAAATACCAAATTGCACCTTCTTTAGTTATAAATAAATCAAATTTTTGACCTTCAATTTCAAATCTATGTAACATTATTCCGTCAAATTCATTGTAATCATTATCAAATAGTGGATATTTTTCTACTTCTCCATCATATGGCTGCAATTTATACTCCTCTTTATAATTTTTATTAATAATTGCTTCTTTTCCTGCTATAGATTCGGGATAACCCTGAGAAGCTCCAGTAGGATAATCAGGAATATTAAATCTCGCAATAATATCTTCGTCCTTATTTTCTACTTGATTTTCTCCTACTGATGTAGATTTCTGTGTTTCTTCTATTTGACTAAGTAAATTGAATCCAATGCCTAAGTCAGTGACTTTTGGTGTTCCATATTGAATACCACCTACTTCAACACCTGAATCAGTTATTTCCTCAATTGTATAATTTCTATTATTTATTTTCATATTGTAGAATACTTCCTCCTCACCTCCACCTGGTTTATTAACAATACGTCTAAGGATAATTTGATCTTTACTTAATCCCCAAGCGTCTAGATCCTTCACAATATCATTGTATTGGTCATTAATAATAATCAATTTCATAATATCTTTTTCTTTTTTTAGTCCATCATTTCCTAAATAGTAGACTTTCTCTTTAATACCTAAATTCGAGATCAAGGCTTTGTCAAAAAGCCTCGATATATTATCGTTATGGATAACAGCGTCCAAAGTAATTGTTCTAGGATTGTTAATTATCTCATTAATAATTCTAGGCAAGTCATAATTCTCAGTCATAATTTGATTAATCTTAGCTACAAGATTATTTTGATCTACTGGTTGATTTTGTTGAGGCACAGCATTATTTAATATAGGCTGAGTGGAGGTATTTTGCCTTGTGTTAGCAAAAAAATCAGATGGGACTGTTTGAGCTGAAGCATCATCCAATGCTCTGACACCATGAAGCGTTTCATCGCTTGAAACTGGAACACCTGAACCTAATCCTCCTTGCGGAACAGGAGCTAATCCTGGCTGCTGATTCGCAGCTTGTTGTGGATATGGCGTTGCATTATAAACTGCTGCACGTTGCGCGTTAGGCTGAGGATAAGGTCTACCATTTGGCCCAACCGGTGGCGGCATAGGAGTATTTGGATTAGGGATATTTCTTCTAACTTCAACAGTTCTTCTTGTGCCTAATTCCCCACTTTCTGCTGCCCAAGAACCTGCAACACCTATAAACCCAATTGCACCGCCAGCAACAATTAACCCAGTATCGATTAAGTAATCCAAAACATTTACACTTCCTTCTGATATCTGTCTTAAAATGTTAGGATCCATAGCAGCTACTGCTCTTTGCAATTCAGCTCCCCCAATATTCTCTCCAATTAAAGCTTTCTCAGCTAATAATCTCGCAATTTGCTCAAAAATATTTGCTCGTGCAGCATCTGTTAATCCAGCACCTGCAACATTAGTAGTAGTTACTTGATTAATTATTTGTCCCATTCCATTTTTCATTAAATCTAACCACCTAGCATCTACATTTGCATTTGCACCTTGAATAATTGATGCAACATTATACTGACCATTTATGGCTCTTGTTAGTAAATCAGTTACGTTTAAATTTACTATAGAAGCTCCGCCAACTACTTGATAAGCTCCATCAATAGACCCTCTATTCATTATCCAGGCTAAGATATCATCTCTGCTTAAGTGTGTGTTTCTTGATAAAGTTCCAATCAAATTCTCAACTTGAGGTGTATATTGATTTTGAAAAGTTTGTATTGCTGCAACTCTTGCCCACCTTCCCATTTCTCCCATTCCGGCATTATTTAAGTAATCTGCACCAAAGAGTGAAAGGGCTCTATCTCTTGCAGTCCCTGCCACATTTTGCACTACTTGATTGGTTACATTAGTAACCCCACCAGCTACGTTTGTCTGTTGTAATTGGGTCTGTAAATTCTGTACCTGTTGATCTATTTGATCCAAACGAGGATTAGCTGCCCTCATTGCATCCACATTGTTATTTATTGGAACTAACTCTCTATTAATTGTAACTAGACCTTGATAGTGTGTAACTAATTTTTGAACACCTGTTACTAAGGTTTGGAATGCTACATTATAAACAGCACTTTGAATTGCATTAGTTGTGCCTCTTCTGAGAGCATATGCAGCCTCTCCTTTGGCAGATCTAAACGAAGTTATTTCTTTCGTTGCATCAGTCCTAATCCCTTCTATTTGTGTTAAAGGCAAACCTCTATTCAACAAAATAGCATTTAGCATTAGTTGTAATTCACAAAATGAGTCTATCCAATTTTGGATTATCCTTCTAACTTCTGGTGTTAAATCCTTTCTGCTCCCTACAGCACTAAGGAGAGTACCTTGTATATACAAATCTTTCAAAAATAATTGGATATCTGAAAGTGGGAGATTCTTCATTACAGGGAATACCGTCATTGGATCTCTGAAATATCCCTCTCTAGAAAAATCTAGCCTTTTATCGCTTAAGAAATTTAAAATCCTATCTTCTCTCTCTTGATATTTATAAACTGGTTCTAATGCCCAATTTTTTCCCCAATTAAACCAGCCTCTTGCCAATTTATCTACTTTCCATTTATCTCTATTCTGTTGCTCAAATACTCCAGCCACGTTTACATTCTTACCAAAGAACTCGACAATGTCTGTGTTATTCCTTCCTGCCAATGTAATATCAACTGCAGCTTTTAAACCACCTGTAAGTCCTCCAATTGCCCCTGCAACTAATGGACCACCTGTTGCACCTACTGTTCCAAAAGCTGCTCTTACGCCCATTCCTGCAATTTGTGGTGCTATAAATTTACCAAATTTACCAATAAATTTAGTAATTTTATGTTTTCTAAGCCATTGCTCACCACCACTGGACTGATTTAATCTATCAGCTTCCATTGTATTTGCGTCTTGGTCTATAATTTGTACTTGTTGTAGGTTTCCATCAACATAGGCTTCAAGCGCTGCTAAATCAGTAGGATTAATACCGTACTTTTGTACAAGACCACGACCATCAGCTCCATTTTTATTTCTCATTCTGTCTTTTTGCTGATTATTATCAAATCTAGCTGGAGTAACAAGAGTGTCTTGTCCTGCGATAGCTTTTGCAATTGCACTATTCATGTTATTTTATTTTCTTACTTGTTTATAAATTTGATAACTCTTTTCGAATTCCTCTTCGTTTTCTGTATCAATGGACTTTACTAAATCCTCCGCAGATTTTAATTTATAAGTCGTATCTTCATTTTGCTCTCCTTGTTTCAACTCTTGTATATATGCCTCGACTTGTTTTACTAACGCATCTCTTTTAAAGCTGTAGGTACCTTCTGCAATATAGTCGTTTAATTGAGGGTATTTTTTTAGTAGGAATTCTTGGAATTTAATTACGTCTTTAGCCTCATCCATTTTCTTTTCTATTCTATTTAACTCTGCAATTGAGGTCTCTGTATCATCGAAGAAATTATAAACACTCTTCGTTAGAGTTATCGTTAACATGTTTTGCAATAAGTCGTTTTTTTTCTCCTCGTCAAGATTGCCCAGGTTTAAAAGATCGAATATATTTGATTCTGATATAAATTTAATCATCACCTTTTCAACGATAAATGTTTAAAACTATTTACCTGTATTACTTTTATCAAGCCATTCATTTAGCGTGATAAATTTAACTGGTCCCCTATCTCTATCATATCTGTAATTTGACACTGTTGCAAATAAATTCTCTACACCATCTTTACTAGTATCAAACCAATCTGGGCTTGAAGAATAAACAATTAATTTCGATGTATTCGAGTAAGTATTGTAACTATAATTATCTTTGAAATTTTGTAAAATTTCCTCAGCAGAATTTATATAGGTATCACCTCCATTTATAGGTACTTCTAGAATTCCTAGGGTTGGGTCATCGCTAGAATTTTTATCTTTTTGAGAAATTTTATAGGGTTGGGTTATACTTGTTGTTTCCCAATCCTGCATCATTTTATTCTCACCAAGCTCAGTGGGTTTAATTGCTGAGGAATCATAAACAAAACCTGCATCTTTAACAGCTCTTAAATTATCATCATTTATAAACCAACCGCCTGCTCTAAAACCTTTTGGTGATGGTAATCCAGCATCTATTAATTTTTGCTTTCCCCAATTTAGTATTTTTAAATATTCATTATAATCGTAAACTGTTCCAGGCATATCGTAACCACTTATACCATTATCCCAAGTTTTTTCAGAATATTTTGGGTCAACTCCTGCAGCATCGACTAAATCAAATTGAAAATGTAAATTCATTGCTAGATCATCACCAAAATTATTTACTCTATCTTTTATCCAATTTATAATTTCCTTTTTTCTTGGTTCTGTTATTTTTGTACTAATAATTGTTCTTGGACTAAAAAAATGTGTAATCGGAATTTTAAACTCAACAGCAGTTTTAGAAATATTTTCTATATTTGGTTTTCCTGGGTCTATTCCTTCCCAATCAACAGTCCATGCAATATATATAGGTTCGGAAAGAATAAATCTAGAAGAATTGCTACGTGTAATATTTACTCCTGATTTTTTGATTAGAAATATATTGTGGTCACCAGGCTGAATATCAATTGGATTTATAGTCGAAAAACCATTTTGAACTTCCATGTTCCGTGGAGTTTGTTCATTATCAAGAAGATAATAATAAATGGTATCTCCTTGCTTTAATTGGTCTGCAACTTGAAGAATTAACTGTGAATCTTTTTCCTTTAAATTCCATTTTTTTTGAGTAGTCACCAGCAACTCAGGAGTTTCTTCTTCCGATAAACTTGCATTTTCTTTTAAGGTTGAGAGGTCTTCGCTTCTAATCGTTGGTTCAGGTAAATCTGATTTATTACCATAGTATAAATATACATCTGTTACATTTTTAGATTTTGAGAAATTTATTAAAGTTTCGGATGTATCTGGGTTTGTAATATCCATTGGAACTTCTTTTGATTCGGTTCCTTCATATGCAACCACTCTTAAATCACTGCCGTCCTGGATAGATTTATTATCTATAACCATTTGGGAATGATTGATTTTAATTACCTGATCTATTTCACTTGAAGTAATAACTTTTTTACGGAAAGCAAAGTCATTATTCCACCATTCTGAGCCTTGTAAAATATTCGGCTTACTTGGAATATTGAAGTCGTTTTCGGCTCTGCTTTTGGTTATAAAAAGCATTATCCCTGCTATAATTACAACTGGGATAACTAATTTAAGAAATGAAGTTTTTGAACGAGATTTCATTTGGTGTAATAAATAGTTTAAGTGCGAGGAATAGTCTATCAGAAAATAATTATCATTTCCAAATAACTTTATTTAATCTTAAAATTCTAATATCAAAAAAACTAAATAATATCTAATCAACCAATTCTCAAATGTTTTAAACTTTGAAATTTGTATTTTGAATTTGTTTAGAGTTTTACATATGGTAAAAGAACTAATAAAAACACAACACGGAGACATTCTACTTCCTGCCTTCATGCCCGACGCAACTTATGGATCTATTAAATCTATAAGCTTTAAAGATGCAGAGACAGCTGGTGTTAAAGAAATTGTGACTACGACTATGCACATTGAGCAAAATATAGGTAGCGAGTTCATAAAAGAATTTGGAGGTATTCATAAATTTTTTGGTTGGGACAGGCCAATTCTTACAGATAGTGGTGGATGGCAAGTATTTAGTTTAATAAATAGACAGAGGTCAGTTATCAGTAATCAGTCTTCAGATAAAAAGCAACGATCTGAAAACTCAAAACTGATGACTGATAACTTTATCACGGAGGCAGGTTGTTCTTTTTTAGATCCAGTAACTAATCAGCAATTTTTACTAACTCCCGAATCTTCAATGCAAATTCAATTTAACTTAGGAGCGGACTTAATGACTGTCTTAGACGACCCAATTTTAGGTGATGCTAGTTTTGCTGAAAGGAAAGAATGTGTAAGAATTAATACAGTGTGGGCAAAAAGAGCTAAGAAAAAATTCGATGAGTTGTCAACCCCTTCGTCACTTCGTGACACATCACCTTTAATAAAAGGGAGGATGAGAGGGGTTCAACCTCTACTTGGTTGTGTAATTCAAGGTGGTAATGATTATGAATTAAGAAAGCAAAGTGCTGAAGAATTAGTTGAACTTGATTTTGATATTTATAATTTTGGAGGACTTCCTCTTCATACTCCTGTGACATGGAAAACAGAATCTGAGGAAGGGTTCTTTCACGATATGCTCAAATATGTTTCCGACCTAATTCCGGACAAGAAGTGTAAATATGCGATGGGAGTTGGCCAACCTACGGACATTGCTTACTGTGTTGATGTTGGATGGAATTTATTTGATACTGTTTTACCAACAAGAAATGCTAGGCATGGGTATTTGTATGTAAGTGAAGGTCAAGGTGAAGAAACAAAAATTTATAAAAAGCTGTCTCATGATGTTTTGAGAATTAAAAAAGAAATTTATTCTAAGGATTCAAGGCCAATTGACGAAAATTGTAAGTGTGAAGCTTGCGTTAATTATTCCAGAGCTTACATTAGACATTTAATTAGAATGAATGAGCCCGCTGGATTTAGACTGGCAACAATCCATAACTTAACCTTCTATACTTCCTGGATGCAGGATATTAGAATCTCCATTAAGTGAACCTTCAACAGGAGGGTGCAAAAGGTATTCTTGTTCTTTTTTAGATCCTAGTCTCC
Source organism: Candidatus Dojkabacteria bacterium (assembly GCA_040006935.1). Taxonomy (GTDB): domain Bacteria; phylum Patescibacteriota; class Dojkabacteria; order J137; family J137; genus JBDSRX01. The sequence continues at coordinate 35,543 of JBDTVZ010000001.1, read as the reverse complement.
CGATAAGTAACAAAAGTCTGTTAGTTGTATTTTTCAGTAGGTTTAGTTCAATATAGATATTCCTTTTTCTATTGTCATAGTTTGGATTAATAATTCTATTCGATCCTATCATTTTATCTTCATTGCTATATGGTATCCCTTGAGGGTTTAAATATGGAAAGCAATCTGGTTGAACACTCAATAGAATTTCATCTACTCCCTGTCTAGTTAATGAACAAATTTTAGTTAATAATTCAATAGAGTTTGTAGAGAAACTATCTTTACTGTACTTATTTCCGTCTGATAATGGGCTTAAAATGCTATTTAATCTATAAGCAAAAAGCCTGCTATTTAGTAATCCTGAATAAAAACCTTCCTCAGTTTTTAAAACTAAATCTCTGGATTTAAACATCCAATCATTAATAGTTTTAACAAGAATATCTAATGATTCTTTGTCTAGTACATCTGAAAATAATTTATCTGCTATTGAACTTGTATGAATTGAGAATTCTCTCATACTTTCGTCTCTACCTTTATAATTTAATGGAAGCAAAGTCAGAGCAATATCATAATCTTTTGGAGTTAAAATTTCTTCTCTTGGAATAAGCATAGCAGTAGTCATTTGTGTTTTCAATAATATGTTGCCAAATAATACCAACATTCAGTTAATATTTCAAATGTTTTATTAAGAAATACTAAAAACTTAATAACTCTGGTAAAATACTGCATATATTAATTAACAGTAATGAAGACTGAAACAATCTACCTTCTAGAACCATATATAAAAACTACCAAAGCTAAAGTTTTGGAAGTATTTACAGAAGGTGATAACCAATCGCGAGTAATTTTAGACAAGACTGTATTTTACCCTATGGGAGGCGGTCAGCCTACAGATCAAGGTAAATTTATGCTTAGCGATGGATCTTTTGTTGAAGTTTTCCAAGTACAAATCAAGGATGGAGAAATTTGGCATAGTATAAAAACAAATCAATTAAAAGTAGGAGATGAAGTTGATGCAGAAATAAATTGGGAAAGAAGGTACCAAAACATGAAAATGCATTCTGCAGGACATATTATTGATTGTTCTTTAGTGAAATTAGGTTTGGTTCCTAATTCCCTTAGTCCTTTAAAAGCAGATCATGGTAAGAAGCCATTTATCCTATACAGTATTTTAAAAGATGTTGGTGATTTAAATGAGCTTAAAGAAAAAATTCAAAACACTACAAATGATCTTATAAACTCAGATTTAAAATTTAGTTGGGGATTTGTTACATTAGATGAGCTTTCTAAAGAAGCAGTATATTTACAACCAAATCTTCCTTCTAATAAACCTTTGCGAATGCTGAAACTTGAAGGAGTTGGGTCATTTGCAGATGGTGGAACTATTGTGCAAAAAACTTCTGAAGTTGGTGGAATTACTATTGAAGAAATTATAAAAGAAGGAGATACTTTAAAAGTGTCCTATTCTATTAATAAAAATCAGGAAATGAGTGAGAAAACAGTCAAGGAAATACAGCCACATGTAGAATCTGAATACGTTAACGAAACAGAAATTATAAGTACAGTAAATGATGAAGTAGCTAAAGCGGCATCATTAGATGAACTTACAAATCTTTGGAGAAAGTATTTAGGGAAAGAAGGTATTGTAACTGAATTAATGAAAACAATTAAAGATGTTCCAAACGATAAAAGAAAAGATTTTGGCCAGTCAATTAATAATCTAAAAGCTTCAATCGATGCATTAATTAATGGGGCAAAAGAAAATATTCAAAATTCTGATAATAAGGGTTACTTAAGTATTCCTCAGTCAGAATTAAATTTTTCTAAAGCTAAAGTAGGTCATCTTCATCCTTTAACTCAAACAGAACTGGATTTAAACGCGATTTTTCGAAGTATTGGTTTTAGCGTAATGGATGGACCGGAGTTAGAAACAGATGAGTATAGTTTCCAAAGGCTAAATTTGCCGATGGATCATCCGGCTAGAGATCTATTAGATTCTATTTTTGTAGAAGAACCCAATATTCTATTGAGAACCCAAACATCCTCAATCGAGGCGCATGTTATAGAAGATTTCAAACCTCCATTCAAAGTTGTTATGCCAGGAAGAGTTTATAGAAATGAGAAAGTTAATAGAACAAACCACTTCACATTCCATCAATACCAAATGACAGCAGTGAAAGAGAAGGTTAGTATGGCTGAATTATTCGCTATTATTAATTACATGTTTAAAACTTTCTTAGGAGATGATGTAGAAATAAGATTCAGATGTAAATACTATCCTGAAGTTGAACCAGGAGTTGGACCAGATTTAAGATGCTTTAACTGTCATGGTGAAGGTTGCGCAATTTGTAAAGGAAGAGGTTGGATTGAAATGGGAGGCGCAGGAATTATTCATCCTAATGTTTTGAAGATGGGTGGATTAGATCCTAGTAAATGGCAAGGTTATGCATTTGGAATGGGGCTGGATAGATGGGCGATGGCAAAATATAAAATTACAGATATTAGAACATTGCTTGGAGGCAACTTAGCTTATAAGCCTAATTAAGAATGAGCAGAACAGAAATCTACCAAGGTTATGATGACGATATAAGGTTTCCAGAATTAACAGAGGCAGATGTTGGATCTAGAATGCTAGTTGCCCTTATTGCTGATAAGCAAAGAAGGCGTCTAGCAGAATTAAGCAGTCGTCAAATGGTTTCGCTTTCTGAAGGACCAACTACATACAAATTTCACAATCAAATTACAGTTTGGTTTATTGCTGCGTTTAGCAAGGATATAGAGAATGGATTTATAGAATTTATAAAAAAAACAAATCTCCAACCTGGTGAACAAAAAGACAAAATATCTCTAGTAAATGAATTTCTTTTATCAGCAAGATTATTAAGTGATGGGTTTGAAGAAGGAAGTTTAAGTTTACCTAAAGATAAGGATTTAATAATAAAAGCTGACAATAAAATCATAAATCCTCTTTTACACATATTATTTGAACTTAAAGAATATAGTTCCGAGTTAGATTAAATATTTATTGCATGGAATATAACTTCTTCCCTAAAGGAGCAGATGATTTTAAGAAATATGGTGAAGTTAGTTTCTATGCTTACTCTTCAATAGAACTCTTTTTCAATTTGATAAATGATCCAAAGAGAAAACTGGGAGCTGAGATATTTACAAGAAAACCCCTTACCTCAATCGTAACTAAAGAAAGCGAACCAGAGAAGATCTTTTATTTAAAATATATTACTCAAGTAATCACTCCAGAATTTATAAATGAATTTGCTGCAGATTTAATTGAAGGATTTAAAAAAAGATATTTAGTTTTCAAAAACTTTACTGATAAGCAAACATTAGAACAATTTATATTCCTAGTAGATACCATAAGTATTTATGTTAAAGAGATAGAAGATATAAAACACAGTGGAAATGTAAAATTAGATAGTTTTTTATTACTTGAGTATAAGTATGATTGTATTCAGCAATATTTAGAAGAGTTAGTTAACCTATTGTATAATTGTAGAGATATATTAAATTAAGCAGCTATAAATTTCTCTCTTTTGGATATTTTTTATTATTTAGTAAATATTTTTTATTTCTAAAATATATGGAAATAAATGGACCTACACAAGGATGTGATGGAAATTATGCAGAATTACCAAAAATTAGTAAAAGTGAAGTTGGAACTCAAATGCTTCTTAACCTAATCACTGACCCATATAGAAGAAATTTAGCTGAATTTACTAGCCGTAAAATAATTAATCCACCTGATCATTTAAGTCCAACACAGACTACTAAGTCAGTTATAACACCATGGTTTATAACTATGTTTAGTTGTGATTTAGAAAGGGGCTTTTTAGAATTGATAGGAAATTTAACTTTTACAAGTGAAACAAGGAAATACATTCTTGATACTTTTCTAAGTCATCTTAGGTCAATCTCATTAGCCATATCTGATAATGATAATTTTCTTGAGTATGAGAATAGAAGAACTCCTTATTTAGGTAGAACTAATATGTATGAAAAAACAAATACAGCCATTAATATTATTTTGGAAATTATGTACGATTTAAGTGATAGTGTAAACCTAGAAGCGTAAATTTTAACTTCTCACTTTGCTTCATTTATGCTATTATACTTAGTTATTCAGGTTCTTATTACTCGTAATTATTAGTTCGTGTATATGGCAATGACATCAGATTTGTATCGAGGAATGATTATAAAACACAATGGAGAACCTCACATTATGGTTGAGAAAGAGTTCGCATCAATGGGAAAGGGGTCGGGATTTAATAGAGTTCGACTTCAAAGTATTAAAACAGGTAAATTTTTTAACTTAACCATTACTTCTGGTGTAAAAGTTGAGGAAATTGATGTTTCTACAAAAAATGTTCAATTTATTTATGTAGATGGAAATAATGCTGTTTTTATGGATCCAAACACATACGAACAAACAAGTATTTCTCTTGATTTAATTCCAGGGAAAACTGATTGGCTTCATGGAGATGCTAAATATGTTGCAAAAGTTTACGAGGACGAAGTTATTTACCTTCAATTACCACCAAAAATCACTCTAGAAATCACAGAAACTTACGATGCTGTAAAAGGCGATACTGCAACCGGTGCTAAAAAAGACGCTACCTTAGAAACAGGTGTTGTTGTAAAAGTTCCATTATTCATAAAACAAGGAGAAAAGATTATTGTAAACACCGAGGACGGGGAATACTTCTCAAAAGCGAATTAGTGTTAAGTGAAATAGTTAATAGTGAATAGTATGGAAAACAAAATATCCTCATATAAAGATTTATCTATTTGGAAAAAAAGTATTAATTTATCTGTAAAAATTTATCAATATACAGAAAATTTTCCTGCAAAAGAAGTTTACGGAATTACAAACCAATTAAGAAGATCCTCTGTTTCGATTCCTTCAAATATTGCGGAAGGATCCAGAAGAACTACTAAAGATTTCATAAACTTCTTAAGGATTTCATTAGGTTCACTCTCAGAATTGGAAACACAAACATTGATTTCTTTCAAAATAAACTACCTCAATGAGAAACAATACGAAGAACTTTTAAATGATATGATTGAAATATCTAAAATGATAGTTACACTAATCAAAAGACTTAAATAACTATTCACTACACACTAAGCACTTGACACTTTATTCAACACCAAATACATCTCACTATTTCTCTTCAGTTTCATTCTTTCAAATTTAAATCCATTTTGTTCTGCAAGTTTTCTATATTCATCTTCACTCCACCATCTTTGTGTAATTTGAGTTTTATGCTCTACTAATTTGTCATTATCCATAAAAGAAACGATTTCTTCCGAAGTCGAAGTATTACTTTCCTCATCGTAACTAATTACTTTCCATTTCATTTTATAATCAATATTATCTTTAGAATAATTAAGCTCAAAGTCTTTACTTTTCATATCTTCCAGCTCAGGATCATCAGAATTTATAAGGACTTTACCACCTGAAGCTGTGATTCTGCTCAAAACTCCGAGGAGATGTTGTGCACCCTCTAAAGTGAGAGCAATTTCGTTAAAAGCATTCCACATAAGAATCACCAAGTTATAAGTTTCCAGTTTTGAGTTATCAGTTAAAATATTTGCATTAATCACATGGGATTCTATTTGTAATTCGTCATTCTTAATTCGTAATTTAGTGCGAAGCTCGTTAAGCATTTTCTCCGAAGAATCAATTCCCGTAACTTTGTAGCCAAGTTCAACTAAAGGAACTAAATGCCTTCCAGTTCCAGCTCCAATGTCTAGGATACTTGATCCTGGAAGCACTAAACTCGAAATTAACGCGATTTCTTCATCTGTTATATCTGGACCTTTAACCGGAGCAGAAATAATGTCGTAAAGTTGTGCAGTAGTATCGTTTGGATTGGACATTATTTCAAAGTAAAACCAGCATCAACATAAATTACTTGTCCTGTCATAGCATCATTCTTAGCAAGAAAAATAAATGCGTCTGCAATCTCATCTTCAGTCACCCATCTTTTTAAATATGTTTGATCTAGAAAATTCTGAAGTTGTTCAGGTTGCATCTTGTCATAATTTCTAGTCTTTACAAATCCTGGAGCAACAGCGTTTACTTGAATATTGGGAGCTACTTTTTTAGCAAGTGTTTTTGTAAAACTATTTAGTCCTGCTTTTGATGCTGCATAAACCACAGATCTTCCTCCATGTTCAGCTCCTCTTATAGAACTTGTATTAAGAATTTTTCCGTAACCTTGTTTCTGCATTAATTTAATTGCATGCTGAGAACAAATCATTGGGGCAATTAAATCTGTAGCTACAAGTGTAGAAATATCATCAGGTGTTGCTTCAAAATAGTCTACTTGATCGTTTGGAATTGCTGCATTATTTATTAAAATATCTACTGTTTTAAATTTCTCTGTAACTGTATCAAACATTTTTCTCACCTCTTCGGGTTTAGATACATCTGCTTGAACCACTATGCATTCATTTCCTAATTTTTTAATTTCTTTTTCTACTTCTTCAGCACCTTCTTTATTCATATGGTAATTAATAACTATTTTACAGCCTTCTTTCGCAAATCTAATAGCCGTTGTCCTTCCAATCCCACTGGAAGATCCTGTTATTAGTACAACCTTATTTTGTAATTCCATAAAATAATATTAACTACTCAAAGACTTTTCTAATTCATCATAAATTCTCAAACCCGATTCTATATTTTTATAAGTATTTTCATGAAAAATTGAAGGTGAATATTTTCTATAAAATTCGATTTCTTGTTTCATCACAACGCTAGAGTCTGCAATGAACTCTCTTAGAAATATCACATTTAAAGTAACTTGATGAATCACTATTTTCAAACATACTTAACACTGTGGTTTCATCAAGATTTTCGTTTGACGAAACAATGACAACACATCCTTCATTCATAAGTTTTTGAGCTACTGCTTTTCCTATACCTGATGTAGAACCCGTAACTAAGGCAATTTTATTTTTTAGATTCATATTTAAGTTAGTAATTGATAATTATTAATCTTATTCAAACCATTCCGTCGCAGGAAAGAAATTTACTTCTGCAATATTTTTTGCATCCGTAAATATCATTGCCAATCTATCTAATCCCATTCCCACTCCTCCAACCTCTGGCATTCCAGATTTCACAGCATCTACTAAATCATTATCAAATGTTATTGAGTCTTTTCCTAATTTTTTCCTTGCTCCTTCTTCCTCTTTAAAATTTTGTTCTAAAAGATTGCCATCGGTTAATTCTGTATATCCATTAGCAATTTCCTTACCTGCAATATACAACTCAACCTTTTCACAAACTAAAGGGTTTTCCACATTTGGTTTTGTCAAAGGTCCTAAAATTTTTGGATAATTATAAATGAAAGTAGGTTTTGTTTTAGATAAATTAGGTTCAATATCAGTTATAAAAATAAGCTCAAACAAAGCTTGCCAATCTTCCACACCTTCCACAGTATGTCCTTTTTTAATTGCTGCTTCTTTAATTTGCTCCAAAGTTTGAATACTTTCTAATTTTAATCCTGCAAATTTTTCTAAAGCGTCACTAACTGAAAGTCTATCCCAACCTTTTGAAAAATCTATTTCTTGCCCTTGAAAAGTTAATTTATAACCGTTTGAGAATTTATCTAATTTTGAATGTTTTTTTAAATAATCTAAGATGCTTATTATTAAATCTTCAGTATCATCCATCATGTCTTTATAATTTGCATCTAGGTGATACCATTCCAACATTGTAAATTCTGGTCCATGATTTGGACTAATGTCCTCTAAATCTCTGGCAACTTTTGTAATTACAAAATGCTCTCCAAACCCAGCTGATAATAGAACTTTATTATATCTTTCTGTTGTTGGTGTGATATAGACTTCTTTTTTCAATTTCTGTCCCTTCAATTCTAAATCGACTCTCATTGGGTCCATGTACCTTTCTTGAGGTAAGTAGGGAGTTAACAATGGGCTTTCAAGCTCATGATAATTTTTATTCTCGAAGAATTTTCTGCAGGCTTTTATTATATATTCTTTTACAAAATATCTTTCGAATAACTCAGGGTTTTGTTTTAGAAGTTGCCAAGTTTTCATTTATTGTAGTTTTAAACCATCTTCGTCACCAATTCTCCAGTATGCAATTCCTTTTAATCCATAATCTGCTGCTAGTTGCTTTCTCAATTTCCAAGATTCTTCATTAGGAAAAACTATTATTCTGTTCTCTCCTTTATAATTATAAGTTCCCACAACTTCTCCCCAAGCATTATTGAATGTTTCAGTTAAAGTGTAGCCATTTCTAACTTGATTTATTTGCTTATTAAAGTAAGCAACACCAGCCTCTAACGGAGTGTCAGTTATCAAATTCCCGTACCAATTTATTATATCAACGTCGTCCGGTTCGAGAGGTCTTTCACCCCAATCGTATGAGTAGGTTGGAATGCCCAGTAGAATTTTATTTCTTGGAATTCCTAAGCTGATAGCATATTTAATTGTAGATTCCATCCACTTCAAAGGCGCTACTGGGCCAGCTGTATTACTTCCACGACCATTAAAGTCATATGTCATGATTCTAAACTCATCCACTAGATCTGCAATTTTTTTGTAATCCTCTACTCTTCTGGTTTGCGGTAGAGTAGGATAATCAATGTAGTCTCCCCACTTTGGCAAAACTGTAAAGCTTAAAAGTTTCCCTTTTTCCTTTAACTTTGTCGATACTGTTTGAAGAAATTTAAAAAACAAAGTCTTATCTGCAAGGAAAACTGATTCATAATCTAAATCAATTCCTTTGTAATTATTATCAACAGTCATATTTACAATTGCGTCGATATGCTTATTCAAATTTTCCTCTGAATTTAATACTTTGCTAATTGTATCTGCATCAAATAATGCTATTGAAGGTACAAGTTCCAGATTATTATCACTCGCAAAAGATTTAAGCGTAGGTCCATTTGAATAAGTCGTATCCTCTAAAGTTCCATCCTCATTTACATAAAACCAAACAGGACTTATGCCATCAAAAACTTCTTTTTGATCTTCTAAAGTAGTTAAACCATTAGGAATGTCCCAGTCAGGAATCCAGCCAGTTACATAAACATCATTTAAATTCTTTGGTTGCTTAGTAACTTTATCCAATTTTGCAAATTCTAGATCAATATCTCTTTTTGTAGAAATATACGTTTTATGTACATTCTGCTCTACTCTAGTCTCTTTTACTGGGTTTTTGTAGAAGTTATAAGCAAGTACTCCTTCTGCAGGAATAAGCAAGGAAAGTATAATTAGTAAGATTAGATAAGCTCTTTTCATGTTTTAATTTTAACACGTTAATCTAAAACAGGTCTTTCAATATCTTCCGAGGTTATTGCTATTGTATTATCTGTGATTTTATATAAATCTTTATCTATCTTTTTATATTCGCTCCGAGCATCTCCGTAAGCTGTTACTACTGTAGATAAATTTTTCCCAAGTTTTGCAAAATTCATATCAAAACTTGCAATATGCTTTTGCAGTTTTTCTACATTTTCCTTAATCTCAATTGCTTTTTCTTCAATTTTAAGTGCATTTAAACCTTGTAATACTGTTTGTAAATAAGCTAGGAAAGATGTAGGAGAGACAATAATCACACTCTTTTGTTTAAAAGCGTATTCAATTAAATCGTGTGTATTAGTTTTTACATTTCCAACCTGGTTTATTAATAAATCGTAGTAAATACCTTCAGATGGGATAAACATAAAGGCAAAGCTCATTGTGCCTTCTTCTGGTCGAATGTATTTAGAAGTCTCATCTATTCTTTTCTTCAAGTCATTTTTAAATTCTTTCTCTAAAATCTCGCGTGCACCTACTTCTTTAGCCTCTAGAATTCTATTGTAGTTTTCTAATGAAAATTTTGCATCAATTGGAATTATCTTTTTCCCTACAAATACAGCAGCATCAACTATTTCAGAATTTAAAAATTTATACTGCATTTGATAACCATTGGGTGGAAGTACGTTTTTAAGAACAGTTTCCAGAAAATATTCACCTAAAACTCCTCTTTGTTTTGGGTTTTTAAGAATATTTTCTAAACTTTGTAGTTGTTCTGCGAAATTAACAACTTGCTTATTAGTATCATCGAGTTTAGTAAGTTTTTCTGTAACTTCCTTAATAATTTTAGCTGCGCTATCACTAGTTTCTCTCATATTTTTTTGAGACATTGCAAACTGTTGGAGAATATTTGTTTGAGATTTGCTCATCTGATCGTTTATAGTTCTATTTTGATCATTTAATCTGTCGTTTAAATCTTTGATTGTTCTATCTAGCTTTTCTTGATTTTTAGAGGATTCGCTGTTCATCTGAACCATCATCATTTGTAAAAGTTTCTCTGTTCCGTCGTCTTTTACAGGAGGTTTGCTTATTTTAGAAGCAATATAGATAAACCCTACGATGAGTATTAAAATAAGAACAATTAGAAGTAATTGATTAATATCCATAAATTTTAATTAATTATTAATTTATAGTCTATTATACCTAAATATTTCTAATATGGTTTTAGAATTTAGTATCCTAGAATATTATACTTACAGACAGTTATTAGTGAATTTGGTAAGATCATGTGTTTTTATAAGTTTATTATCTTTATATGTCAGATCATGCTACAGCCATAAATATCCATACAGTCGATAACATCCCACGTTCTAGGAAAATGAATGCCATTCAGTACTCGCTGCTACATTTAGCTTATCAAAAGGAGTTTACCTTGAAAGATAGGTTTTATGAAATTCTCCAGGGAAATAGAAGCTTGGATGAACTGAGTGTTTTAATGGAAATATTTGCTTTTATTTTCTCAAGTAGAGCACCAGAATCCTTTTATGAATTTTTTAAAGATAGAACAACAGAATCCAGTAAAAGTATTTATGAAAGAGCAAAAAGCAATGCTGTGCTTGATCTTATAGATATTAGAGAAATACTCAACAGTTTGGTTAAAAATGGATTTCCTGAATTTGATGGTTTCAATACTTTTGTTCAGGATCAATATAGCTTGTTATTTGAATCTGAAAGCTCTAATTTATAGTCTTTCTTGCAACTAATAAAGCAAGTTGTACAATTTTCCCTTCGAGGTCAGCATCTGCTGTTGTTTGAATGTATTCGCGAGCTAAATGAGTTAAATGTATAGCACTCCCTTTCCCTGAAAAATAATTGGCAATCTGCAATTTCATTTGAGACTGTACTTTACCTTCATCAAAATACATTAGGTCAATTGAAGCTATTATAGCTCTGCAGAAATCAACAAGATCCATAAAACCATTAGCGTCATTACTTATACTTCCTTTCTTCATTTCAAAGCCGTATTTTGCCTGCAGCTGATCATTTTGTTGAAATAGATCTGACAGACCACTATTAATGTTTTCAAGAGGAACGTGGATTACTCTTATTTCTCTATAATCATCTTCTACTAATTGTTTAAGTGAATATAGAACAGTATCAATTTCTTCTTTGTCTATTCCTTCAATTATCATTTTTATTAATTAATATTTATTTATCGCTCCATTTCCAAACTCCTTTAAAGCTGGAAGGGTCTTTAGAAAGTTCGAAGATTCTTCTATGCATTGTTTTAGATGGACCATCGTTATCTTCTATTTTAACAAATAGGTCCCTAGCCTCGTCAAATTTCTTCTGATAATAATACTTTAATGCTTTTTCGTATATTTCTTTAATCTTCTTATTTTTTGAATTATTTATCATTGGCTCATACAATTTTAATGATTTCTTACGACCTTTCACTAAAACAGTATCCACTTCCCTAAAAAGTAGTGGACATCCTACACATTCTTCATAAGTAGTATCTGCAAGTAACATTGGCAACCCATATTTTTTTGTTAAACCTTCTATTCTTGAAGCTAAATTTACATTGTCACCAATTACTGTATAGTTAAGCTTCACTTCGGTTCCAATATTTCCAACAATTGTTTTGCCTGTACTAATACCAACCCCTATTTGAATTTTAGGCAGATCAGGATTTTTGTTTTGAAACTCCTTCATATTTTGAACAATTTCTAAAGCTGCAATTACAGAGTTATAAGCATGAAATTTTATATCTTCTGGTGCATTCCAAAGTGCCATTACAGAATCTCCTATATATTTATCTATTGTTCCTCCATTTTTAATAATAAGGTTACTCATAAAAGATAAATAACCATTTAAAAATTTAATCAAATCTTTTGCCTTCATATTTTCAGTCAAACTGGTAAATTCACGAATATCTATAAACATTACACTTATATCTTTTTCAGCTCCACTCACTCTTAATTTTGATCCATTCAGTAAATCCTCACTTACTTTTTTATTTACGAATGTGCCAAGTGCTTGCTGCATTTGCACGATTTTAAGCATTTTCTCAAAGTAATTAAGAAAAATTGTTGCAATGTAGCCTACGGATGAAAGAAATATAATTTGTAAGAAAGGCCAGAGGTTCCCACTGCTGATTGATATTACAAAAACCATCAAGTTTAGGGATAGTGTGACTAAATAGAAAGTAGTTTGAACAATGAAATTTCGAGATAGTAAATATATAACTCCAGCAATTAAGCCTAAAATGATAATGAGGATAACTGAACTAGTTTCTGTACTAAAGTTAGCAATCCGAATGTTTATAGAAGTTAAGCTAACGATATTTATCTCGCTTACTCGATAGAAATTTAAAACTCTTGCGATGAAATTGTTAATTGAGGTGAAGAAAGATTTGTCTGATATTTCGACTAGAATTAAAGTTGTGATCGCGATTGAAAAGAAATAAATAAGTTTTCTTAAAATACTTTTTATATCTACTCTCATTTTAGAAATTTTATTGAAGCATCCAAAGCTTCATTTGTATTATTATACTTAGTTAATTTATACCCTCTGCCTTTGCCTTCAAACCAAGTTCGTTGTCTTTTAGCATATTGCTTATGTGCAATCTTAACTTGTTCGATGCACTCTGTTAAATTTATTTTGGAATCAAGAAATTCTACTATTTGCTTATATCCCATTATATTTAAACCATCGCAATTTTTAGAATATCCTAATTGGATAACTCTCCTAGTTTCTTCAATTAATCCACTTTCAAACATTTTTTCTACTCTTGAATTTATTTTTTCTTTTAGCTTTTCCCAATCATATTCCGGATAAAGAAAAAGGAAATCCAGGTTATTATACCTATTATTGGCAACAGTTTCATTTGTTTTTTCCAATAATCGGATTAGACGACGCGGATTATTTTTATCACTATTGTTTAATTGAGATAAAATTGATGAATCATAAGAATTTATAAGTTGCTGAAGTTCGGCTACACTTAAAGTTTCAAATTGAGATCTCCCGGAATAGTTCTCATCTTTAGTTCTTAGTTCATAGCTTCTGATTAATGAATCTATATATAACCCGGTTCCTCCTACAATGATTGGGACTTTCCCTCTACTTATAATTTCATCTATCTTTTTAAGTGCCATGGTTTGGAATTCATAGACATTGAATCTTTCATCAGGATTTATTAAATTTATTAAGTGGATTGGAATATCTATTGGGATTTCCTTATTGGTTCCAATATCTAAATATTTATATATTTGTCGCGAGTCTGCACTTATTATCTCGCCTCCAATTGACCTAGCTATTTCAAATGCTGTTTGAGTTTTACCAGTAGCTGTAGGGCCACCTACAACTATTACTTTCTTTTTATCCATATGGTAAATTATATAAGACTTTTTTATTTTAACATTAGTACATAATAGATTTATGATTGAGCTTAATATTTTTACCAAGATTCTATTATCTGTACTATTTGGTGCCATATTGGGTCTGGAAACCGAAACTAGAGAAATTGAAGAAAATGGAGTGGAAAAAGCAGAGAAAGAAGAGAAAAGTAGAATTGGAGGATTTAGAACTTATACTTTAATATCGTTGATGGGTGGGATTGCTGGGATTCTTTTTGTAAATCATTTAGAAATATTAAGTTTTTTTCTAATTCTTGCATTAGCTGGATTTTTACTAATAGCTTACTTTATGAATGTAAAATTGAAGGAAGCTTTTGGAATAACAACAGAAATCGCAGTAATAATTACTTTCGTTTTAGGATTTCTAACAACATCTTCAATAATAAAATTGGAAGTTGTGTTGGTTATTTTAGTTTTAATGGCTTTTTTCCTTTCACAGAAAAGAGGCTTTGGAAAATTTATTAAGAAAATTCAACACCGTGAAGTTATTGATGTTTTTAGTTTTGGATTAATTGCATTAGTAATTCTACCTGTCTTCCCCGATCATGTATTTACGCTTGGAGATTTCTTTTCACTTATTGGAGTAACTAATATTGGTAGTACTGCTTTACAAAATTTTAGTTTAGGAAATCCTTTTCAGATTTGGGTAATAGTAGTAATAATTTCTGGCATTAATCTCTTAGGTTATATTTTAAGTAGACTTACGGGAGAAAAATTAGGATTATTTTTCACATCAATTTTCTCTGGTTTTATTTCTTCTACCTCGGGAATTATTTCTTTCGCTTCAAAGTCAAAAGAGACTAAGAAAGAAGATATCCTTCTATCTGGAGCTGCAATTGTTTCAAATGCCGTAAGTTTTGTGGTTGTAACAACTCTTCTATTGATAATTAATAAAGATTTATTCATTGCAGCATTTCCAGTTACTTTAGTAGTTCTAATCTTTGGATTTGTAACTGGTAGTTTATTAATATTTTTATATGGAGGAGGATCTTCCAAAAGCATTACTGTCGAATATCAAGCTTTTTCAGTTGTACCAGCTTTAAAATTTGTTTCTATTATTGTTGTACTTAGTTTAGTTGTGCAAGCAATGCAATTAATAAATATTAATACAGGTTTTGTAATTATAGTTACTGCTTTATCGGGAGTTATAGGAGTAGATGCACCCACAATTGCAATTGCCGGATTACTTACAAATGGGGTTATTGATGTTAATACTGCACTGATTGCCTTTTTACTGACTAATTTTGTTAATTTTGTTGCCAAGAGCATTTATGCTTATACAATTGGAACAAGAAAATATGCTAAGTATTTAACACTTGGACTTATGGGATCTGCCTTGGCTGGTTTAGTTATATATTTAATTTAAATGGATCAAAAGAAATTTCAAAAGAACAACAAGTCCTTTACTTGCTTAAATTGTGGGAAAGTCACACCTGCCCATCCATCAAGCTCAAGAGACCATTGTATTTTTTGCTTATATAGCCAACACGTTGATATTAATCCAGGAGACAGAGCGAATGATTGTAAAGGTTTACTAAAACCGATTGGACTTAGAGTTAAGAATAGTCGAAATCAAATAGTTTACAGGTGTGGGAAGTGTAATAAGCTCACATACTGTATAATAGCTCCAGATGACGATCGTGAACTAATTGTTAAATTAGGAAGTCTGAAATGGCTAGAATAAAGTTCAGAGTTAAATTTAATAAAAAGAAATTAGTAAAGCAAATCAAGAACTTCGTAAATTATTACGATTCTCACATTATCGCTTCCTCTCTTGTAACTATTTCTATAGTTTTAATTATTCTCTCCGGAATTTGGATTGGGGATTTAAATGCATTAAATAAGGGATTTACTATCAAAATAACAGAAGCTGATGTAGTAAATGCACTACATTTAGCCTCTCAGGAGAAGATAGAAGAAGCAAAAGTAGCAAAAGCAAAACGTGTAGCAGAAGCAAAACAGGAAGCTGATATAGAGGAATGGACTGCTCGAGTTGAAAATCTTTTTAATAGCTATGACTCGCCAATGAAAGGTTATGGTGGAATAATGGTGAGGAAAGCAGTTGAATGCGGTGGAGACTATAAAATTCTTGTAGGAATAGCCGGAAACGAATCCGGATTGGGGAAAGTTCCGTATAAGATCTATAATCCTTTTGGATATTTAGATGGTGTTCAATACACTGGTTGGTCACAATCTTTAACAAAACTGTCGTGTGTTATTTCCCAAAGATTTATTGCACCCTGCAAAGGTGACTTGTATTGTATAATAAGAAAGTATGGAGGCCCATCTGATAATCAAGATCAATGGGTAAGAAATGTATCCTACTTTATGTCACAAGTATAAATTTAGTTAAGAGCTAAAAGTTAATAGTTAAACAGTCCAGATTCACTGTTTATTCAATTATTAACTCTTAACTATTAATTATTAACTAGCTTTGATGTTTACTCTATTTACAGATGGTGGCTCAAGAGGTAATCCGGGAAATTCTGCTTGTGCTTACTTTCTTTTGGACTCCGAAGGGAAATTATCCGATTTTGGAGGTGAATTTTTAGGAACAGTAACTAATAATAATGCAGAGTACTCAGGATTGATCAATGGATTAAAGCTAGCTGTGAAAAATGGTATCGATGATTTATTAGTCTGCATGGATAGTGAACTTGCTATCAAACAAATTACTGGGATTTATAAAGTATCTAGTGATTCAATTAAAGAACAACATAAAGAGGTGAAATATTTAGAGAAAAACTTTAAAAAGATTGAATTTAAACACGTTCCAAGAGAACAAAATAAATTCGCTGATAAATTAGTTAATACTATTTTAGATACAATAGAATCAAAATAAAATGTTTGGGTTTAAAAATAAACAAATACAATCTATTATTGACGAGCCAGTGTCAGCTCCTATTGTTAAAACTGTACCAGAGACTCTTCCACACCCATTTTCACCACAGGTTAATGAGGTTGAGAGTACATCTAAAAAAAGAGATTTATTAAAGTCCTTTTTGAAATTTCTTACAATTATATTAATTCTAGTTCTTGTAGCATTTAGTCTGGTTTTAGCATATGTGTTTTTTATTCGAAGGGATATTACGATCAACAAAGTAGATAGTAATGCAACAGTCAATGATGACACTATCTCTAAAGCTGAAGCCGAAAGTAGAAATCTAGAAAATGTTGCAACTGCACAGAAGGATAAATCCCAATTAATCATTGGATATAACTCTTCGATTGCAGTTGAACAAGTTCAAAATCCTTCTGTTAATTATAGAACAGCAAAGGTTTTTGAAATTTCGAAAGACTTAACAATTGACGATCATGCGATTCCAAATTCAGACAAAACTAACCCTGATTTTGTGCCAATATATTTCTTTTCTTTAAAAACATTAACTGAGACCTCAGCTTTCGATAACATTAAGCTTACAAATGTAATAGTGAATGATGCAACAACCTCTGGTTCTAAGAAAATATATTTGGACACTTCCTTTACATATATTAAAGATTATCTAAATTTAATTAACCTTCTTAAAGATCAGTTAAAAACTAAGAATATAACTCTAGGTGTTTATATATATCCGATTTGGGGAAAGGAAGTTGATTATAATAATTTCTTACAAGTTTCCAATGCATTTATGAAGACCGTAAATATTTTAGATCTATCTAAACAAGTGGATGAGCTAGTGATTCAGGTTTATGGTTATACTAATGAATACTCTATTCTTCCCGGCAATGTAGCTCCCCTTAATTGGTCAACGAAGGTGATTCAGTACATTGCTAGCTTGGGTGTTGATAGAAGTAAAGTTTTATTTGAAATGAATTCAGATGCTTATGTTTGGCCTGAGAGAGAAGTTTCAAATGATCCTAAATTAAACTATTCAGTTGCAGATGTTCAAGCGGAAGTATTGTCATTCGATATGTTTCTGCAAAGATTTAAAACAGAGATATCAGGGATACAAACAAACGATACTTTAGAAAATATACAGGAAATAGAAGCGGATTCTAAAAAGTATATTGGTGTTTATCCTACAAACGATAACATTGATAAGATTATTGAAAATGTTGCACTATATGGCTTTAAAGGTTACATTTTAAAGTAATGGAAAATTCCTCTATACAGGAACAATTTGATATTAAGAAAATTAGACTTATTGTTGGGCTTGGAAATATAGGTAGAGCTTATGTAAATTCACGCCATAATGTAGGTTTTGATTTTACGGAAAAACTTGCAGGAACTAGAAGATTTTTAGAAGAGCCAAAATTAAAAGCTTTAATGTATATGGGAGACTTTGAAGGTGAAAAAAAGACTTTTGCTGAGCCCACAACTATGATGAATGTATCTGGTGAATCTGTTTCGTTAATTATGAAATTTTACAAAATAAAAGCAGAAGAAATCTTAGTTATTCATGATGACTTAGATTTAAGGTTAGGTTCCTACAAACTTCAATTTAATAAAGGACCAAAAATTCATAATGGTATTTTATCAATTGAGAATCGAATTGGAACAAGTAAATTTTGGAGATTGAGAATAGGAGTAGATAATAGAGAAATGTCTATTAGAAACGAGATCAGTGGTGCAGATTATGTTCTAGGACATTTTAAAATTGATGAAACGAAAATGCTAGAAGATGTTTTTTTTGATGTGAGAGGTGATTTATTAAAGCAAAATAATAAAAACTTATGAAAAGCGTAACACTAAAACCAGGAAAGGAAATTCCAATTAAATATCGCCATCATTGGATCTTTTCTGGAGCAGTAAAAAGTGCTCAAGGGATTGAAGAAGGAGAAATCGTAAAAGTATTTACATTCAATGGAGATTTGCTTGGCCATGGATATTTTAATAGCAAAAGTATAATTCAAGTAAGGATGCTTAACTATAATAATGAAGATCCTATTGAATCTTTAAAGAATAATATTTTACGAGCATTTACTTTAAGAACACAGCTATTTGATGAAAATACTAACTGCTACAGAATTATAAATGGCGAAGGAGATAATTTATCTGGTTTAATTGTCGACAGATATAATGATGTTTTAGTTCTTCAAATTGCTACAGTTGGAATGGATAAACTTAAAGAGGTTTTAGTCGAAACTCTAAGAGAAGCCTGTGTGAAGTTAAACATTAAGATAGTTTCGATTTATGAGAAATCAACAATGACGGCTAGATTTAAAGATGGGCTTGAATATTTTGAAGGAACTCTTTGGGGTGAAGAGAAAAATGATATTGAAGTTAAGGAAAGTGGTTTAAAATTTTTTATTGATTTAAGAAACTCTCAGAAGACTGGGTTATTCTTAGACATGAGAGAAATGAGAAAGTTAGTTGGAGTTATGGCAAAAGATAAAAAGTTATTAAATTGTTTTTCTTATACAGGAGGATTCTCTCTTCACGCTGCAAAGGGTGGAGCGAAACGTGTAGATTCTATAGATATTGCAGAAGATGCAGTAGAAACAGCAAAAAAGAATTTTGAAATAAATGGATTTTTAGATAAAGAAGGATTGGAATCTAATTTTTATGCTCAAGACGCTTTCGTTTTTCTGCGAGAAAATGACCTCAGTATGTATGACTTCATTATCCTAGATCCACCAGCTTTTGCAAAAAAGAAACAAGATGTAGAAAGAGCAAAGAAAGGTTACGCAGAGATCAATAGAACAACTTTAAGACAAATGAATAAAGGATCTTATTTATTAACTTGTTCTTGCTCGTATCACTTACCTAGAGAAGAATTTGAAAAAGTTGTTGCAAGAGCTGCAGTAGAAGCTGGGAAAAATATTACAATACTTCAAAGGCACAGATTAGGAATGGATCATCCTATAAACGCATTCCATTCGGAAATTGATTACTTGAAGAGTTTGCTTCTTTACGTTTATTAATTCGTTATGGAAAAAACATCCCACCAATCCACATTTTTCTCAATGCTTAGTAAGGAATATATAGCGGATACTGATAAATTGATTAAATTGAGTCAGCTGATATTGCCAGATTTAGAAATAAGAATTGAAAATAATTATAAATATATAAATTTAAATAATGCGCAAATTGCTTTCACTTATCTAATCGCGCTATACATATTATGTTTTGTTAATATTGGAGTTAGAGAAGCTGAGTCTTCTATCACCAAGTTGATTTTACAGATATTTGATACTGCAGCTGTCATAGATAATATTGATGCTTCTTTTGTTGACCAACCAGATTTCAAAAAACCTTTAGATAAAGAAAGTGTATTTCAGAGCATGAAAAATATATATTCAGATCTTGTCCCAGATTATCTAACTGAGGGTAAGGATGAATTAATAAGAAGGTTTATCAGATATTTTCTGGAATCTATGAGATCTAGCTTTGCAGTCTTCCCTTTAGAAGAAGCACTGCCTGAATTAACTGCGACTCAATCTAAGACTGAAGAAGAACAAAAAAACTCAGACCCTATTCAAGAACAAATAGTAAACAAATTTTCTATCCATAAAACACCTGATGGGATTAGTATATCTATTAATCAGCATTTTGCATATCCCGGAGTTTTATTACCAGAGAAATTGAAAGATTTTACATTAAATAATTTAAGAGATCGCCTTTCTAAAATTTTACTTACACTACTGGAAGATAAGAAATATATAAACTCGCTTGCTAGATTAATAAATGAACTATTGGAGCATATTACTAGCCACAGAAATGCAGCATGGAGGGGAATTGACTATCTAAGTATTGAAATACATGAGCTGGAGGAAGAGAATTTTGTGATAGAAATAGTTACTAAATTAAAACAAGATGATAGTCGGAAGATTACAGCATATACACAGTATGCAAGGATTGTTGAGAATAGACTACTTAAAGGAAAGATCACACAGTTAACAAACCATAGGCAATTTGAGGATTGGCAAACAATGGCAAGACAGAGCTATAATGAAGAGGCTTAGGCTAAGCAATCAAGCAATATAAACCATATCTTCCACTCTTAGTTTAAACCCTTGAAAAGTAACTTCTGGTTCTAAAGTTATAACTGTATTTTTTTCTAATACGAGACCCTTTTGTTTTTCTTTATAGAAATTAGGATATTCATGCAACCCAAAACCAATTGAATGTCCTAAGTTAGAAACATCTAGTTCGTTATTTAAATCTTCATTTTTTAACTTTTGATTATATTGGTCAACAATTTCACCCAAAGTAATTCCTGGTTTCACAATAGCGGTAACCTCTCGATTAATTCTTGTTAGAACTTGATAAGCTCTCTTAATGTCATTATCTTCTAGAAAGAACATCATTGTACGATCAGAATAGTAGCCATTTTTCTTAACTCCTATATCTATACACAAAAAATCTTCTTTGCTAATTTTTGTTTTATCTGGTGTAGCAATTGTACTTTGTCTCAAGTGTTGAGAGGTTGCGATAGAAACAGCGAATGCATTCACTACGTTTCTTTCTAAAAAGAATTTTTCTATAACTGTAGCTAAATACTCGGTTGTTATTCCAGGTTTAATATTAGATTTAATAAGTTCGAAAGTCTTATTTACAATATCTTCGGATTCTTTGATTTTAGAGATTTCCAAGTCAGATTTGGATAATAATTGTACATCTACTTCGCTTGTAAGGTTCACGAATACTTTTTCTTTTAATTTACTTATGTGTAAATATGGCATTTCACCTACAAAACCAATGTTTTTATAAGTTTTTAAAAGCTCAGACATCTGGTCTTCTATGTCGCTATCCTCAATATCTATTACTTCTTCGTCAGCCAAAGTTCTCAGTTCATCTGCTAAATAACTTATCTCAAAAAATCCGGATTTACTTCTTGTTATAAAGTAATAGTGGAAACTCTGCGCTGTTACTCCAGCAATCCACTTGCTATATCTAGAATCTAGATTGTGTGAGTAAAGTAAAATTACATCTAATGAATTAACCTCAATAAGGGTTTTTAGAAATTCTTTTCTTTTTTTGTAATTATCTTTCATTGCTCATTATTTAAAAGGTAAGCATAAAAATCGAAAATTGTAGTTGCACTATTTATATCAATATTTTGTCGTTCTCGGTATGGGAAAATTACAGGTTCTAGGCTTAGCTTCTGCAGAACTTGCTGAATTTCATCGTATGGTGTGTACTCAATTTGATTATCATCTAAGTATATTTGCGGCAATAAACCTGAAAAGTCTAAAAAGTAAGCTAATTCTTTTGTAGGGAAAATATTTTTTTGTTCCAATAATTCCTGAAATAAAAAGTTACTCCCATCGTCTGATATTAGTGTTAATGGGTTTAGATTTACTATAGATAATCCAATCATTCGTTTTTCTTTGCTAACCATTTTAAAAGTCTTGAAGTCTTTTCCTACGGGGAAGCCAGCGTTAGCTAATCTTGTAAAAAATTTTTCAAAGTCATTAACACCAAACTTAAGAAAGAATTCAAAACTAATCTCTGCCTCCGTTGATTTCAGAGATTTTCCTGACAGCCTAAATATTATCTTCTCATTTAAGATTGAAATAAATTGAAAATAATTCTGATTACAGAGCTCAAATGCTCGTTTCATATCATTAATCAATACTTCGACTATTGCTTTCTTCTCGGTTTTTGTCATTGGCATTAGTTCTGATGAAGAAGTATTTTTCTTTTCTTTAAAAAGTTGCTGATAAGTCATAATTTTTTCTAAAACTTCGTTAAACATTTTTTCAGTAAATTCTAAAAGAATGTAAGGAGTCATTGATAACGATGTCCTTTGCTTTTCACTTCCCAGCAATGGTAGTTTTTGATTCTGTCCTTGGCTCTTTGGAATTACTAAAAAATCACATGCTGCATAGCCACTTTTCACAAAAGCATCGAACTTTAAAGGTATTAAGGAATTTAGCGATGCCTGCAAACCATTTGACTCTAGAATTTTTGCGATTTCGTCCAATATTGATAATGATCGCTTCAATTCTTCAATGCCATCTGGGAATAGCGTAGTTATTGGGAAATTCTGCTCAGCAAAACCTACCTGGATTGCTGTTTGGTTTAAAAGATTTAGGTAATTTGAATCTAAACCTAATTCATTAGATATGACTTTTAGCTGAATTCGATTATCCATCAATCGATTTACCAAATCATCAATTGAATCTGGCAAAAACTTCTGCTTATTGACTTCTATACTTTCAACATTATTAATAGTTTCGGTTGTTAATGTGTTCATAAATTGAAAAATAAATAAATAAATAACCTCCTAATATGGTTGTATTAGGAGGTTAAAAAATAAGTAGTAAAACAATACCCTCCTAAGGTGGCTCTCTCCAATAGTTGTGTGCTCTGTAAGTATTGTTCATAAAATTAATATAAGAATATTGCTGATTCGCAAAAAAAAACCTCCATTTTACTGGAGGTTTGAATGTTTGTTTAAAAAATCTATCTAAATAGTACAAAGCATACAATAACCTCCAGAATTCTCTCTAGAATACATCCAAAAGTTATGCTTGTTACTATTTATTGATGATTTCATGCTGTTATTGTATCAGTATTATTTTCTAATTTCAAATTTTTTCTTATATCAGGTCATTGTTTCCGATTTATATATATGAATACGTCTTTCATAATCTAATGCCTGTATAACTAATTTGTGTTATAATGAGAGATTTGAGCTATTAACAAAACTACTATGTTGGACACAATAAAAGTTCGCGGAGCTCGTACAAATAACTTAAAAAATATTGATGTAGATATTCCAAAGGATAAATTAACTGTAATTACTGGGCTTTCTGGTTCTGGTAAGTCTTCCCTTGCTTTTGACACAATTTATGCCGAAGGACAAAGAAGATATGTTGAATCTTTATCTGCTTATGCAAGGCAATTTTTAGGTTTAATGGATAAACCCGATGTGGATTTAATTGAAGGTTTAAGCCCAGCAATTTCTATTGATCAAAAAACTTCTGGACATAACCCAAGATCAACTGTTGGAACTGTTACGGAAATTTATGACTATTTAAGACTTTTATTTGCAAGAGTTGGTCATCCCAGAAGTCCAATTACTGGAAGAAGGCTAGAAAAGCAAAGTACTCAACAAATTGTGGATGCAGTTTTGAACTATCCTAACCTCACCCCCAGCCCCTCTCCACAAAGTGGAGATGATGGCCAACGGCCGGGTGAGGTTAAAATAATGATTCTTTCTCCTCTAATTAAAAATAGGAAAGGAACTTATGAAGAGTTATTTACAAGATTTCTAGCTCAAGGTTATGTTCGTGTTAGGGTTGATGGAAACACCTATAATCTTGAAGAGGAAATAAAATTAGATAAATTTGTAAAACATAATATTGAATTAGTCATTGATAGATTAGTAATTAAAAAAGAATCAAAAGATGATAAAGATTTTGTAAAAAGACTTACAGATTCTATTGAACTAGCTTTGAATTTAGGAGAAGGAGAAGTTTTAATAAATTTAACTGAACACAGCGATAAAACAGATTATAAGATAAGTGGTCTGAGAACAAATGGAGATATTTTCTATTCGGAGAAATTAGTTGATCCAGATTCCGGAGAATCTTTCCCAGAAATAGAACCTCACTCATTTTCATTTAACTCTCCTTTTGGAGCATGTCCTGTTTGTAATGGTTTAGGTACTATTAAAGAAGTTGATCCTAGTAATGTTTACAATCCTCGTTTAACAATTATGGAAGGTGGAATTTACCCATGGGCAAGAATGATTGAAAATACTTCTTCGTTTACCTTCAAACTTCTTGAGTCAATGGCTAAAACAGAAAAGATTAATTTAAGAAAAGCTATTGGGCAACTTCCAGAAAAAGATTTAAATAAAATTTTATATGGAATTGAAGATAAAAAATATCCTGTTGATTATGTTGATTCAAATGGTGAATCTAAAAAAATACAAATTGCATTTGAAGGTGTAATTTCTAACTTAATGAGAAGATACAAAGAAACAGATTCTGAATATATTCGATCTGAAATTGAAGAATATATGACTGAAAAAACTTGTACTGAATGTAAAGGATATAGATTAAAAAAAGAAGTTTTAGCTGTAACAATCAATGGTTTAAACATTGTAGATGTTGGAAACATGAGCATTTCAAACGCTCACGAATGGATTCAGAACTTACCTAAAGATGAGATTGCTTCGTCACCTTCGGTTCCTCGCAATGACGTCTCTGAAATCTTGAAAGAACTGTTTAATCTCTCATCTATTGATTTATCAGAAGATGATTTATCTAATCAAGAAGGGGAAATTGGGAAGCAAATATTTAAAGAAATTGGAATTAGATTAAATTTTTTAGTTTCTGTTGGTTTAGATTATTTAACATTAAATAGAACAGCAAGAACTTTATCTGGTGGGGAAGCACAAAGAATTAGACTAGCTTCACAAATTGGAACAGGCTTAACAGGAGTTTTATACGTTTTAGATGAACCATCAATTGGTTTACACCAAAGAGATAATGCAAAACTAATTGATACTTTAGAAAGATTAAAAGAGATTGGAAATACAGTTATTGTTGTAGAACACGATGAAGATACAATTCGAAAAGCTGATTATATTATTGATATCGGTCCTGGAGCTGGCGAACATGGTGGTAGAGTTATTACACAAGGTAAGTTAGAAGATATTTTAAATAATAAAGAATCAATAACTGCAAAGTATTTGTCTGGAGAAATGAAAGTAACTCGAGAAAATATAGAAAAAGAGTTAAAGAAAATTGGTGCAGTTAAAGATAGTAAATTTGATAATTCAAAAGAAAAATTAAGACTTTATGGAGTAAAACATAATAATTTGAAAGGTGTTGATCTAGAAGTCCCTCTTTCAAAATTTGTAGCAGTTACTGGAGTTTCAGGAAGTGGAAAATCTTCTTTAGTAAATGACGTACTTTATAATGTTCTTTCAAAACATTTTTATGGATCAAAAGAACAACCAGGAGAATATTCTGAGATTAGAGGTTTAGAACATTTGGACAAAGTGATTAATATTGACCAATCTCCAATTGGAAAAACTCCAAGATCAAACCCAGCTACTTATACTGGAATATTTAATTTGATTAGAGAGATTTATGCTCAGACTAAAGAATCTAAAGTTAGAGGTTACAAATCTGGTAGATTTAGCTTTAATGTAAGAGGAGGAAGATGTGAAAAATGTGAAGGTGCAGGAGTAATTAGAATTTCAATGCAATTTCTTCCTGATGTTTATGTAAAGTGCGATGTTTGCGATGGTCACAGATACAACAGAGAGACTCTGCAAATTGATTACAAAGGAAAAAATATTTCTGATGTATTAAACATGACTATTGAAGAAGGAGTTGAATTTTTTAGAAATATCACAGGAATCGCTGTAAAACTTCAAACTTTGATGGATGTTGGTTTAGGTTATATTAGACTTGGTCAAGCAGCTACCACTTTATCTGGTGGAGAATCACAAAGAGTAAAACTTGCATCAGAACTCTCTAAAAGACAAACAGGAAAAACCTTTTACATTCTTGATGAGCCAACAACGGGACTTCATTTCGAAGATGTTCGAAAACTTTTAGTTGTACTCCATGGTTTAGTAAAAAAAGGAAATACAGTTTTGGTTATAGAACATAATTTAGATGTTATAAAAACAGCAGACTGGATTATTGATTTAGGACCAGAAGGAGGAGCCAAAGGTGGGAATATCATAGCTGAAGGAACCCCCGACCAGATAGCTAAAAACTCGGACAGCTATACTGGAGAGTGGTTAAAGAAAGTTTTGTAAGGTAATTAGGCTTCTACAGGAAGAACAATTCCTAGGTAGAAAAGATCCTTTATTATATTTAATTTATAGTCTAAATCATTCAAGGTACCATATGTTTCACTTAATACCTCTTCATTTTCATTAATAA
Organism: Candidatus Dojkabacteria bacterium; assembly: GCA_040006935.1. Taxonomy (GTDB): domain Bacteria; phylum Patescibacteriota; class Dojkabacteria; order J137; family J137; genus JBDSRX01. Next base: position 9,054 of record JBDTVZ010000001.1, on the reverse strand, counting down.
AGATTTCAACATCTGGATAACTTAAAATAAATTGTGAAACGTAGTAGATGTTTTGTTTCTTAAGAATTTGGAAAATATATTTAATGTTGTTATACCTAGGACTAGCGACAACATTAGAAAAGATTCTTTCATGACTCGATCTTTTCGAAAAAGAAATATTATTTAATTTCATTAATTCCATAACCTTTTTTAAGGAAAGTTCGGCAAATTCTCTAATTAACATACAATCATCTGCAGTCATAAACTGAAAATCTTGTAGATTATCAATACCTGCTCTTCTTAAACTATGAAATAATCTTCCACTAATTGCATTCATTTTATAAAGTTGCTGAAGGTCGGTCATTCCTTTATATTCAGCTAGATCACTAATTTCTTCATTAACTTCATATAAGTAATTCTCTCTTTGTTTAGATACTATGTTTTTTTTTGTTAGAAATTTTATAAAATCAAATGATACAAGTAGATCAATATTTTCAATGCCCACAATGTCCTGAATTCTCCAACCTTGTTTCCTAACTAATTCTGTTATAATATCAATCAATTCTCTGTAAGGATTGTTAGTTGCGTAATTTATAAAATCATCTAATTGGCCACTCCTATTTAAATGTGTAAATAACTTCGTTAGTTCAGGTTGTATTTTTTCCAAACTAAAGCCCCCTTTCCTTCTTTGTGGGCTAAGATTTGGCAGTATACCAAATTTAATTAATATTTCCTCTATTTCGAGCGAGATTTCAAATTCATATTTACTTTCAAATACTTCGTCTAAAGAATCGAAGTTAAAGCGGAAAAAATCCTTTACCTCTAAAAAATCATATTGTCTAGCTAAGAATACATTACTTTCAATAAGAGCCCTATATACTGCCCTAATTTTATTTCTTGTGGCTATTGATTCTTCTAACGACACTAGCTCAACATATGTTTTAAATACCCTAAAACCTATACCTTCATTTATCAATTTAATTTTATTTGATTCTAGAAATTCTATTAGTAAAAATATACTATCTTCACCCAGTGCTTTAAAGTAAGCATAAAGATCTTTTAAAGATATATAGGAGAACTCATTTAAATCTTTAATACCTAGTCTATCTAGTACTAGTATTAGTTTTTTAAATAATTTATACTCTCCGAGAATTTCAACATTAGTAATACCTACAAGTTCTTGCACTTCATGTCTTATATTTATTTGTTCATTATTGACTTTTGTTTCACCAGTCTGAGTAAGAAAGTTTTTAAGATCTTCTATACTAAGGTTGTTTAAATGTAAATCTTTTACCTTATTTCTTAGAATTTCAAAATCCTCGATTAAACCATCAATAGAAGCAAATTCCAACATAAAGACATCAATAAGTTGGATTAGTACATTTTCATCTTCATCAATATTTAGATGTTTTATAGCATCTGTACTGAGATCCTCTAGTGCATATTTAATAAGCAAATTTTTTAAATCACTGTAAATTTGTTGAAGGGGTTCACTGAGTTTCTCATCAAATCTTTGATTATATAATTGAAGAGCCTTAAACATATTTTATCTGAAGTATTTAAAATATTACTTTCTTTCCACAACATTAATAATATCGCTAACCCAACCTCCAACAACAGGAACCGTAATAAATTGTCTAAGGACAAGTATTGTAAATGCTAAAAGAACTGTTGTCCCAAAAACAAAACCTAAACCTGTAAAAAGTCCTCGAACAAAAGCAACTGGAAGATTAAATGAATTGAATTTCTTTAATCTTTTATCTATGCTTTTTAAAATTTTCACAGTTTCTTCGTCTACTTCAAGTAAGTTTTTTATAGACTTTTCATTCGGTTTCTTATTTTCCATTAACCAGTTAATAATATTTAAATTTACGCAAGGAGATATTACATTATAGCAAACATTAAAGTTTGCTATAATCAGCTGTCTGGAGGGTTCGCATAGTGGTCGAGTGCGCAGTCTTGGAAAGACTGTGACTGGGCAACCGGTCCAAGAGTTCGAATCTCTTACCCTCCGAATTTTAATTGGTTCGAATCCTGCTTGCCTGCCAAAATAAAATTTAGGCAGGTCTCCTCCGCCATTTATTTTATGATAAACTTTAATTTATTATAAAAAATATATGAATAAACAAGTATTTACTACAATTGACGAATATATAGATAAAGCTCCAGTTGAAGTTCAAGGGAAGTTAAAAGAGTTAAGAAGCTTTATTAAAAATCTAGCTCCAGAAGCTGAGGAAACTATTGCCTACCAAATGCCTACGTTTAAATTAAATGGAAAAGGTTTAGCTTATTTTGCTGCATTTAAAAATCACATTGGATTTTATCCATTTCCTTCTGGTGTTGCAGCGTTTAAAGAGGAAACCGCACAATATGTTACTTCTAAAGGAACTATACAATTACCATTAGATAAACCTTTACCCTTGGAATTAATAGAGAAGATTATCAAATTTAGAATTAAAGAAAATTTAGAAAAGAAAAAATCATATGGATAATTCCAAAGAAAGTCTAAATGAACGTTCAGAAAGAATACTAAAAGAGCTTTCTGATAAATTTCCGAATAAACGAGCATGGGACGTTGATGGAAGAGGGCTACATTTCGTAAGTGAAGTTGAGCCAGTAGAAGAACATCCAGAATACGACAAGGCAGTTGAAGTCATAATTTCCAGTAAACCACATAAACACCTTAAGATGACACAATATTACACCATACTTAAAGGTAATTTGAAATTGTACATTGATAATAATCCCATTCATCTAAGAGAAGGAGATAAATATATTATTAAGCCTTCACAAATACACTGGGCAAAAAGTGATGATGAGAGTTGGGTCGAAATTTATTCTGAGCCTGGTTGGACTAAAGAAGATCATATTATTGTTTAATATCGCTTCTTCTGTAACAAATCTCTAATCTCTCTTAAGAAGGTAACTTTCGAAGTTTTTTTTATTACTTCAGCTTTTTCTTCTAGAGAATTTATAATATTTAATTATGAAACTAACGATAGAGATTAAGGTTTTTCAATAATTAATATTTTAAAATGATCTGTAAAATCTCCTAATCTTTTTAGGATAGGCTTAGTGGGTTTGATCATTGCATGAGGTTGCCTTGATAATTCATCCATTAACGCTGAAATAGCTGGATCACCATGCCTTATTTTTACTCCCTTTTTTTCTAGAGCAAGAACTTCAGGGATAGAATCTGTAGGAAGAGAATCAGAGATTGCCATGTATGTTGTATTTTCATTATACTTCTCAGGGTTTAATTGATGAGCTTCTTCGAATGTCATATAGTCTGCTTCACCACTTGATGTATCAACTCTTTCTATACACCATTCGTCATTCTTAATACCAATAAAATCATTTAAATCCACAATTTGACACTTTAAACCTAAAGTTTCTGCAACTTTCTTTAAGTCATGAAACCTAATAGACCATTCATAATGACCCGGGAGCTTCACATGCTTTGACAGCATATTAGGATCATCTGATCCAAATTCAGAAATCCAAGCACCTCCACCGGCTTTCAGTACCCTATTTATTTCTTCTATAAATTCAATTGCTCCGGTATTAATATAAATTACTTCTGGTGTATTTTGAGGGATAGTTAGATTGTACTTTAGATATAACTGACATAATTTGACTAAAGTTAATTTATTTGAGTTGCCTATTTGTGAAATAATTTCTAGATCTATTAATATATTTTCTATGGCTGTTTCGTCTTCAGCAGAAACTCCTATTCTCTTGAGTTCATTTACAGCTATTTGCAACTGATTCGAGTTGACTGGTGTAACTTCTAGATCTGCAATCATTTCGTTATTGACTAGTAGATCAATAGAATGATCGGCAAGAGGAAGCTGTAAGGCATTAGCTTGACCCATTGATATTTCTGGGTTTCTGGTTTTCTGAGCATTAAGTAAATTTGGTGAAAGATCCATATTTATTAATTTACCAGGGAGTGTCTGCTTTAAACCTTCTGAGTTATATCCTAATCCATCTCCAATATTTATAACTGTAGATTTGTCACTTACATCAAACCTTTGTTTTAATTTTTCTCCCAAGGTTAAGCTAAATGATTTCCCACCTCTAATTAACTGCGATAAGCCCTCTCTTCCTTTTAACATATATGATGCAGTGACTTCCGAAAACATAGATGCAGGTTTTTCGTTTTTGTGAAAATTTGTAGTGTCAAACTCTAATTTATCAGGGTTTCCCATAATCTAGCATTAATATTATTTACATTATTCTAGCAGCTTATACTTGTAATAGTAATTATAACTATTCAGAAAGAAATAGTGACTGTGACTTTCAGGCAGTAGTAAAAGACTGGGTTGCATTATCTGATTAATAGTTTTATTATTAAGAATATTAAAGAAGACTTATGTGTAGAAATATAAAACCACTTTTTAATTTTGATCCTCCTGCATCAGATGCAGAAATTAGGGCAGCTGCAGAACAATTTGTAAGAAAAATAAGTGGTTTCCATAAACCTTCTAAAGTTAATGAAACAGCTTATAGTAGGGCTATTGATGAAACTTCTATTATTACAAAGAGATTATTAAGTTCTCTCATTACTAACTCAGAACCTCACAATCGTGAAATCGAAGCTCAACGTGCACATGAACGTGCTTTAAAACGATTTGGAAACGTTAGCGAAAAAGAATATTTATTATAAAAGTAATATGGCAAAACTAGTAGCATATTTAGGATTTAGTGGAAACGCAAACGAAGCAATGGAATTTTATAAAAGTGTTTTTGGTGGGGAACTAACTATCAATAAAGTTGGAGACACTCCTGCAGCTGCAAGCATGCCTCCAGAAACACATTCAAGTATTATGCATTCAGATTTAGTTAGCGGAAGTTTAAGGTTGATGGCATCTGATCAAAATGATTCTAAAACTTTAGTTCAAGGTAATAATGTTTTTCTTTGTTTAATTTGTGAAAATGAACAAGAGGTAAATTCTCTCTATGAGAAATTATTAGAAGGTGGAAAAACTAAGCATCCTTTAAAGAAAGAATATTTTGGTTGGTTTGGTGATTGTACAGATAAGTATGGATTTAACTGGATGTTTCAATTAGATAATCCAAAAGCTGCATAATGAAAATTAGAGATTCACAAAAAGTAAGTAACTTTCCTAAAGGGGTAGGAGCGCCAGCGATACGGGCCTTAGCGTCGGTTGGAGTGAGTAAAGTTGAGCAATTAGTAAAGTTTAGAGAAGTTCAATTAAAAGGGTTACACGGAATTGGACCAAAAGCTTTGGGTGTTTTAAAAGCTGAATTAAAGTCTAAAGGTTTATCTTTAAAAAAATAATTATGAAATTTAAAACAAAATTATTTTCTGGTGGTGGAAATACAGCAGGATTTGAAATTCCAGAAGACGTAGTTATGAGTTTTGGAAAAGGTAAAAGAGTTCCAGTTGTTGTAACTATAAATGGGTATAGCTATAGAAACACAATTGCTATTTATAACGGAGTATATATGCTTGGTGTAAGTATGGAAAATAGAGAAAAAGCTGGAGCAAAAGTTGGAGATAAGTTGGAGATAGATTTAGAGTACGACGATAAGCCAAGAGTTGTAGAAGTTCCTGAAGACTTACAAAAAGAATTGGATAAAGATAAAAAAGCTAAAGAATTTTTTGATAGTTTATCAAATAGTCATAAAAAACAATACACATTGTGGATTGAAGGAACCAAAAATCCAGAAACAAGAGCTGGAAGAGTTCAAAAGGCAATAGAAATGTTAAAAGAGCAAAGAAAAAAATAAATTTTATTTACTTCTCATGATTACTGACGTAGAAAAAGTTATTCGAGAGTATATTCCTCAAGTCATTCATTTATCTCTAGGAACTTCAAAAGATAACATTCCATGGGTTTCCGAACTACACTATGCATATGATGAAAATTTAAATCTTTACTTCAAATCTCTTCCATCAACCAGACACTGCAAAGAACTTACAGAAAATCCTACTGTTGCAGGAAATATAATCAGACAACATAACCCAGGGGAGAAACCAAGAGGAGTTTATTTTGAAGGGAAATGTGAGATTGTAAAAGATTTATCGGAAGATAATGCAGGTTTTAAAGCTTTTTCTGAGAGATTTGGTATTGATAAATCAACTATTGAAGAAGCCAAAGATCCTAATGCTCATCAAATGTATAAGATATCAATCATGAAATTTTATGTGTTTGATACAATAGAATCCAAGCCGAGTCAAAAATATGAATTAGTATGGCAAAATTAATAATAGTCTCAGGGTTACCTGGCTCTGGAAAAAGCACATTAGCTGAGGGAATTGCGCATTCCTTGAAAATTCCCATTTTTTCTGTAGATCCGATAGAATCCGCAGTTCTAAAAAGTGGTTTAAAAAAGAGTTTTGAGACTGGTCTTAGTGCATATTTAGTTGCAGAAACATTAGCTGATGAACATTTAGAACTAGGAATCTCTGTAATTATTGATGCAGTGAGCTCAGTAAAAGAAGCACGAGATATGTGGAATAACTTATCAAAAAAGCATAATTGTAAGTTAGTAATATTAGAATGTACTTTAGATGAAAAGATCCACAGAGAAAGAATAGAAGCCAGAGTAAGAAATATCTTTGGAATTCCAGAAGTTACATGGGAAGATATTAAGAATAGGAAAAAAGAATTTTTAAAATGGAAGGAAGAGAGGCTCATTATAGATACTTCAAAAGATAAAGATAAAATTCTAGCTGAAGCTTTAGCCTATATCGATAAATTTTAGAAAGAATAAATAATTTATGAAAACACTCTTAAAAATTGAAGAATTATCACAGTTTATTCTTGCATTGTATTTATATTCAATGCTGCCATATTCTTGGATTTTATTTATAGTTTTATTGCTGGCTCCAGACTTAGGAATGATTGGTTACTTAATCAATCCAAAGATTGGTTCAATTACTTACAATCTAACTCATCACAAGGCAATTGGAATAACTCTCTATTTAATAGGTTTAATTACTAGTGTAAATATCTTTTCTTTGATTGGGATAATAATTTTTGCGCATTCAAGTATGGATAGAGTTTTAGGTTATGGACTTAAATTTCAAGATTCGTTTAGTAATACTCACTTAGGCAAAATAGGAAAAAATAAATGAAACTATATACTTTTAGTCCTGTTACATCAGAACAAGATTTAATGAAAGCAATCGAATTTATTCATTTCGAATGCTATAAACTTTGTAAGCAATCCTTTGATGAATATTTACCAAATTCAGGAAATGTTGGTTTCTTTTGTCACTATGATGATGAGTATAGAATACTAACTGATCTTAGGAAAGAATTAACAGAATCTTCGGGCAATGTAGATCAGAAATATTTTCGACTTCACAAGCCAATTATAATTTCCTCAAAAGATGATGTTCCAGAAACTACATATACATTCTTATATATCAGAAAACCAGATCCGTACAGGCATCATGTAGGAGATATTGATTTCTATTTAGAACAACACGAATATAAAAAATTAAAAAAAGAAATGTTAAATGGAAAAGTATTAAAAGGAGCTAGGGTTTTTGAGAGACCTGATTTAGATATGATTGAACTTTATGATCCAGACATTGATGCATTAGGGTACGTAAGTACAGAAAAAATGACCAAAGAAGTTCATGTTAAAATTAAAATGAAAGACAAACTCACTTAAACCCAAAAACCTCTACAGCAGAAAGTATTGCTCCTTCTAAAAAAGGTCCAGATAGATAATCTCCAACATAAACAATAGGGTTATCTATTGTATTAGTTTGTTTAAACTTCAACGCTCTCTTAATGTATCCAGTGTAAAAAATTGGTAATGCAGAATCCCATAAAACTAACTCCATTACTTTAAAATCTAACTTGAACGGTAGATTTTCTTTAATAAATTCCTCTAGAATTGCTTCCGATAAATCCTTATTTTCTAATAATTTTTTTGCAGGTAAATCAGGAATTCCAAAACTAAACTTTACAAAATCTTTTTCTTTATGTGTAACATTAATAGATGCAATATTCTTTTCGCCTGCAAAAACTATACGATCATATTTTCTAAGTATTTCATCGTTACTTTCACAAAATATTTTAATGTGTGAACTATATTTAACTTTAGAAAAAAATTCCTTTTCATCCACATTAGGTTCATCGATTAATTTCAGTACTTTGTTGCCAGGTAGAGCAACTATAACTTTGGATGATTCGAACATCTTATCATTTTTAGATGTAACAATTACGTATCCACCATTTCGTTTAATTTTATCAACTTCAAAATTATAAATAATTTCCACTTTCTGTGAAATTTTTATAGGTAACTCTTCTAATCCTTTTTTAAAATCATAATATTTTCTACCCTGAATTAAATGTTTAAATACACCAATAGCTATGGCTTTTGAAAATAATTTACCTGAGTGAGAAAAAAGATTATAAACTGCCGATTCTATAAAATATTTTGAGAATTCTTTACCCACGGTTCTGGAAATATATTCCTTCATGCTCTCATTATCAAATTGAACAAGTCTTGAGTAATTTGGAACAGAGTTGAAAAAGGACTGAAAAACTATAATTGGAGCAAGAAATAAAAACTTTAATTTTTGATAAAACGGAACTTTATTAAATTGAAGAATATCTTTAATATTTCCAGAAATATGATTAATTTTTCCCTTCTCATCTACAATTCCAATATTATGCACAATACTTTCTGGCTTCTTCAACTTAAGTTTGAGTTCTTTTGCTAACTGAAGTAAATGTGTGTAGCTATTAGTAATAAAACTAGCACCAATATTTTCATAATCACCATCAATTTTTGCTGATCGCATTCTTCCACCAGGATCTTGGTCTCTTTCTAAAACTAAAACATTAAAGCCTTGTTTTTTTAATTGATAAGCAGTGTAAAGTCCAGCAATCCCAGCACCAACAACTATATAATCATATTTCATAAATTTAGTTAACTAGTAGTATAATAGAGATAGTTTTCAGTAAACGCAAAATAATATTTTTTAAAACGATAATATGTTGAAATTCAGCAATATCAATATAGGTTCAATGCAAGTTAAGGAAATGGCAGCTTTTTATGAAAAAGTTTTCGGAAGGAAAGCAG